>DATETZ010000070.1:0-2179 GCA_035283385.1 Hyphomicrobiaceae bacterium
CAGGGCGAGGAGTGGGACAAGTTCGCAGGCCTAGGCCTGCCCCACGATGGCATCGAGCGCTTTCTCGGCCAGGTGCCCTTCAACCGCAAGGGGCGGCGCCGGATGCGGGCGTCACCCGTGCCCGTGGCGCCGTTTCCGAAAGTCGAGGCGAAAGGGCCAATGGCGACGCAGGCCGGCTTCGGGCGCATCCTCGACGAGATCGCGCGCGCCGGCGGGCCGCTGGCGGAGCGCATCGTCACCACCTCGCCCGACGTGACCGTGTCCACGAACCTCGGCCCATGGGTGAACCGGCGCGGCCTGTTCTCGATGGTGAGCCAGGAGGACCTGTTCAAGGAGCGGGGCCTGATGTCGCCGCAGCGCTGGGTGATGAGCCCCAAGGGACAGCACTTCGAGCTCGGCATCGCCGAGATGAACCTGTTCCTGATGCTCTCCGCGCTCGGCCTGTCGCATACGCTGTTCGGCGAGCGGCTCTTGCCGGTGGGCACGCTCTACGATCCCTTCGTCTGCCGCGGCCTCGATGCCCTCAACTACGCCTGCTACCAGGACTCCCGCTTTATCGTCGTCGGCACGCCGGCTGGCATCACGCTGGCCCCGGAAGGCGGCGCGCATCAGTCGATCGGCACGCCGCTGATCGGCATGGCGCAGGATGGGCTCGCCGCCTTCGAGCCGGCCTATGTCGATGAGCTGGCCGCCATCATGGAGTGGGCCTTCGACTACATCCAGCGCGAGGGCGCCGAGGACAAGGAGGAGCGCTGGTACCGCGACGAGAAGGGCGGCTCGGTCTATCTGCGCCTCTCCACGCGGCCGCTCGAGCAGCCGAGCCGGGCCATGACGCGCGAGCTCAGCAGTGCCATCATCGACGGCGGCTACTGGCTGCGCCGGCCCGAGCCCGGCACCGAGCTTGCCATCGTCTACACGGGCGCGGTGGCGCCGGAGGCCATCGAGGCGGCTGGCCTCTTGAGCGAGGACCGGCGCGGCGTCGGCGTGCTGGCGGTCACCTCCGCCGATCGCCTCTCCGCCGGCTGGCACGCAGCCCAGCGGGCGCGCGAGCAGGGGCAGCCGGAGGTGCGCGCGACGGTCGAGGGGCTGCTCTCCGCGCTGCCGCGCGATGCGGGCATCGTCACGGTGACCGATGCCTACCCCGAGGCGCTTTCGTGGCTGGGCGGCGTGGCCGGCCACCGCGTGCGGGCGCTGGGCGTCGAGCACTTCGGCCAGTCGGGCTCGATCCCCGAGCTCTACGGCCACTACGGCCTCGACGTGAACGCCATCCTCTCCGCCGCCGAAGGCATCAGCGGCCGCCCCGTCCGCTATCGCTTTCTGCAGAAGTAGCCGCTCACCGGACGGAATGTCGGGTAGGCCTCACCGGCGAGTGATCAGTCGACGGGTGATATTGCGCTTGCCATGGACGACGCGAAGCAAGGTCAAGGTGTCATCCGCCGCCGTAAAATCGTAGATGAGCACGTATGGTGGCACGATGCCGATGCGCGCATCCCGGCCGAGCGCGGGCCGTGGCGCACCGATGCCGGGAGACTCGACAAGGCGCTCGATGATGGCGGCGAACTTGCGGCCGTAGGAAGCCGCGACGGGTGCGCCAGCCTCCTTGTAGAGATAGTCGAGGATATCGTTGAGGTCGGTTTCGGCTTCGGCGGTGACGAGAAGCCGCGTCATGGCGACTGAAGCGTTTCCAGTTTCCGAACAAGCCGCTTGAAGAACTCATCGCCTGAAATCACGTTGCCGCGCGCAACAGAGGCTCGTGCCTGTTCAACGTAGGGTTTTGCCCACGCGAGATCATCGCCGCTCAGCGTCATCAGCTCGGCTATCGCGGCGGCTACCGCATCGTCGATCGAATCGAAATGGCCCGCGGCGACCTCTGTTTCAAGCCACTTCTGCTGTTCTGGGGTCAGGGTAATGTTCATGCCCAATTATAGGTCGAAGCCCGGCCCGAGGCGAGGGGGAGCCAACGGCATCTTCACAAATCCTTCGGCCGGCGGGCCATGGCCTGGTCCCAGACCTTCTCGCGCGGTTCGTCGAACACCAAATCGGCGTCCGCGGGCGCAATGAACCAGTCGTCGCGCGCGAGCTCGCTCTCCAATTGGCCGGGTCCCCAGCCGGCATAGCCGAAGGCAACGAGCGCCTTTTCCGGGCCTCGCTTGTGGCCGATGTCGACCAGCACCTCGCG
>DATETZ010000071.1:0-33900 GCA_035283385.1 Hyphomicrobiaceae bacterium
GAGGAAACCGAATCCACGCCGAGGGCACAAGGCATCGTTTCGGTTTGAGACTGAGTTGGGGGACGACCGTTGCTCCTGCGCAACATCGCCGGCCATTATTGCGTTCCGCACCGCGAAATTGCTCAGGGATTGGGCATGTCCCAGGCACCGTAGCGGCGCTGCAATCTCGGTGTCGGACAAGAGCGCGGGAAGCCATCCGCTTCACCGGGTCAAGCTTGCGGGCGGAAGCGCCTTGTCGACCACATCCCGCAATGCGAAGCTCGATTTCAGCCGCGCCACACCGGGAAGGCGTGACAGCTGCTCCTTGTGGATGCGCTCGAAATCGGCGAGGTCGCGCGCCATCACGGTGACGAGATAGTCGTCCTCGCCCGACATCAAGTGGCAGGAGACGACGGACGGTGCCGCGCTGACGGCCTTCTCGAACGCGGCCAGCAGCTCCTCGTTCTGGCTCTTCAAGCTGATTTGCACGACCGCCGTCATGTTGAGCCCAAGGGCCCGCCGGTTGATCCGAGCCTGATAGCCCTCGATCACTTGAGCGTCCTCGAGCGCCCGGATGCGGCGCGCAATGGCCGTCGGCGAGAGCGGAACGCGCTGGGCGAGCTGAACCTGGCTCAACCGGCCGTCCTCCAGCAGGGCGGCGAGAATGGCCCGATCCAGCGCGTTGAGTTCTTTGGTTTTCATTTTTCGGCGATAAATAGAAGTTTGATGCAGACTATCTGCGTTTTATTGCTTTCCGGTAAAGAACAAAGCCAAGCATCGCACCCGAATTTCTGCAATCCTCCATCATGAAACGGCCCGCGGCGATATGAGCGGAGAGGCAGCATGCGCATAGGCGTTCCGACCGAGATCAAGAGCAACGAGTTCCGCGTCGGCCTGGTCCCCGGCTCGGTGCGTGAGCTCGTCGCGCGCGGCCACGAGGTCGTCGTGCAGTCGGGTGCCGGTAATGGGATTTTTGCCGACGACGCGACGTACGAAAAGGCCGGCGCGCGCATAATGCCGAACGCGGAAGCGGTGTTCGCGCAAAGCGAGATGATCGTCAAAGTGAAGGAGCCCCAGGCTGTCGAGTACCGCCGCCTGAAGCCGCACCAGATCCTGTTCACCTACCTGCACCTGGCCCCCGATCCCGAGCAGGCGCTCGGCTTGATGGCGTCGGGCGCGACGGCGATTGCCTACGAAACCGTGACCGACCCGGCCGGCGGTCTGCCGCTGCTGGCTCCCATGAGCGAGGTGGCAGGGCGGCTCGCAATCGAGGCCGCTGCCATGGCGCTGCGGCGGCCAACGGGCGGGCGCGGTGTGCTCATGGGTGGTGTTCCCGGCGTGCGCCCGGCCAGGGTTGTGGTGTTGGGCGGCGGCGTCGTCGGCACGCACGCGGCGCGGATGGCGGTTGGCCTCGGCGCGGAGGTCGCAATCCTCGACCGGTCGCTGCCGCGCTTGCGTCAGCTCGACGAGCTGTTCGGGGGCCGGGTGCGCACGCTCGCTTCGACCATGGATTCCGTCGAGACGGAAATCCTCACGGCCGATGTCGTGATCGGCGCGGTCCTGGTTGCGGGGGCTAGCGCGCCGAAGCTCGTGACCCGCGACATGCTGCGCCACATGAAGCGCGGCGCGGTGCTCGTCGATGTGTCCATCGACCAAGGCGGATGCTTCGCGACCTCGAGGCCCACCACGCATGCCGATCCGACCTTCGAGTTCGACGGCATCATCCATTATTGCGTCGCGAACATGCCGGGCGCCGTACCCGTCACGTCCGCGCAAGCCCTCAACAACGCCACGCTCCCGTTTGTCATCAAGCTGGCCGATAAAGGGCTGGCCGCGTTCGATCGCGATCCCCATCTTGCCGCCGGGCTCAATGTCAGGGACGGCCGGATCATGCATTCGTCGGTGGCGGCTTCGCTGGGGTTCGATGGGAGCCAGACCAAGACAGTGCGTGTCGCGGCGGAATGAGCGGGCGGCGCCATCGCCCCTCCGTCGGACCGACGTCATGATCCAGAAATTGCTTAGCGGCGCGGACGGCGCAAATCCCATCACTTGAGAGTTGGGAAATCGAACTCCCCGCCGCCGCGAACGCCGGCCGGCCAGCGCGCGGTCACGGTCTTGAGCCGCGTATAGAAGCGGACGCCCTCGGGCCCGTGGATCGCGTGATCGCCGAACAGTGACCGCTTCCAGCCGCCGAAGGAATGATAGGCGACCGGAACCGGGATCGCGACATTGATGCCGACCATGCCGGCTTCAATGCGATCGGCAAAAGCGCGCGCCACGTCCCCGTCGCGGGTGAAGATGGCGGTCCCGTTTCCGAACTCGTTGCCGTCGATGAGGCGCGCCGCCTCGTCGTAGGTCCCGGCGCGCACCACCGAGAGCACCGGCCCGAAGATCTCCGTCTTATAGATGGTCATATCCCCGGTCACGTGATCGAAGAGCGAGCCGCCGAGGAAAAAGCCGCCCTCGAAGCCCTGCAGCTCGAGGCCGCGCCCGTCGACGACGAGCTTCGCTCCTTCCTTCACCCCCTGGCCGATAAGGTCGGTAATGCGCTGCTTGGCGGCGGCAGTGATGACGGGCCCCATTTCGGCGTCTGGATCCGTGGCCGGGCCGACTTTCATGACCCGCACCTTCGCGGCGAGCTTCTCGACGAGCCGGCCGGCGGTCGTCTCGCCGACGGGAACCGCGACCGAGACCGCCATGCAGCGTTCGCCTGCCGACCCAAATCCTGCGCCGATCAGCGCGTCGACGGCCTGGTCCATGTCGGCGTCCGGCATGACGATCATGTGGTTCTTGGCGCCGCCGAGGGCCTGGACACGCTTGCCGGCAGCCGCGCCGCGCCCGTAGACATATTCGGCAATCGGCGTCGAGCCGACGAAGCTCACGGCGCGGATGTCGGGGTGGTCGAGGATCGCGTCCACCGCCTCTTTATCGCCGTGGACGATGTTGAGCACGCCGGCCGGGAAGCCGGCATCCTGGAACAGCTCCCAGATCAGGAGCGGCGCGGAGGGATCGCGCTCGGACGGCTTCAAGACAAAGGTATTTCCGCAGGCGATCGCGACCGGATACATCCACATCGGCACCATGGCCGGGAAGTTGAACGGGGTAATCCCCGCAACGACGCCGAGCGGCTGCCGGTCCGACCAGCAGTCGATTTGCGGGCCGACATTGCGGCTGAACTCTCCTTTCAGGAGTTGCGGGATGGCGCACGCGAACTCGACCACGTCGATGCCGCGGGCAAGCTCGCCAAGGGCATCGGAATGGATCTTGCCATGTTCCTTGGAGATGGCCCGGGCGATCTCGTGCGCGTGGCGGTCGAGGAGCTCCTTGAAGCGGAACATGTGCTTGACGCGCCTCTGCGGCGGGGTGGCGCCCCAATCCGGGGCCGCTTTCCTTGCAGCAGCCACGGCGCCATTCACGTCGTCGATTGTCGAGAGCGGCAATACCGCCGACTGCTCTCCCGTTGCGGGGTTAAAGACCGGCGCTCTCCGCCGCGACGCAGAGGTCACCTTGCGGCCGTCGATCGCGTTCTGGATGATATGCATTCGATCATTTCGCCGTCTTCAGAACCTTGGTCAGGATGTCGAACAGCTCGTCGATTTGAGCTTTCTCGATGATGAGCGGTGGGGAAAGGGCGATGGTGTCGCCCGTCGCGCGGACCAAAAGCCCGCGCTCGAAGGCGTCGACGAAGCGCCTGTAGGCGCGCCTGGTCGGCTCGCCCGGGACGGGGTCGAGCTCGATGGCGCCGGTGAGGCCGATGTTGCGGATGTCGATGACGTGCGGCAGCCCCTCGAGCGCGTGCATCGCCTCTTCCCAGTAACGGGCGAGCTCGGCAGCGCGCGTGAGCAGACCCTCCTCCTGATAGGTCTCGAGCGTGGCAATCACGGCCGCGCAGGCCATCGGGTTTCCCGAATAGGTGTAGCCGTGGAAGAACTCGATCACGTAGTCCGGTCCGGTCATGAAGGCGTCGTGGATCTTTGACGTGACGAGCACGGCGCCCATCGGCACGACGCCGTTGGTGATGCCCTTGGCCGTGGTGATGATGTCAGGCGAGATCCCGAAGTAGTCGGCCCCGAAGGGGGCGCCCAAGCGGCCGAAACCCGTGATGACCTCGTCCATGACGAGAAGAATGTCGTGCCTGGCGCAGATATCGGCGAGGCGCGTCAAGTATCCCTTGGGCGGGATCAGCACGCCGGCCGAGCAGGCGACCGGCTCGACGATGACGGCCGCGATCGTGGACGCATCGTGGAGCGCGACGAGGCGCTCGAGATCGTCGGCGAGCTCGGCGCCATGCTCGGGCTCGCCGCGGCTGAAGGCGTTTCTCTCAAGGTCGTGGGTGTGGCGCAGGTGGTCGACGCCGGTCATCAGAGCGCCGAACATCTTGCGGTTGTTGGCGATGCCTCCAACCGAGGTGCCGCCGAGATTGACGCCATGATAGCCGCGCTCGCGGCCGATGAGGCGCACTTTCGAGGCATTGCCTCGCGCGCGATGGTAGGCAATCGCCATTTTGAGCGCGGTTTCGACCGATTCCGAGCCCGAGTTGGTGAAGAAGACGTGGTTGAAGCCGGATGGGGCGATGTTGACCAGCTTCGAGGCGGCCTCGAACACCTTCGGGTGCCCCATCTGGAAGGTGGGCGCGAAGTCGAGAGCGGCCGCCTGCCTCTGGATCGCCTCGACGATCTTGGGCCGGCAATGGCCGGCATTCACGCACCACAGACCCGCCGTGCCGTCGAGCACGCGGCGCCCGTCATCGGTGGTGTAGTGCATGCGATCCGCGGACACGAACATGCGCGGCGCCGTCTTGAACTGCCGGTTCGCGGTGAACGGCATCCAGAAAGCATCGAGATCGTTCGTGGTGAGCTTTGCGCTCATGCAAGTGCCCTCGCGCCGGTGGAGTGTGATCGAATTGGCCGACGTCACGCGGTCCGGTTGACGGCTTCGGTGAGACCCTCCTCGAAGATGTCCATGCCTTCGCGAACCAGCGCATCGCTCGCCGTCAACGGAACCAGGAACCGGATCACGTTGCCGTTCATGCCGCACGAGAGCAGGATCAGGCCTTTTTCGTTGGCCGTCTTCAAAAGGGCGGCAGCGAGCTGAGGGGCCGGCTCGCCGCTCGAGACATCCTTGACAAGCTCTATGGCGCACATGGCGCCGAGGCCCCTCACGTCGCCCACGCAGTTGAGGTTCGAGCGCTGCTTGATCCGGTTGCACCGGTCGAGAATGATCTTGCCGATCGTGTTGGCGCGTTTGCAGAGCTTCTCCTCCTCGATCACGTCGAGCACGGCGTGGGCCGCGGCGCACGCCACAGGGTTTCCCGCGTACGTGCCGCCGAGGCCGCCCACTTGGGAGGCATCCATGACGTCGGCGCGGCCGGTGATGGCGGAAAGCGGAAAGCCGCCGGCCAAACCCTTGGCCAGCGCGACGACATCGGCCTTGATGCCGGCGTGCTCGAGCGCAAACATCCTGCCGGTGCGCGCAAAGCCGGTCTGAATCTCGTCGGCGACCAGCAGGATGGAGTGCTCGTCGCACAGCGCCCGCAGCGCGCGCAGGAAGTCGAACGGCGCGATGTTGAAGCCCCCTTCTCCCTGGACAGGCTCGATGATGATTGCGGCTATGCTCGAGGGGTCGGCGGCATGCTTGAAGAGGGAGTTCAGGCTCTGGAGGCTCTGCTCGACGGCGACGCCATGATAGGTGTCGGGGAAGGCGACGTTGTAGACGTCGGCGGGGAAGGGCCCGAACCCCTTCTTGTAGGGAACGACCTTGCCGGTCAGCGTCATGCCCATGTGTGTGCGGCCATGGAAACCGCCGCTGAACGAGACGATGCCGGGACGGCCGGTGAAGGCGCGCGCAACCTTCACCGCGTTCTCGACCGCCTCGGCGCCCGTCGATACGAGCATGGTTTTGGCCGGCCGGGGCACAGGCGCGATCGCGTTCAGTCTCTCGGCGAGGCGGATATAGGTTTCGTAGGGCGTGACCTGGAAGCAAACGTGGCTGAACGCCCTCAGCTGCTCCTCGACCGCGGCGATTATTTTCGGGTGTTGGTGGCCGGTATTGACCACGGCGATGCCGGCGGCGAAGTCGATGTAGCGCCGTCCGTCCTCGCTCCAGATCTCGGCGTTCTTCGCGCGCTTGGCGTAAATCGCGGTCGCATGGCCGACGCCGCGCGCCACGGCCGCAGCCCTCCGCTCATGAAGCTCGGCGGACGTTGGCATGTCTAACCTTCCGTTCCTCTCGAGGTGGGTCGGTAAAATTTGGCCGAGCGTCACGACCGCAGCACGACCGGGCTCGAGCCGACCCGGCCCACGCACGCGGGCTCGTCTCAGCAGGAATTGTCTTGGGCCCGCCGGGAGCGGTTGGGACGACGTGATCGCTCATGCATCGATGGCGCCCAGACAGATGTACTTCGTTTCGAGATATTCCTCTAAGCCTTCGGCGGCCCCTTCGCGGCCGAGACCGGACTCCTTGACGCCCCCGAACGGCACGACCTCGTTCGAGAAGATGCCGTCGTTGACGCCGACCATTCCGGCTTCCAGCCTTTCGGCAATCCGCCAGGCGCGGCTGAGGTTTTGGCTGAATAGATACGCTGCAAGCCCGAAGGGGGTATCGTTGGCCAGCTTGACCGCATCGGCCTCGCTCTCGAAGCGCATGAGCGCTGCCACCGGTCCGAAGATCTCCTCGCGAACCATGTCCATGTCCGGCGTCACGTTGCCCAGAACCGACGGCCGGTAAAACAAGGGGCCCGACGCGTGTGGCGCGCCGCCGATGAGGACCTTTGCACCCTTGGCGACGGCATCACGCACCAAGCCCTGCACCTTTTCGATGGCTTCCGAATTGATGAGCGGGCCGATGTTGCAGCGCACATCGCGACCGGGACCGACCTCGAGCTTTTTCACCGCGTCCGTCAAAGCCGACGCAAACCGGTCGTAGATGCCGGACTGCACCAGAATGCGATTGGCACAAACGCAAGTCTGGCCGGCATTGCGATACTTTGAGGCCATGGCTCCCGCGACCGCTTGCTCGAGGTTGGCGTCGTCGAACACAATAAGAGGTGCATTGCCGCCGAGCTCGAGGGTCAGCTTTTTCACGGTATCCGCGCACTGCCGGTAGAGCGCCTTGCCGACGGCCGTCGATCCGGTGAACGACAGCTTGCGCACCCGGGCGTCCTCGCAAAGCACCTTGCCGACGCCGCGTGCATCGCGCGTCGTCACGACATTGAGGACGCCGGGCGGAACGCCCGCATCGATCGCGAGCTTGGCGATTGCGAGCGCGCAGAGCGGCGTTTCTGCGGCCGGCTTGACGACGATGGTGCACCCGGCCGCGAGCGCGGGGGCCGTCTTGCGCGTGATCATCGCGATCGGGAAGTTCCAGGGCGCGATCGCCGCGACGACGCCGATCGGCTGCTTGATCGTAAGGTAGCGCCTCGAGCCGACGGTGGTCGGGATCGTGCGGCCGTAGGCGCGTTTGCCCTCCTCGGCGAACCATTCGATGAACGACGCGCCGTAGCCGACCTCGGCGCGCGCCTCGGCGAGCGGCTTGCCCTGCTCGGCCGTCATCAATTGGGCGAGCATCTCGGTCTCCGCGGTCACGAGATCGAACCACCGCTTCAATATGACCGCGCGCTCCTTTGCGGTTTTCCCGGACCAGGCGGGCAGCGCACGGCTCGCGGCGTCGATTGCCTGAGTGGTTTCCTTCGCCCCGAGGTTCGGTACGCGCGCCAGCTCCTCACCCGTCGCGGGGTCGGTAACGGGGAACGATTGGGCGGCGTCGATCCATTGCCCGTCGATCAAGGCTGCGGTCGGAAACTTGGTCGAGATCATGTTCATGAGACTCTCCCTCAGCGTATCGTGATCGACACGGCCTTCAGGTCTGCGTATTTGTGGAGTGCGTGCAGCGAGCGATCGCGGCCGAAGCCCGATTGCTTGAAGCCGCCGAACGGCATGGTGATATCGCAGGCGTCCCAGCCATTGACCCAGACCAGCCCGGCCTTGATCTCGCGCGCCGCCCGGTAGGCAAGGCTTATGTCGCGCGTCCACAGTCCGGCTGCGAGACCGTAGACCGTACGGTTGGCAAGCCGGAGCGCTTCATCCGGCTCCATGAAGTGCGTCACGGCAAGGACGGGTCCGAACACTTCTTCGCGCGCAAGGGTCGCTTCAGGCGCAACACTGTCGAAAACAGTGGGCTCCACGAAGAAACCGCCGCTCTCGGCGCGCGTGCGTTTTCCCCCGAGGCGCAAGGAGGCTCCTTCGCGCGCCGCGGTCTCGATGTAGCGCAACGCGGTCTGCATCTGCTCGGCGCTGACCATGGCGCCGAAGTTCGTTTTCGGCTCGAGCGGATCGCCCGGCACAATGCGCTTGGCTATCGTGAGCAGCTTGTCGAGGAACGCGTCCTTGATGGCGTCCTGCACCAGGAGCCGGGATGCGGCGGTGCAGACCTCTCCCTGGTTGAAGAAGATGCCCCAGGCGGCGTGAAAGGCTGCGGCATTGAGATCCGGGCAGTCGGCGAACACGATCTGCGGAGATTTCCCGCCGAGCTCGAGGCTGACACGCTTCAAATTGCTCTGCCCCGAATACTGCATCAACAGCCTGCCGACCGGTCCCGAGCCGGTGAACGCGATCATGTCGACTTCCATGTGGAGCGCCAGCGCCTTGCCGGCGGTCGCGCCGTAACCCGGGACGACATTCAACACGCCGGCCGGCACACCCGCTTCGAGCGCCAGTTGCCCGAGCTTCAACGCAGTCAGCGGCGACTGCACGGCGGGCTTCAAGACGATCGAGTTTCCCATCGCAAGCGCGGGAGCGACCTTCCACATCGCCATGAGCAGGGGAAAATTCCACGGCACGATTGCGCCGACGACGCCGAGCGGCTCATGAACCGCGTACGAAAAGCGATCCGAGGTTTCCGGCCCGACCTCGCCGTAGACCTTGTCGAGAGCTTCCGCGTAGTAGCGCAGGGTACGGATCGACTGCGGGACGTCGATCGCTAGCGCGTCCTTGATCGGCTTGCCGACGTCGAGGCTCTCGAGCACGGCGAGCGTCTCGGCATTGCGCTCCATCAGGTCGGCGAGCGCGAACAGAATGCGCTTCTTGTCGCGGTAGTGCAGGTTGCGCCAGCGGCCGTCCTCGAAGGCGCGCCGCGCCGACGACACGGCGGCATCGACATCGGCGGCGTCGCATTCCGCGACGCGATTGATGACGCTCCCGTTGCGCGGCGTCACATTGTCGAAAGTGCGGCCCGAAAGGCTCGGCTGCAATTGACCGTCGATAACCGCGCGCCCGGGCAGCTCGATCGCTCCCGCCATCTTTTCGAAATGTGCAAGCGACGTCATCGGTCTTTTTCCTCACGCGACTTGCGAGTACCAGAGATGATCGAGCGGGGTGACGATACGCTCGAAGTTGATGCGTTCCGTGTGTTTCAGCCGGGCATAGACGTCCCGGAAGTTGGCGCCGAACGCGTCGCGCACCACCGCCGACTTCTGGAAGAGATCGAGTGAATTGACCCAAGCCGTCGGAAGCGGGGGCGCATTGACGGCCTCGGAGTTGCCCTCCACCGAGGCGCCCGGATCGATCTTGTTGGCGATGCCATGGGCGATGCCGGCAAGAATTGCAGCGAGCACAAGGTAAGGGTTTGCGTCGGCCCCGGCGACGCGATGCTCGACACGCGTGGCCGGTCCCGAGCCGTGCGGAATGCGCAGCGCGACCGTGCGGTTGTTGAATCCCCAATGCGCGGCCATCGAGACATAGGCCTTAGGCACGTAGCGCCGGTAGGCGTTGGCGGACTGGGCCCACACGGCCATGAAGTCGGCCATGGTCTCGCGCAGACCGCCCAAGGCATAACGGAAGAGCGGGGAGATCGGATCGCCGGCGAACAGGTTCTGGCCCGCCTTGTCGATCAGGCTCACATGAATGTGCATGCCCGAGCCCGCCCAGTCATGGTGCGGCTTGGCCATGAATGTGGCGTCGAGCTGATGCGCCCTGGCCGCCGCCTTCACGGCGCGCTTCAAGAGCAACCCGTCGAGCGCCGCGCTGACGGCATCCTCGCGGTGCTTGAGGTTGATCTCGAACTGTCCCGGTCCCGTCTCCTGCATGATGGCGTCGACAGGCAGGCTCTGGGCTTCCGAGATGCGATAAATGTCGTCGATAAAGGGGCCGAGCGTATCCATTTCCTCGAAGGCGAACGTCAGCGGCCGGCTGGGGTCATCCGAAAGACCTTCGGGGGTGTGAAGGACGAAGGAGCCGTTCGCATTCCGCCGTGTGACATAGAACTCGAGCTCGACGGCCGCGACCGGCGTCTGTCCGGCGCGCTTCAAGCGGTCGACTTGCTCGATCAGCACCGCTCGCGGATCGAGCTCATCCTTGCCGTCGACGACCATGACCGCCTGTGCGTGCCTGCCATCGCCGACCGGGATCGGCGCCAGTGTTCCGCCGAGCAGGCGGCAGTGATGATCGGGGTCGCCCGTCTCCCACAACCGGCCTGTCTCCTCCACGCAATTGCCGAGCGGATCCATGATGAAGACCGACCCCGGCATCATGAGGCCGCCCTTCGCGGCACTGAGAACATCGGCGCGCCGGATGCGCTTGCCGCGCGGAATGCCGTTCAAGTCGAACAGAAAAACGTCGATCCATTGCACGGCCGGATTGGCGTCGAGAAACTCGCGCGCCTCTTCGGTCGTGAGAAGCGCATAGGTCATGATGCAATGCCTTTGGCAGCCGCACCGAAGCGGCGGAAGAGCGATACGGAGTCGGGGTTCGACTTGGCCTGCCATTCCGGGTGCCACTGGACGCCCAAACAAAACGGATGGTCGTCCGGACCGCGAACGGCTTCGATCAGGCCATCCTTTGCGAAGCCTTCCGGCTTGAGCCCTTGGGCGAGGCGCGCGATCCCCTGCCAGTGCAACGAATTGACCATGATCTCGTCGCGGCCGATCCAATCGCGCAATTTGCCGCGCAGCGAGACCGGGTGCACGGGTCCGAATTTCTCATCGAGCGAAACGTCCGAGCGCTCGCGATGGTCGTTGTGCCCGCCCACATCGTGCACGGCCTGATGCAGGCTGCCGCCCAACGCGACGTTGAGCTCCTGAAATCCGCGGCATATCGCGAACATCGGCAGCTTGCGCTCGATCGCCGCCCTGATGAGAGGGAGCGTCAGCGCATCGCGAGCCGGGTCGAGCTGCTCCGGCTTGATCGGGTCTTCCTCCCCGTAATGCTGCGGTGCCACGTTGGAGAGGCTCCCCGACAACAGGATCGCATCGGCGACCTCGAGGACGGCACCGATGTCCGCCATGCTGGGCCCGAGCGGCGCAAGCAGGGGCTGGCACTCCGCCACCTCGGCCACTGCGGCCGAATATTTCCGGCCGACTGCGTCGAAGTCGTATCCGCCTATCGATTTGGTACACGCCGGAATGACGACGATCGGACGGCTCATGCGGCGAGCTCTCCTGCAACATCATTCAATGTCAGATCGAGCGCGCGGCGGATCACTGCTTCCGCCTCATCGAACTGGGTCTGGGTCCAAATGAGCGGCGGGGCCGTGACCATCGTGTCGCCAATGGCGCGCATGATAAAGCCTTCGCGGAAGAAGTGATCGCGACAGATCAATCCGACCCGGCCCAGGTCCGCAAAACGCTGGCGCGTCCTCTTGTCGGCGACAAGCTCGATTGCCCCCAAGAGCCCGACCGAGCGAACCTCGCCGACCAGCGGGTGATCCTTGAACTTTGCCAAGAGCCTCGCGAGCGCGGGGGCGGTCATGTCCTTGACGCGCGCCAGCAGCTGCTCGCGCTCCATGATCTCGAGGTTCTTGAGGGCAACCGCGCACGCGACGGGATGACCGGAGAACGTGTAGCCATGGTTGAAGTCATCGTCGTGGGCCATCAGGGCATCGACGATCTTGTCGTCCACGATCAGGCCGCCGAGCGGCAGGTAGCCCGAGGTCACCGCCTTGGCGAAGGTGATCAGGTCGGGGCGGATGCCGTAGTGCTGCGACGCGAACCAACTGCCGAGACGCCCGAAACCGGTGATCACCTCATCTGCCAAGAGGAGCACGCCGTACTTGTCGACGATTCGTTGCACTTCCGGCCAGTAGCTCGCAGGCGGGATCTTCACGCCGCCGGCGCCTTGAACCGGCTCGCCCGCGACAGCGGCGACGTTCTCGGGCCCGACGGCGAGAATCTCATCCTCAATCGCGCGCGCGGCACGGATGCCGAAGGCTTCTGGCGTCTCTCCTTGCTCCTGCTCTCCGTACCAATAGGGATCGATGACGTGGCGGAAGCCGTCGTAGAGAGGATAGCTGTGCGCGTGGACGTGAGACATCCCGCCCATCGACCCGGCCGCGATCGTAGACCCGTGATAGGCGCTCTTGCGGGAGATTATGATGCGCCGGCTCGGCTCGCCCTTGAGCACCCAGTAATGACGGATCAGGCGGATCGCGGTGTCGTTCGAGTCCGACCCTGATGAGCCATAGAAAACCTGATTGAGGCTGCCCGGCGCAATTTCGGCGAGCTTGCGCGACAGAGCCACGACGGGGGGGTGCGTCGTGCGGAAGAATGTGTTGTAGAACGGCAGCTCGAGCATCTGCGCGTAAGCCGCGTCGGCGAGCTCCTTGCGTCCATAGCCGAGGTTGGTTGTCCATAGGCCGGCCATTCCGTCCAGAATGCGCTTGCCGTCACTGTCCCAAATGTAAGGCCCGTCGCCGCGGACGATGACCCGGGCGCCGCCACTCCTCAGCGACTTATGATTGGTGAACGGGTGCAGATGGTGGAGGGCATCGAGCTCTTTCAACTGCGCGGTTTGATACTGATTGGTCACGGTGAGTTCTCCAGCTGGGCGCGACCTTAGGGCCGTTCGATTAATGCTGGAAGCTCCTCGGAGGTGTATAGCCGATGCGCGCGCAATGCTCGACAAGCCGCGCCTTCCAGGCCAGTCCGCTCGACGCACTAGACTCAGGTGAAGAAAACGCCGCCGCTCGCCTAAGGCCCGCTCCGGTGGATCGCCACTTTCTGTCCGCGATCGGTGCTCTCCCGCTCACGCGTCTCCTCCACATCCCACACCCTGCCACGCAGGCCTTGAAGGCAGGCGTCCGAGCGGGTATGGCTACGGTGCAGACTTTATTGGCTACGGTGTAGAATTGTCAAGAGAGACGGCGCGGACGGCTAAGAAAAGGGCAGGCGGGGCGAAGCCGCGCCCGCGCGGGCGGCGCGGCCTCGACCGCAACGTGATCCTGGACGCGGCGTTCGACATGCTGTCGCGGGAAGGCGAGGCGGGCTTCTCGGTGCGCAAGCTCGGCCTGCGCATCGGCGTCGATCCCATGACGGTGCTGCATCATTTCCGCTCCCGCGACGAGCTCTTGCGCCACATCGCCGACAGGGCGCTGGCGACCGTCGAGCTACCGCTCCCGACCGACGACTGGAAGGCCGACCTCAGAGCCGTCGCGCGCGCCTACCGCAACCTCGCCCACCGTCATCCGCGACTGTTCCATTTGCACTTCCGCTTTCATGCCACGGGCCCTGCCGACCATGCCTCGAGCGAGGTGGTCTATCGGGCCTTGCGGCGGACAGGGTTGCCCGACGCCGAGGCGGCAGGATTGGGCCTCGCGTTCTATGCCTTCATTCTGGGGTTTGCGCTGGCCGAGGCCGAAGGGCTTCTTCGCCCGATCAGCGATGAGGACGAGGCCGAGCTCGGCGCGCTCGATCCGCTCGGCTATCCCGCGACGCGGGCGCTGATCCCCGCCTTCGGATCCCTCGACCCCGACGCGGCCTTCGAGGCCTCGGTCGACGCGTTTATTGACGGCGTGGCCTGGCGGAGCGTCCGGACTTGACCACGCTCTAGCCGGCTCGGAAACGGGCGTTTCGGCAGCGGCCCCGGGAAAGCCGAGCGCATTCGATGCATGGCAATCTTCTCGGAACAGCATATGCTTGGATTTGCGCCCTGCCGGAGCCTTTGGTCCTGGCGGCGGTGCCGATGGTAAGAGGATTGGGGTCTCTTGATACGGGGTGCACGGCTTTGAGACGTCTTGCCTTCGTCGGCCTCGTGTCTTGTGCGGCGGGCGGGTAGGTGGTTGTAGCCGCCACCGGAGCTGTCCGCGACGCCGCAATGGGGACAAGCAAGCCATGCAGCAACAGGTCAAGGGCGTCACCTACGAAAAGGTCGACGACGCTTATTTTCAGGCGCGAGGGCTCCGGCGCCATGCCGGTGTTTGGTCGCTGTGGGCACTCGGGGTGGGCGCCGTCATCTCGGGAGAATTCTCGGGCTGGAACCTCGGACTCGCCTCCGGCGGGTGGGGCGGCATGCTGGTCGCGACCATTCTAATCGCCATCATGTACCTGGGCCTCACCTACAGCCTCGCCGAGATGAGCCCGGCGATGCCGCACACGGGCGGCGCCTATTCCTTCGCGCGCACGGCGTTCGGCCCCTGGGGCGGGTTCTTGACGGGGCTCAGCGAGAATGTCGAGTACGTGATGACCGCGGCCGTCATCGTGTTTTTCATCGGCACCTATCTTGCTGCCATCGTCGGAGCGCCCGCGGAGTGGCAGCCTGTGTTCTGGATCCTTGGCTACATGGTTTTCGCCGGGCTCAATTACACGGGCGTCGAGCTATCGTTTCGGATCTCCCTCATTGTGACCTTTCTCGCGGTGCTGTGCCTGCTGGTGTTTTTTGTCAGCGCTATACCGCACATCGAATTCGGCCGCTGGGCCTTGAACATCGCGCCTGACGGCACCGAGCTGCCAGAGGGCAACGGCCCAATGTTCCCGATGGGCGTTACGGGCGTGCTCGCAGCCCTCCCGTTTGCGGTGTGGCTGTTTCTCGCCATAGAGCAGCTGCCACTGGCGGCGGAAGAGTCGGTCGATCCCAAACGGGACATGCCCAAGGGGATTATGCTCGGCATGTTCACGCTGATCGTGCTCGCTTTCCTCGTGTTGTTCCTCAACCCCTCGGTGGCAGGCGTCGGATCGCACAAGCTCGGCGCCTCGGGCGAGCCGCTGCTCGACGGCTTGCGCGCCATTTACGGCACGGAGCTTGCCAACATCTTGGCCCTGGTGGCGGTGACCGGCCTCGTCGCGAGTTTCCACGCGATCATTTTCGCCTTTGGCCGGCAGATCTACTCGCTCTCCCGTGCCGGCTATTTCCCGCGTGGCCTGTCGGTGACGCACGGCACGCGCAAGACGCCGCATGTCGCCTTGTTCGTCGGCGCGCTCGTCGGCCTCGCCGTCATGCTGGCGGTCTGGTTCATCCAGGGCGCAGACCAGGGCGCCAAGGTGATCGGCGGCACGCTGCTCAACATGGCGGTGTTCGGCGCCATGTTCTCATACGTCGCGCAAGGACTCACCTATATCCAGCTCAAGCGCAAGTTCCCGAACATGGACCGGCCCTACAAAAGTCCGATTGGGGTTCTCGGCGCGTGGGCAACAGTGATCATCGCGCTCATCACGATCTACATGCAGCTTCAGGACCCGACGTACCGCGCGGGCGTGCTGTGGGTCGCAGCCTGGTTCGCGGTCGGCATCGCCTACTTCGCGCTCGTCGGCCGTCATAAGCTCATCCTGTCGCCGGAGGAGGAGTTCGCGCTCGCCCACGGCAAGGGCGAATACAAATCGCATTGACGCGCAGTCCGGAAGCGCCGGGCCTCTGGCGCTTCCGGTCCCGGAGGCATTCCGGCTAGCACCGCAGCCGCGGCCTACTCGTAATAGGCATAGAGCTTTTTCGCGGTCTCAATGATTTCCCAAGTGCCGGTAAAGCCTGCCGGCGACACGAAGCTATCTCCGGCCCGGAACGTGCGCTCCGAGCCATCGTCCCCCGTGACCACGATTGCGCCTGACACGAGGTGGCAAAACTCGCTCTCGGTGAACACGACGCGCCATTTGCCGGGCTGGCATTCCCAGACCCCGCAGTTGAAGCGCCCGTCGGCGCTTCGATAGAGGTTCGTCGCGGCCTGAGCGGGATCGCCTGCGAGGATGCGGTCCGCCTTGGGCCGGTAGCGCTCGGGCTCGGGCGCCGGGTCCGCGAAGCTCACGACCTTGGGCATGGCTGGGGTGGGGGACTTGGTGGTCATGAGCTGATCCTCTTCATCGCGCTGCGAGATGTCCTAACCCCACGGACCGGAGTGCCGCGTCCGACCGCTCGATCTCGGCGGCGAGCCAGGTCCGGAAGGCCGCGGCGGCCTTCGACTCTTTCTTCTTTGCGCCGCGCACCACGTAGTAGGCGTGGTGGCGCACGACAATATCGAACGGGCTGACGAGCTTTTTCGCAAGCAGCGCGTCGCCGGCCTGGATGGCGTCGGCAAGGGCGAAGCCCTGCCCTGCCTCGGCCGCAGCGATCGCCAAGTGGCCCTTCAATATCGGCCCCGCGGGCGACACGACCTCGGCAACGCCGGCAGCCTCGAGCCAGTCCTTCCAGTGCTGCTTGGGATCCTCCTGGAGCAACGTCGCGGTGGCGAGATCCCGAGGCGATCGAAACGTCCCTTTCCTCAGGAGCGCGGGGCTGCACACCGGCGTCAGATCGGAATCGATGAGCTTGATTGCGTCGGCGTCATGCCATTCGCCATTGCCGTAGCGAATGCCGAGATCGACTTTCTCGGTCCTGAAATCGACGATCCGATTAGTCGGATCCAGTACGAGATCGATGTCGGGATGCTTCGATGTGAAGCCCCCGAGCCGCGGCACCAACCACAGTGCGGCGAACGACACCTCCGCGCTAATCACAAACTGACGGCGATGGCGCGGACCGGTGAACCGCTCGGTTGCCTGGGCGAGGAGATCGAAGGCCGGCGTCAGATCCTGCGCCAACGCCTGGCCGGCTTCGGTCAATTGAACGCCCCGTCCCGTCCGATGAAACAGCTTCACCCCGAGCGACGCCTCGAGCTCGCGGATGTGCCGGCTGACAGCCGCATGCGTGACGCTTAGTTCTGCTGCCGCCAGCGAGAAACTGGCGTGCCGTCCTGCGGACTCGAACGCCTTGAGAGCATTCAAGGATGGGAGTCGGCGTGCCATTCCGCATGTAACAAAACCTTACATCTGGTGTAAAGCATTGTCGTTTGTCTTACCGGCATGCAGCGGCTAAATTCTTTATCAACAAATCAGTTTTCTAGAGGAGAGAGACAATGATCCGCGCCATAGAGGTTTTTGTCGAGACAATCGAAGAGTTGCTCTATCCAAGAAATCAGATCAATCTCGATTGAGCTAGAGACTAAGAGGAAATTTACCAAGATATAGTGTCAGCATATGACATAATACTCTTGCTCGTGGTTAATTTCCCCTCATGTCGCCACAATATGCGTGGCCCGCCAAGCTTAACCTAGTCTGGCGGGCCGCTTATTTTTAGGTCGGCCTCTTGAGCGCACTCGGCGAGGCTCGCGCCGAGGACACATGCACAGCGTGTGTCACACATGTATCGCTGTCACACGTTGCGCTTGAAGCCGGATGTATGACCACGTGCCGAAGACCGACCCCAGCCGCGCCAAGTGGAGACCAATGTCGGAGGCAGACGTCGCGGCCGTGGTCTCCATCGCGGGTCGTGTGCACGTGGACTATCCGGAAGACGACGCCGTCTTCGCCGAGCGGCGGCGGCTTTATCCCGACGGCTGCATGGTTCTCGATCTTGCTCACCAGGTTTCGGCTTATGTCATCAGTCATCCGTGGCATTATCTTGAGCCACCGTCGCTGAACGCGCTGCTCGGCGAGCTGCCCAAGACTGCCACGACCTACTACATTCACGATCTTGCTCTGCTCCCGGATGCGCGTGGCGTCGGCGCGGCGTCCTCCATGGTCGAGAGGCTTCTCGCTCACGCCTGTTCCGCCGGGTTCCCGAATAGCTCTTTGGTCGCGGTGAAGGAATCACCCGGGTTCTGGCGCCGGCACGGATTCGAGATCTTGAGCGATCCTGTCCTCGACAGGAAATTGCGCAGCTACGATGAAGCGGCGCGCTACATGGTCAGAACGCTCTCCTAGACCATGATCGCGTTGGATCCACTCAGTCTCACGCGTCGATCACGCTCTGGCCCGTGGCGTCGTGACGCCCGCCGGGCGCCTCAGACGGTCAACAGCAGATGCTCGCGCTCCCACGGGCTGATGACCCGCATGAACTCCTCGAACTCTGAGCGCTTGAGTTGGAGATAGACATGGCAGAACCTCTTGCCGAGGATTTCGTGCAAGTCCTCACTGTCTTCGAACAAGGTCAGCGCCTCGAGCAGGCCGCGCGGCAGTTGATGGTGGTTGCGATAGGCATTGCCGACCACGCCCTCGCGGGGCTCCAGTGCGTACTTTATGCCGAGATAGCCGCACGCGAGACTTCCAGCAATTGCGAGATAGGGGTTCGAATCCGCCCCCGCCAGACGATTTTCGATCCGGCGCGCGCTATCGGGCGATATCGGAACGCGCAGACCCGCCGAACGGTTGTCGTGGCCCCACTCGACGTTGATCGGCGACGCCCCGCCGGGCACCATGCGCCGGTACGAATTGACGTAGGGCGCAAATAGGCAGGTCGCGGTCGGCAGATATCGCTGCTGACCGGCGAGGAACTGGAAGAACAGCTTGCTCGGCGCGCCGGCCTCCGTTGTGAAGATGTTCTTACCCGTCTTAGCGTCGACAATGCTCTGATGGATGTGCATGGCGCTGCCGGGTTGGTTCTCGAGCGGCTTGGCCATGAAGGTCGCATAGCAACTGTGCCTGAAGGCGGCTTCGCGGATCGTGCGCTTGAACAAGAAAACCTGATCGGCGAGGTCGGTCGCCTCGCCGTGCAGCAAATTGATCTCGAGCTGCGCCGCACCGCCCTCCTGAATGATCGTGTCGATCTTCAGATATTGCCGCTCGGCGAACTCATAGATGTCGTTGACGACCTTTTCGTACTCATCGACGGCGCCGAGACTGTAGGCCTGCCGGCCCGCGCCCGGGCGGCCCGACCGGCCGATCGGCGGCTCGAGCGGATAGTCCGGGTCGGGGTTCGTCTTGGTCAGGTAGAATTCGAGCTCGGGCGCGACCACCGGCGTCCACCCTTCCTTCGCATAGTACGCGAGCACCCGCTTCAGGACGTTGCGGGGTGCGATCTCGGCCGGCTCGCCATTCTGCCAGGTCGCGTCGTGGATGACCTGCGCGGTTGGGCTCGAGGCCCAGGGGGCCGGCCGGATCGAATTGAGGTCCGGCACCATCATCAGATCGCTCTCGGCATAGAGGGCCTGGGCATCATCGTCGAAGCCGACATAGTCGCCGGTGATCGTCTGGTGGAAGATCGAGATCGGCAGATGCACGGCGTCGAGCTTGACGAACTTCTCCGCCGGCATGGTCTTGCCGCGCGCGACGCCGGCAATGTCGGGGACGGCGCAATCGACCTCAACTATGCGGTGATAGGTGAGCCAGGCGCGCAATGTTTCGGGAGTGGTGCCGGCAGTATTGTAAGCTTCGGCGTCGACGGGTGTCGCTCCGGCTTCGGGACTCATGGATCACCTGAGGTGCAGCGAAATGCTGTCTTGAAATTCGGATCGCCGGCGCAGCGGCATCATCCGCCGCATACCGCCCCCTTTCAGCAGCAGGGGAAGCCGATGACCCGCCGATGGCACGGATCGAGCGACGCGGGATGCCAACCTGCTCAAGCTGGTTCCGCGCATCGTGTCTACATAATGTGATCACAGAATCGGCGTGAACTCAAGCTGGTCGGGTGCGCAAGCTTAAGTGGCCAAGAATGGCCGCTACCCATGCCATAGAGACGGCGGCCCACCGTTAACGGTGATCATGCATAGGGGTCATTGCACGCGTCCGAGAACGGCATCACCTATGAACCCCATTCCCTGGCCGATATCGGCGATGATCGCCGCCCGCAGCGCTGCCTCGTCGCCGCGCCGCATCGCCTCGATTGCGGCCTGGTGATAATCCTCGAGTTTCGAGGTGCCGATGCGGCCATAGGCCATGCGCATGAACGGACCGAACTGCAGCCAGATGCTTTCGAGCAGCCCAAGCAGCGTTTCCGCTTCAGCATACCCATAGATCGTGAAATGGAACCGGAAATTGCCGCGCGTGTAGCCATCGACATCGCCATTGATAATGGTCTGGTCGATCGTCTGGTCGATGGCCGCAATCGCCTCGATGTCGGCGCGGCTCATGCGCAACAGCGCTCGAGCCGCGAGCTCGGGCTCGAGTGCGCGCCGCGCGAACAAGACCTGCTCGAACTTGGCGCGCGTCATCGGCGGCACCAGCACTCGCCGGTTGTCCTGCATCGCCAGCGCCCGTTCCGCGATCAGCCGGCGCACGGCCTCGCGAACAGGCATCGGACTGACGCCCAATGCCTCGGCGAGGCCCCTTAGCGTGATCGCACCGCCGGGCAGGAAGCCGCCAAAGAGAATCCGCTCTCTGAGCCGGCGATAAACGCTTTCATGCGCCGTCACGCCGAGGTCCCGCGCATCGCCCGGCGGTGCTGGTTGCAGCGCAGCAACGGCGCCTCCGTCGAGCCCGCTTTTCACCCGAACACGGTCGTCTTTTCTTTCCATCCTGGGGCTCGGTTCAGGTCGGCCAGCACCGCAGCAATGCTGAGTCGGTTAAATGGGCACCGGCCCGACTGGCACGGCCGATTATTTACGATCTGCTTGTACCGCGCGGATTTTGTGATCACAATGGCCAAGCTTTGCAACGGATGCTGGACGGCACCGCCAGTGCTCAACGGACGGGCGCCGGTTCGCAAGGATCAGGGAGGCCTCGAATGATCAGATTCCATGGACCCAGCGGTGCATTGGCCGGCAGCGTGGTGCTCGCGGCGCTCGTCTTCGGGCATTCAGCCATCGCGAAGGATCGCGAAGTGCGGGTGTACAACTGGTCCGACTACATCGACGAGTCGATCCTCGAGGATTTCACGAAAGAGACGGGCATCAAGGTCGTCTACGATGTCTTCGACAGCAACGAGGTGGTCGAGACCAAGCTGCTCGCCGGCGGCAGCGGCTATGACATCGTGGTCCCGACGGGACCGTTCCTCTCGCGCCAAATCGGCGCCAAAGTTTTCCAGAAGCTCGACAAGGCGAAGCTGCCGAACCTCAAGAACATGTGGCCTGAGATTTCGAAGCGCACCGCGATCTACGACCCGGGTAACGAATATTCCATCAACTACATGTGGGGAACGACGGCCATCGGCTACAACGAGGGCAAGGTGAAAGAGCGCCTGGGCGATCAGCCGATCGACAGCTGGGACGTGATCTTCAAACCGGAGCTGATCGCAAAGCTCAAGGATTGCGGCATCCACATGCTCGACGCGCCCGACGATATCCTCCCGGCGGCCCTCAACTATCTGGGCCTCGACCCGAACAGCACTAAACCCGAGGACATCCAAAAGGCGGGCGAGCTCATCGAAAAGGTCCGTCCGAACATCCAGAAGTTCCACTCCTCCGAGTACATCAACGCACTGGCCAACGGCGACATCTGCGTCGCCGTGGGCTACTCGGGCGACATCCTTCAAGCGCGCGACCGGGCCGAGGAGGCGAAGAACAACCAGACCATCGCATTTGCGCTTCCCAAAGAGGGTGCGCAGATGTGGTTCGATCAGATGGCGATACCTGCTGACGCGAAGCACGTCGAGGAGGCGCACGCTTTTCTCAACTACCTCATGAAACCCGAGGTCATCGCCAAGGCATCGAACTACGTCAACTACGCCAATGGCAATCTTGCCGCGCAGGAGTTTCTCGACGAGGGCGTCAAGACGGACACATCGATCTATCCCGATGCCGAAACGATGAGGCGGCTGTTTGTGAAGACGTCGTACGACGCGAAAACGCAGCGCATCGTGACCAGGACGTGGACCAAGATTGTGACTGGCAAGTAGGCATTGGGCGGCCGCGCTGGAGCGGTTTCCTGGCGCAGTCGCCTTTTCAGAGCGCCCGGCGCCCGACAGTCCGATGCCCGGCGGGATTTCGCTACGAGGATTATGACCATGTCCGGGGCGACGGCGAGTGAGGCGAAGGCCGGCGTGACGCAGGGCGCGGACGCGAGGAGGGCGGGACCGAGGACGCCGGCACCGCAGTCGGGGTTTGCGCCCTGGAAGGACCCCGCCAAGTCGCCCATCGTCCGCTTCCAGAACGTCACCAAGCAGTTCGGCAGCTTCGTGGCCGTCAAAGCCTGCTCGCTCGATATCTACGAGCGCGAATTCTTCGCTCTCCTCGGCCCGTCGGGCTGCGGCAAGACCACGCTCTTGCGCATGCTTGCCGGGTTCGAGAACCCGACCGAGGGGCGCATCATCGTCGGCGGCGAGGACATCACCGACCTTGCGCCCTACGAGCGGCCGGTCATCAACATGATGTTCCAGTCCTACGCCCTCTTCCCGCACATGACGGTCGAGCGCAACATAGGCTTCGGCCTGCGCCAGGAACGGATGCCCAAGGCCGACATCGACGCGCGCGTCGGCGAGGCCATGGCCATGGTCGAGCTCGAAAAGTTCGCCAAGCGCAAGCCGCATCAGCTTTCGGGCGGCCAGCAGCAGCGCGTCGCGCTCGCCCGCGCCATCGCCAAGAAGCCGCGCATCATGCTGCTCGACGAGCCGCTCGGCGCGCTCGACAAGAAGTTGCGCAATCAGGCCCAATTCGAGCTGATGCGCATCCAGGAAAGCACGGGCACCACCTTCATCATCGTCACCCACGACCAGGAGGAGGCGATGACGGTTGCAAGCCGCATCGCCGTCATGGATCACGGCGAGCTGGTGCAAGTCTCCACCCCCGGCGAGATTTACGAAGCGCCGCAGTCGCGCTACGTCGCGCAGTTCATAGGCGAGGTGAATATCCTCGAGGGCAAGGTTGCAGGGGTTGCCGATGGGTATGTCGAGATCGCATGGGCGGCCGACGGCTCGCGATTCAAGGCCCAGGCTCCGAGTGGCCTCGCCAAGGATCAACAGGTATGGCTGGCACTACGCCCGGAAAAGATCCGCATCTGTCTCGAAAAGCCGGCGGGCTCGATCAACGCGATCCCGGGCAACGTGACCGATATCGGTTATCTGGGCTCCATCTCCCATTACCATGTTCGCGTGGCCTCGGGACAGCGCGTGACGGCGCTCCGGGCCAACTCCGCCCACACGGTCGAGCGCTCGATCACTTGGGAAGATAACGTCTGGCTCGAATGGCCGGACGATGCCGGCATTGTCCTGACGCGGTGAAAGGCCGCTCGCGGGGCGGGAACGCGCTGGAGTGGCGTGGAGCGTGATCGTCTCGGATGGGAAACCATACGAGACGTGGATCACGCTCCAATTGATACGTTTGGACCATGATCGGCGCTTCGGACTGAGTGGGTCGGACGCGATCATGGTCTGGGACGGGAGGAAGTATGCGCCGCTGGTCCGTAATAGCAGTGCCCTATTTCTGGCTGCTGCTGTTCTTCCTGGTCCCCTTCATCATCGTCCTCAAGATCTCGCTGTCGGACGTCGCGACCGCGATCCCGCCCTACATACCCGTGCTCGATTTCTCCCAGGGCCTTTCCGGGATCAGCGATTTCTTTGCCGAGCTCGACTTCGAGAACTATGCTTTCGTTTTCTCGGACGAGCTCTATGTCAGCGCCTACTGGTCGAGCCTCAAGATCGCGGCCCTGTCCACCTTTTTCACGCTCATCATCGCCTACCCGATCGCCTACGGCATGGCGCGCGCGCCGCGCGAGTGGCAGCCGACGCTCGTGATGCTGGTGATCCTGCCCTTCTGGACCTCGTTCCTGATCCGAGTCTACGCCTGGATGGGGATTCTGAAGAAGGAGGGCCTGCTCAATCTGCTGCTCATGAATCTCGGCCTGATCGATGAGCCGCTGACGATCCTCAACACGAACACGGCAGTCTATATCGGCATCGCCTATTCATATCTTCCGTTCATGATCCTGCCGCTTTATGCGAGCTTGGAGAAAATCAGCCCTGCGCTCCTGGAGGCAGCCGAGGATCTGGGCTCTCGGCCCTGGCGCGCCTTTTGGCAGGTGACGTTCCCGCTTTCCATCCCTGGCGTTGTCGCGGGCTGCTTCCTGGTGTTCATCCCGGCCGTGGGCGAGTTCGTGATCCCCGATCTTCTCGGCGGCTCCGAGACGCTGATGATCGGTAAGACACTCTGGAACGAGTTCTTCAACAACCGCGACTGGCCGGTGTCGTCCGCCGTCGCGGTGATCCTGCTCTTGGTGCTCGTCATCCCGATCGTGCTGTTCCAGCGCAATCAACAGAAGCAGCGGGAGGCCGGCGCATGAGTGGTCGCTTCTCCTGGTTCAACGCAACCTCGATCGGATTGGGATTTGCGTTCCTCTACATCCCGATCCTGCTCTTGGTGATCTACAGCTTCAACGAGTCGAAGCTGGTCACCGTGTGGGGCGGCTGGTCGACCAAATGGTACGCCGGACTTCTCGACAACGAGGGCCTGATGAATGCCGCCTGGGTGACGTTGCGTGTGGCGTTGCTCTCGGCCACGATCGCAACCGTGCTCGGCACGCTCGCCGCGATCGTGCTCGTGCGCATGGGCCGCTTTCCCGGCCGCACGCTGTTCTCGGGCATGATCTTCGCCCCCCTCGTGATGCCGGAGGTGATCACCGGCCTGTCGCTCCTGCTCTTGTTCGTGGCGATCGGCTTCGACCGCGGCTTCTGGACGGTCACCGTTGCCCACGTGACATTTTCCATGTGCTATGCCGCCGTCGTCGTCCAGGCGCGGCTCTTTGATTTCGACAAATCGGTGGAAGAGGCCGCGATGGATCTCGGCGCGACGCCGGTCAAGACCTTCTTTGAGGTTACGCTTCCAATTATCGCGCCGTCCGTCATTTCGGCTTGGCTGTTGTCCTTCACCCTGTCGCTCGACGATCTCGTGATCGCGAGCTTCGCCACAGGGCCGGGCGCGACCACGCTGCCGATGAAGATCTACAGCCAGGTGCGCCTCGGCGTGACGCCGGAGATCAATGCCATCTCGACGCTCATGATCGGAGTTGTGACCCTTGGCGTTCTCGTCGCGTCATACACGACCAAGCGCGCGGCAGCGCGTCAGCGGCGTGAGACGCGCGCGGTCGACGCTGGCGCGGCGTAGGACCCCGGCCAAAGCCTGTGGGAGGCTCTCGCACGCCCCTGCCTTGGCGTGGTGACTGCCGAGACGTGTTGGCCAGAAAGCGAGCATGGCAGAGAACCACATCGAATCCTACTACGCGGCGACCGCCAACGACCACGTCCGCTACCCGCGACTGGAGGGCCCCCTGCGCGCCGCCATATGCGTGGTCGGCGGCGGATACTCGGGCGTCGCCACCGCGCTGACAATGGCCGAGCGCGGCTATTCGGTCGTGCTGCTGGAGGCCAACCGGATCGGCTGGGGCGCCTCGGGCCGCAATGGCGGACAGCTGATCAGCGGCATGACCGGAGAAGCCGAGATCAAGCGTCAGCTCGGCGAGGCGGGCGCGCGCATGCTGCGCGCACTTCGCTATCGCGGCCATGAGATCATCGAGGAGCGGGTGGCGAAATACCAGATCAGCTGCGACTTGAAGCGCGGCTGGATGGTGGCCGCTGCCCGGCCGAGACACATGCGCGGCCTGAGGAACCAATACGAGGAGATGATCGCGGCCGGCGAGGGCGAGCATCTCGAGCTGGTCGAGCCCGGCGACATGGAGCATGTGCTCGGGACAGATGTCTATCATGGCGGCCTGATCGACCGGCGCAACGGTCATTTGCACCCGCTCAATCTGTGTCTGGGCGAGGCGCGCGCGGCCGCCAATCTCGGTGTGAGGATCCGTGAGCAGTCCGCCGTGATCGAGCTTTCCGGCGGGTTGAAACCGTCGGCTGTGACGGCCCATGGACGGGTCGAGGCCGATGCGATCGTGCTGGCTGGCAGCACCGACCATCCGTTCCAGCGCGGACGCCTGCGGGGGCTGACATTTCCGACCGGCAGTTACATCATCGCGACTGAACCTCTCGACGAGAAGACCGCAGCGGAGATCAATCCGCACGACCTGGCCGTCTGCGACAGCAATGTGGTGCTGGACTATTTCCGGCTTTCCGCCGACCGGCGGATGTTGTTCGGCGGGCGCTGCAATTACTCCAACCGGGATCCGAGCGACGTCACGGCCACATTGTGCCCGCGGCTGGCGAGGATTTTCCCACAGCTCGCGGGCAAGAAAATCGACTACGCATGGGGCGGGCGGCTCGGCATCAACATCAACCGCGTGCCGGCGATCGGCCGGCTCGAGCCAAATCTCTACTATGTGCAGGGCTTTGTCGGCCAAGGGGTCAACACCACGCATATCGCCGCCGAGATCGTTTCCGACGCCATATGCGGCACGACTGAGAGATTCGACCTGTTCGACCGCATCCGTCACGTCCGGCTGCCGGTCGGCCGCTGGGCAGGCAACCAGATGCTCGCACTCGGCATGCTCTATTACCGGCTGCGCGATCTGCTGTAGGGTGCGCCCGGCCGGGGCGCCCGACCGCGGTCGTGTCGGCACCTCATCCCGGCATCCGGGAGGTCGAGCTCGCTTGCAGTGCGTGCTCGGCCAAGTGCGCGGCGACGGCTTCGGGGCAGGCGCGAAATGCGCCACTCTTGTGGGAGATTGGCGCCCCGTAGGGGACTCGAACCCCTGTTACCAACGTGAGAGGCTGGTGTCCTAGGCCACTAGACGAACGGGGCGTGGGCGAGCCCGAGCTATAGGAGAGAGCGCTGCGTCGATCAAGCGGCTTATTTCAATGTTGTGATGCGCCGGAACGTGTCAGCGGGGCGCCGCCTCCGGCCGGATGCGAACGCGCGTCAAGGCGCGACCCGTCTCGAGATCGACAATTGCGATCCCGCTTTCGGCTGGCGCCTCGTAGTGGACCGCGAGACGGTTTCCGCTCATCGACATAGATCGCACAACGGCGCCCTCGGGAAGTCCCAGATCGGCTTCAGGTGCGATCGCACCCGTGGGCGGTGCTGATACGGGCGCGGCGAGAGGTGCAGGTTGTGCCGCGGACTGCTTCGCGAGATAGATGATGCGATAGGCCACCGCGGCGAGGCCGGCGAGGAGCAGGAGCGCCATGGCGACGACGGCAAACTTGAGCGCGCGCATGAGGCCCGGGTTCGCAAGCGCGGCCGGGGCGTGCCTGTCGCCCGGAGGCTCGACATCGGCTGTGATCATGGCGCGCTCGCCATCATGATGACCGGGGTAACTATGGCTTCGCACACCAACGCAAAGGAGGCTTCAGGGCAGAAGTTGACCGTGCTTGCGGCCGACGCCGGCGTCCGCCTCGACCGCTTTCTCGCCGGCCGGTTGCAAGGTGTGACGCGGTCACGCATCCAGGCGCTGATCCGTTCAGGGCATGTGACCGGACGGGCGGGGACCATAGGTGACGTGGGGCTGAGGGTCAAACCGGGCGAGGCGTATCACATCGAGCTGCCACCTCCCGCTCCGGCCGGCCCGGAAGGCGAGGCGATCCCGCTCGCGGTCGTCTACGAGGACGAGCATTTGATCGTCATCGACAAACCGGCCGGGCTCGTCGTGCACCCCGCGGCGGGCCATCGATCGGGCACGCTCGTCAACGCGCTCATCGCCCACTGCGGCACGAGCCTCTCGGGCATTGGCGGAGTCAAGCGGCCGGGCATCGTTCACCGCCTCGACAAGGACACGAGCGGCCTCCTCGTCGTCGCGAAGTCGGATGCGGCGCATCGGGGGCTTGCCGAGCAATTCGCGGCGCACGGCGCCGATGCCCGGCTCGAGCGGGCTTACGCGGCGCTCTGCTGGGGGGTGCCGGAGCGCCGGCGAGGCTCGATCGAGGCGCGTGTCGCCCGCAGCGAGACAAACAGAACGCGGATGGCCGTCGCGCGCGGGGAGCGTGGCCGGCGTGCGGTGACGCGCTACGAGGTGCTCGAGACCTTCGCCGGCCCCTCCGGCAAGCCGATTGCGTCGCTCTTGGAGCTGCGCCTCGAGACCGGGCGCACGCATCAGATTCGCGTGCACCTGGCGCACGTCGGCCATCCCGTGATGGGCGATCCCATCTACGGCGCTGGCTACAAGGCAAGCGCGGGCAAGCTCGATGCCAAGGCTCGCACCGCCCTCGATGAGCTCGGACGCCAGGCGTTGCATGCGGCGGAGCTCGCGTTCGAGCACCCGATCACGGGGCTCCGCCTGAGATTCACGAGCCCGCTGCCGGCCGCGATCGCGCGCCTGAGACAGGCTCTTTCAGGTACTCAGGGGCCGGACAAGATCAAACCTCGGCGAGGTTGACCGCCAGGCGAGCATAGCTGCCATTCGCCAGCCGCGGGCCGCGAGCACAACCTCTCCAAAAGGTAATTAGCTTGAGCGCCGGATTCCGTCCTATCATTACGTTCTACATAACGGGGGCGCTCATCCGGCAGGGTCGCCCAAACGTATAATTCGTCGAGCCGTGATGGGCGCGAGCCCAGGGCACGGAGTCGGGTTTGAGCATCACGCTCGCCTGGGATGAAGCAAGCCAAAGGAGGCCTCGAGTCCAGGCCCAGGCTCTCGAGCGGGGAAACAGGGACGCAGCTTCGCGGACAAAGACGAGGCATGCGCGAAACCAGATGGCGAGCAAAGCACTTCCGTCAATTGCCAGCGGCTCTGTGGGCCTGGCTCGGTACCTCGAGGAGATTCGGAAGTTTCCGATGCTCGAGCCGAACGAGGAGTACATGCTTGCCAAGCGGTGGCGCGAGCACGGTGACGCAGAGGCGGCGCACCGGCTGATAACATCCCATCTGCGGCTGGTAGCGCGCATCGCCATGGGCTATCGCGGCTACGGCCTGCCGATCGGCGAGGTCATTTCCGAGGGCAATGTGGGCCTCATGCAGGCGGTGAAGCGCTTCGAGCCGGACCGCGGCTTCAGGCTCGCCACGTATGCGATGTGGTGGATCCGAGCCTCGATTCAGGAATACATCTTGCGCTCGTGGAGCCTCGTGAAGATGGGCACCACGGCGGCGCAGAAGAAGCTTTTCTTCAACCTACGCCGGGCCAAGAGCCAGTTGCAGGCCTTGGAGGAAGGCGATCTCAAGCCCGAGCACGTCAAGAAGATCGCCAGGAAGCTCGGTGTCACGGAGGAGGATGTCGTCTCGATGAACCGCCGTCTCGGCGGCGACGCGTCACTCAACGCGCCGGTCAGGGCGGACACCGAATCAGGAGAGTGGCAGGACTGGCTCGTGGACGAAAGTCCCGATCAGGAACAGCGGCTCGTCGAGTCCGAGGAGTTCGGCCGCCGCAAAGCCTATCTTTCGACGGCGCTCTCGACCTTGAACGATCGCGAGCGGCGCATCTTCGAGGCTCGCCGCCTGGCCGAGGACCCGGTCACGCTCGAGGATCTTTCGGCCGAGTTCGGAGTCTCACGCGAGCGAATCCGCCAGATCGAAGTGCGCGCCTTCGAAAAGGTGCAGAAGGCCGTACAGGATGCGGCCAGGTCCGCGGAGGCGGGCTCGGTCTCTTAAGGCGCACGGCCGCCACTGCCTGGCGATGAGGCCAGGTGATGAGACGGGCGATGCCGGCCCAGCGATCCGGCTCGACCGCGCGACATCCGGGGGCCCATTACCATCGAAAGCGACACGTCTTCGCTCGGGCGCAGGGCCTTCCTTGCGCCGGGCTGCGATTCGCCGGTGTCGACCATTGCGGCGGCGCAGGCGCCTCGTGCGCCGATGCAACGCAAATTTATTTGCGGCCGAGCGCATGGAAGCGTCGCGAATCACTTAGCCTGCTCGAGCGGGGGAGCTTGACCTCGCCAGACCTGTCCTGTCCTCGAACCGGGACAACCGTCTGCAGAGGTGCGTGCATCAGAGCCCTGAGGGACGCTCAGTCCTTGAGATCTCTGAGCCAGGACTTGGAAATGACTGGCGAACTCGGCCAGTCGGGCGCGTGGCGGACCTGGACGGGACCGCCCGAGGGAGCGCCCGGCAGGCCCGCATCCCGCCTCTCCTGCGGATCCGTCCAGGACCGCCGCGTCCGCTCCGGCTTTTCCAGAACCGCCGTCGTCTCGCTGGGCCAGCCCTGGTGCCAGTGCACGTGTGTCGCGGGAAGCGCCGAGCCGGATAGTCCCAGGCGTCGATGGGCGCGGCACCCACACGAAAATGGAGTGCCACATGCTGCAGCACCCTCCTACAAGGTCCAGTCTTGCTCCGAATCCATACAGCGTCCACCAAGCCCAACCGCTTCGCTTGGATTCGCGCTGGCTGTTCGTTCTGCTCTGGCGCCTGAAGCGGTCGCATCCTCCAAGTAAGGTTTAGCGCACCTTTTGCCGGCGGGGCGTGCGACCCTGCGCCGGCCACAAAGACACGAGGCCGGTCCCCTGGACCGGCCTTTGACGTTTCGAGCCCGTCCGGCGCGCTATCACATCGGCAAGCGGGCGATCTGGCGGTTGAAATAGGTGTCGACGGCAGTGGCGATCGAGTCTGCGACCTTGTCGCGCCAAGCGTCGGAACGCAAACGCTCGGCATCCTCCTTGTTGGTGACGTAGGCGAGCTCTATCAGCACCGACGGGAACTGCGCAGTCTTGAGCACTCGGAAGCCGGCCTGCTGATCCGGCTCCCCGCGCATAGTCGTGCTTGCGCCCATGAACTCGATGATCGACTGCGAGAAGATGCTCGTGCGCTCCTTGGTCATGTCGAGCTCGCGCCCCGCCAGATCGGCCAGGATGTCCTTGACGGCAGCGATGTCCCCGTCGACGCTCGCCTTCTTGACCTTCTCGGCTTCGGCGCCCAAGAGCACACGCTCGGGGAGATCGCCCTTGGCCGAGCGCTCGAGAGAGTCAGCGAGAGAGTTGCGCAGCGAGTAGATCGCCGCGCCGCGGGCCTGCGTGTTGCCTCCGGCGTAGTCCGCGTGCACGGCAATGAAGAGGTTGGCCTTGTTGCGCTCGGCAAAGGCGTTGCGCTCGCCCAGCTCGACGAACACGTCCTTGTCGCGCGTCATCACGACCTTGTAGCGGCCCGTGGAGTCGATTTTCTGCTTCAAGACCTTGCTGAAAGCCAGCACCACGTCTTTCTCGACGGTCCCGTTCTTGATGGCACCAGAATCGTGCCCGCCGTGGCCAGGGTCGATGACGATCACGGGCTTGAAGGCTTTCGCGGCCTTGACGTCGGGGCGCACGGCGGGAAGCGGCAGCGGCGGCTGAAGTCCGGCCGCGCCGAGGGCGTAGGGTGCCGAAAAGGCCTTCTTCGCGGTCTTGGTCGCACCGGTTCCGACCGGCACGATCTCGAGCGCCAGGCGATGGCCCTTGCCGTCCTTGGTGTTCTCGATCTTCGCGCTCTCGACGACCACGGGCTCCTTGACCTCGATCACGATGCGCGATTTGCCCGGGGCGGAGACGCCGGCGCGGAACGCGCTGACGAGCCCCACCGGCCGCCCGGCCGTGTCCGGCGGCAACTGCATATTTATTTGCGGCAGATCGACGATGACGCGGTTGGGGTTGGACAGGGAGAAGACCTGGAACTCGGTTGACCGCTCGAGGCCGATCAGGAAACGGGTGCGGGTCTCATCGCCGCCGAGAGCCGTCTCGGAGCTCGCGTCTGCCGCCGAAGTGGTCCGCGCCGCCAGCGGACCGGGCGCGACGTCAACCGGCGCCGGCTCCGCGCGCAGAGCCGCCGGAACGAGCATGATCGAAAGCGCAAGCAAGAATTGCGGCAAAAGACGCCGCAAGGACCCGAAAGTCATCGCGTTTGACCCCCGTCTACGCAACACGGTCTATTACCGGGACGGTCTCAAGGTGAGCCCAAGATGATGGCGTTTTCCGGGTCACCTTTAGGCTTTGTTATGGAGTTCCAAGGGTAAATAATTCGCTAACGGGACCGGCGCGGCGCGCGGGACGTCCTTGCGGGGGCACGTCTCACGTCCCCGCCTTGGCCTTCCCGCGCCAGCGGTCCAAGGCCGCCACATCGCTCGCTTGCGCCTCGATCCACCGCGACTGGCCGCCGGGGCCCGTCTCCTTTTTCCAGAACGGCGCGCGGGACTTGAGATAGTCCATGAGGAACTCGGCCGCCTCGAACGCCGCCTGGCGGTGCGCCGATGCCGTCACCACGAGCACGATCGCCTCGCCGGGCGCGAGCGTGCCGAAACGGTGGATGACGAGGCTCCCACTCAACGGCCAGCGCTCCTTCGCCTCGGCTTCGACTCGTGCGAGCTCGGCTTCCGTCATCTCCGGGTAATGCTCGAGCGTAATCGCCGCGACGGGCTGTCCGCCCGATTGGCCGCGCACGAGGCCCGTGAAGGTCACGACGGCGCCGATGTCCGTGCGGCCCGCGGTGAGCGCTCTCACCTCCGCTGCCGCATCGAAGTCGCCGGCCTGAAGTCGAACCGTCAACGCTCGCTCCTGTTCCCTTTTTCCTTGGCGGAGAGCCGCGATACGTCCAAGGCCGCCCGCGCCCTAGTATGGCGGTTCAGAAGTTCCCCATCACTCGCGGCCGGGTTGTGAGGGAACTTCTGAACCAAAGCCATACTAGCAAGTCTATAATTCTAGTGTCCCTTATGAACCCGAAGTTCGCAAACGCGAGTGCCGCAAGGTGTGTGCGAACTTCGGGTTCGGGACACTAGCCTCCGGTGACGGGTGGGAAGAAGGCGATCTCGCGCGCGCCGGCAATGATCGCGCTCGATTTCACGTGCGCCTTGTCGATCGCGGCGCGGATGACCTCGGGGCGCCGAAAGGCCTCTGCATACTCGGGGCCGCGCGTCTTGAGCCATGCCACGAGGTCGGCGACGGTCGCCACACTCGAGGGGAGCACGACCTCCTCCTCGGCGCGCCCCATCCGCTCGCGCACCCAGGCGAAATAGAGGAGCCGCACGTTGCGATCTGGGTTTGCCATCTGACTAGCTCTCCATCGCGTGATGGACCCCGGCCCTCAGATAGTCATAGCCGGTCCAGAGCGTGAGCAGCGCCGCGATCCACAACAGCGCAAGACCGGTGCTGGTGATGCCGGGAACGAGCTTGTCGGCCGCGGGCCCCGCGAGAAGCACGGCGAGCGCCACCATCTGCACCGTGGTCTTCCACTTGGCGAGCTGGGTGACATGAACTTTGACGTTGAGCTCGGCCAGGAACTCTCTCAGCCCCGACACGAGGATCTCGCGGCACAGAATGACCACCGCCGCCCAGATCGACCAGCCGTCGATGGTGTCGTCGTGCACGAGCATGATCAGCGCCGCGCCGACGATGAGCTTGTCGGCGATGGGATCGAGCATGCGCCCGAGCGCCGACTGCTGCTCCCAGACGCGGGCCAGATAGCCGTCGAGCCAGTCGGTCAATGCGGCGGCGACGAACAGGACCAGCGCCGACCAGCGGGCCAGGTCGCCCGTGAGCAGCGTGAGGCAGCCCACGAGCGCAGGGACCGCGAGGATGCGCGCGTAGGTGAGCACGTTCGGCAGGCTGGTGACCAGCGGGCGGGGGACGGCTTGTTCCATTGGACCTTTGGTACACCATTCGTTCAAGGAGCCGTCAATGGGGACAGGAGCGCGAGCGGCTGCACCGGCTGCCCGGGCTGCTGCTGCCCGGAACCGCCGTGGCCTCGGTTTGCGCCAGATTGGTGAGCTCGATGGCCATCTTGAGGATGGACCGGGCCTCGCGCATGAGGCGCTGGGCCTGCGACGGCCGCCGGTGCCGGGGTCCGGGCACACGCTTCTTGCCTCGCGGCGCGGACGCCCGAGGGGATGCGAAATAGGGGAGCGGGGCGCGGAAGCGCCACGGTCTTGCGTAACTTGTAGCAAGGCACAACGGCGCCCCGCTTTGCGAGCTTTGCGCCGGGTGAGGCCAAATCCCGGTGTCCCGCGCATCACTTAGCCGCAGCCTCTCCGGTACCGATGTTGCCACCGGCAATCAGCAAGCGCGCCGAGGGAGGAGGCCGCGTGCCGCACATCCCTCAGGACTCGGCCCCGCCCCTCGCCAATCGGTACGCCTCCGGAAGGCGACCCCAGCGGGGCGGGATGGGGGTAGGATAAGGCATGCGGAGAGAGCGGGGATACGCGAGACCGTGATTTCGGCTCGAGACCTCGAAGCCGACACCTCGGGTCGGGGATGGAAGGTCCAACAAGGGCCA
>DATETZ010000072.1:0-4762 GCA_035283385.1 Hyphomicrobiaceae bacterium
CCTGGCGCGAGCCGGCCCGGCAGGAGCGCGCCGAAAAGCGTAGCCCATGCTTACGGTTGAGGCGCGCGACGAACCGGCCGGCAGCGCCAGGGCGACCCGCAGGGCGGGACGAACTTGTCGACAGAGTGCGTCATGGCGGAGCCATGCCTCCGGCATGAGACGCTTGACCGATGCAACACATCGCGTCGTGCTGAAAGCACGCCTCCGGCGTGACGCGCCGCTCCTGCTCTGTCGTCAATTTCGCCGTCATGTCGAAGACATGCCTCCGGCATGGGCCGCCCGTGACCCTGTGAGAAAGGCGGGCTAGATCGCGCCACTCGTCGCGCGCGCGTTTCCACTGATTTTTCGGCCGGAATCGAGCGATTTGCCCCTTGACGAGGCCGGATTTTCAGCGCTCTTGTGCCGCTTCTGCTGCCGAAGCAGCAGCCTTGCGCGACGGCGGGAGCCTCTTCGAGCCCGCGCTCAGCGCGTTGAAATACCATCCGGGACATTCCAGTCATGAGGACGGAGAGATGAGCAAGAAAGATTTGATCGATGCCGTGGCCAAGGAGTGCGAGCTCTCGAAAGAGAAAGCAGGCACGGCCGTCGACGCGGTGCTCGAGCATATCAAGGCCTCCATGAAAAAGGGCGAGGAGGTGCGGATTCCGGACTTCGGCACCTTCAAGGTCGCCAAGCGCAAGGCGCGCGAGGGGCGCAATCCCGCCACCGGCGCCACGATCAAGATCCCGGCCGCGCGGGTTCCGAAATTCAGCCCGTCAAAGGGCTTGAAGGAATCCATGAACTGATCTCGCCGAGAGCAAGGGCTTTTGGGCGCGCGCCGCCGGCTCCGCGGCGCGTCTTGCTTTTGTGGAATCTGAGGACAGGGGCGAAACATGCCGGAGCGCGCGACGGCAGGCGATTGCGCGCCGGGGGAATGCGCCGCGATGGTGGGCGGTGAGAGGATCGAACTCCCGACATCTTCGGTGTAAACGAAGCGCTCTACCGCTGAGCTAACCGCCCCCCGCCGGTGTAACGATCAGTTTCTGCCGACACAAGCTGCGAGCTTCAGGTTCGGGACACTAGCGGCCTCGGACCGTCGGTGCGAAAGGATGTCGCCTCGCCATCGGAAGGACACTCAATGGCCATTTCCATGTACTCCGCCTCGGTCCCGGTCTTTACGAGGACGCTCGGCGCGCTCGAGGTTATCCTCGGCAAGGCCGCGGCCTATGCCGAGGCGCGCAAGATCGATCCCGCGGTGCTCCTCAATGCGCGGCTCTCCCCGGACATGTTCGCATTCACCCGGCAAGTGCAGATCGCGACCGATCATGCCAAGGGTGCGCCAGCGCGCCTTGCCGGGCTCCCGGTGCCGAGCTTCGAGGACACCGAAAAGACCTTCCCCGAGATCAAGGCCCGCATCGGGAGGACGCTCGCCTTCCTCGCCACGCTGAAGCCCGAACAGATCGACGGCTCGGAGGGGCGCGACATCAGGCTCAAGGTCGGCGGCCAGGACATGGCCTTCAAGGGCCAGGACTACCTGCTCCACTTCGCGCTGCCGAATTTCTACTTCCACGCGACGACCGCCTACGCAATCCTGCGCCACAACGGCCTCGACATCGGCAAGCGCGACTTCATGGGGGTCGGCTCGTGACGGAGCCGGCGCGGCTCGCCGCATGCCGCCCGTGTCGCTTGACTTGCGGGAGGCGAATACGTAATTGATCGCGCAGTGACAGCGCCTCCCCTGGTGTGCCGATGGCGGAATTCTTGAACAGGAATTTCGCGCAAATCGGTACGCTGAGCTTATCACGCTCGGGGCGCGCTTCTTGGATTGCGGGAGTAGCTCAGTTGGTTAGAGCGCCGCCCTGTCACGGCGGAGGCCGCGGGTTCAAGTCCCGTCTCTCGCGCCATTCTTTCCACTGACACAAGCTGCACGAGGCAGCGCTCGAGAGGCGCGGTGCTCTGTGGAGGGCCGCGGCTCGCCGCGGCGGCCCTTGGCCGCAGGGCGCTTCGCGCCGTCTTTTCCACTGACATGAGCTGCGAGAAGCTTCATCCGAAAGGCGTGGTGCTTTGTGGATGGCCGGCGCTTGCGTCATGTCGAAGACATGCCTTCGGCATGAGCCGCAGTCGCGGCCCCGGACCAGCGGTCCGAAAGTCTCCAAACCTTGTGTCGCCCTGGCTTCAATCAGCCCGCTGTTTGGCGCCGATAAGCCGGGTTGCACGGGGCAGTAGCGTGCGATAACACCACGACATGCTATCTTGCGCCGCGGTATGATGTGCCACGGCGCGCGGCGAGGACGCCCGATGAACGAGCTCATCAACGCTTACCTGCCCCTCATCGTCTTCATCGGCGTGGCGGGGGCGATCGCGGGCGCGCTCATGATCGCGCCGTTCCTGATCGCGGTGCGCAACCCTGACCCCGAAAAGGTGTCGGCCTACGAATGCGGGTTCAACGCCTTCGACGACGCGCGCATGAAGTTCGACGTGCGGTTCTATCTGGTGGCCATTCTGTTCATAATCTTCGACCTCGAGATCGCGTTCCTGTTCCCGTGGGCGGTCGCGTTCGACGACATCGGTGCGTTCGGCTTCTGGTCGATGATGATCTTCCTCGCCGTTCTGACCGTGGGCTTCATCTACGAGTGGCGGACGGGAGCACTCGAATGGGATTGACGCTCTCCTCCGCACCGGCGTTCGACACGGCCAAGGAGGGCGCCGGAGGCGGCCGGGCACCGGCAGCCGGCTTGATCAAGCCCGGCGACCCGTACTTCACCGAGGTCTCGAATAAGCTCGCCGACAAGGGCTTCCTGGTCACGACCACCGACGATCTCATCAACTGGGCGCGCACGGGCTCGCTGATGTGGATGACGTTCGGGCTCGCCTGCTGCGCGGTCGAGATGATGCAGGCCTCGATGCCGCGCTACGATCTCGAGCGCTTCGGCTTTGCGCCCCGCGCCTCGCCCCGCCAGTCCGACGTGATGATCGTCGCCGGCACGCTGTGCAACAAGATGGCGCCCGCCTTGCGCAAGGTCTACGACCAGATGCCGGAGCCGCGCTACGTGATCTCCATGGGCTCGTGCGCCAACGGCGGCGGCTACTATCACTATTCGTACTCGGTGGTGCGCGGGTGCGACCGCATCGTGCCCGTCGACATCTATGTGCCCGGCTGCCCGCCGACGGCGGAAGCCCTCGTCTACGGCGTGCTGCTGTTGCAGAGAAAGATCAGGCGCACCGGAACGATCGAGAGATAGGCAGCCGGCAATCGGCAATCGGCAGGAGGCAATCGGCGTTGGGGGGATGGGGCCAACAACTGCCATCCAATCCCACAAGGACCTGAGGGTATGGGGGGAGGCCATGGACCTTGCCGAGGCGTGCTATCTATTGTCGGCCCATTTCCCGCGTGATGAAGCCTATGGTCTCACTGCACAGGCACGGCGTTCAGCGGTTTCAATACCGGCCAATATCGCGGAAGGCTATGGTCGAGAGAACAAGGGCTCGTATGTCCAGTTTCTGAAAGTCGCGCAAGGTTCGCTCAAGGAGTTGGAAACGCATCTGTTGTTAGGGGAGAGGATCGGCATCGTCAGTACTGAGGCGACCGCGCCGATTCTCGAGCGCTGCGAGACCATCGGAAAAATGCTCAACGGCCTCATCCGCTCGCTTCAACGCCATGCGCCCAAAGGCGAAAGCTAGGTGCCCGATTGCCGACTGCCGACTGCCGATTGCCTCGTAAACGGACCGCCATGGACACGAACCTGGAAAATCTCGGCGCGCACATTTCCCGCCAGCTCGGAGCCGCCCTCCTCTCCTCGAGGATCGCCCATGGCGAGCTGACCCTTGCCGTCGCGCGCGAAACCATCAAGGACGTGCTCACGTTTCTGCGCGACGACGAGCGCTGCCGCTTCGAGGAGCTGATCGACATCTGCGGCGTCGACTGGCCCGGCCGGGCCGCGCGCTTCGACGTCGTCTATCACCTGCTGTCGCCGCGCCTCAATCAGCGTATCCGTGTCAAGCTCGAAACCGACGAGGCGAGCCCTGTGCCGAGCGCGGTCGAGGTGTTCTCGGCCGCCGGCTGGTTCGAGCGCGAGGCCTACGACATGTTCGGCATCTTATTCGCTGGCCATCCCGACATGAGGCGGCTGCTGACCGACTACGGCTTTCAGGGTCATCCGCTGCGCAAGGACTTCCCGCTCACCGGCTATGTCGAGGTGCGCTACGACGACGAGCAGAAGCGCGTCGTCTACGAGCCCGTGAAGCTCACGCAGGAATTCCGCACCTTCGACTTCGAGAGCCCCTGGGAGGGCGGGCATTACGCTCTGCCGGGCGACGAGAAGGCGAGCGGCGAGCCTCCGTCGGGCAAGGCCTGAGCCATGAAGCCGACGCTCGCCCCCGGCGCCAAGATCACGTTTCGGTATCTGGTGCCGGACAACAAGACAGTGCCGCACCTCTATCCCGAATCGCCGGACTTCCAGGCCATGCCGGCCGTGTTCGCGACCGGGTTCATGGTCGGCCTCATCGAATGGGCGTGCATGGAGCTCTTGAAGCCATACCTCGATCCGGGCGAAGCCTCGCTCGGCGTGCACATCGAGGTGTCCCATGTCGCGGCGACGCTTCCCGGCCAGACCGTGACGGTCGAGGCCGAATGCACGAGGCTCGAGGGCCGGCGCGTCGTGTTCCGCGTCAAGGCCCACGACGGCATGGACGCGATCGGCGAGGGCCGGCACGAGCGCATTATCTTGCCGTGGGACCGGTTCAAGGCACGGATCAACGCCAAGGCGAAGGCGGCGGGCGTCCC
>DATETZ010000073.1:0-6956 GCA_035283385.1 Hyphomicrobiaceae bacterium
GTCGATGCCTCGCGCGAGCATGTGGCCGTGAGTGCGGAAGCCGGTGACCACCGGATCGTCCGCTTCAGCCGCCATTGTAGCGCCGACGATGACCGCCTCCTGGCCTATCGAGAGATGGCACGAGCCATGGATGGTCCCGAGAGCGAACAGCTGGCCGGCCTTCTCCTCGAAGCGGCGGATCAAGAGCATGGCGCGGTAGGCCGCAAGCTCCTCCTCGGCCGTGAACCGGATGTCGTCCGCAAGACCGGATGCGGTCTCCTGGAGCGGCATGGGCTTCTCCCTCTCGCCCGCGAAACGGAAACCTTACACGAGAAGATGACAGGGAAGCCAGTTGCCCCGCGCCATACGCTTGTGCGTCGCAGCGTCGAACGCCGCATCAGAGAAAAGCCGTGTAGGTCGGACTGAGCGCGGGCAAAACCCCGCGCGAAGTCCGACATGTCCATACGCCGCCCGATGACCGTCGGCCTTCGGCCGGCCGATGGCCGGCCTCAGCCCGACCTACTTCGGAGGTGTGCCTTCGGGGAAGGGAAACACGCGATCGCCCGGATGAGCGAACCCGAGCACGTCGCGGGCGATTTCCTCGACCAGGTCCGGATTGGGGGGATCGGGCGTGAGCAGGGCCACGTCGCGCTCGAGCTTGGAGCGCACGGCCTCGAGACTCCTGATCTCGAACTCCAAGAGGTTGGAGCGGTCGATCAGTCCTCTGTGCGCCCCGAGGCCGTGCGGACCATAGCATGCGTGATAGGCGAAGTAGGCCGTCGAACCGAGGCAGAGAAGCAACACCAGCGACTGCCTGCGCCTCAAACGCCGATCATGTATTGGCTGACGCAACACGATGTTCGTCGTTACGCGTTAAGAGATCCGGGAACATGCAAGTTCTACCACGGCTCTCCTTAAAGCCTGGTAAAGCGCCGTTCGATTTTGGAATGTGCGCTCTGGACGGGGTCGGGGACCGGGCGGGGGCTCGCGCCCACGCGCCGGGGCCGGCAATTTCAGGCTTCGGCATGCCCGCGCAGGATGCCTTTTCCGGCATAGCGCGCGACGCTTCCGAGCTCGGCTTCGATCCGGATCAGCTGGTTGTATTTGGCCAAGCGATCCGAGCGCGACAGCGAGCCGGTCTTGATCTGGCCGCAGTTGGTGGCGACGGCGAGGTCGGCGATGGTTGCATCCTCCGTCTCGCCCGAGCGGTGGGACATGACCGCGGTGTAGCCCGCGCGCTGGGCCATGGCGACCGCGTCGAGCGTCTCGGAGAGCGAGCCGATCTGGTTCACCTTGATGAGGATCGAGTTGGCGATGCCGCCCTCGATGCCTCGGGCGAGGCGCTCGGTGTTGGTGACGAAGAGATCGTCGCCGACCAGCTGGCAGCGCCGCCCGATGAGATCGGTCAGCGCCTTCCAGCCGCCCCAATCGTCCTCGGCCATGCCATCCTCGATGGAGACAATGGGATAGCGCTTCATGAGATCCTCGAGGTACTTCGCCATACCGGCGGAATCGAGCGTCTTGCCCTCGCCCTCGAGATGGTACTTGCCGCCTTTGAAGAACTCAGTCGCGGCGCAGTCGAGGGCCAGCATCACGTCCTCGCCCGGCTTGAAGCCCGCGCTCTCGATCGACTTCATGACGAAGGCGAGCGCCGCGTCGGCGCTCTTGAGATTGGGCGAAAACCCGCCCTCGTCGCCGATCCCGGTGTTATGGCCCCCCTCCGTCAGGATCCTCTTGAGAGCGTGGAAGATCTCGGCCCCCACGCGAATAGCGTCGGCGCAGGTCGGGGCGGCGACGGGCATGATCATGAACTCCTGGATGTCGATCGGATTGTCGGCGTGCGCCCCGCCATTGATGATGTTCATCATGGGCACGGGGAGCACATGCGCCGTGGTCCCACCGATGTAGCGATAGAGCGGAAGGCCGCTCGCCGCGGCCGCGGCCTTGGCGGCCGCAAGCGACACGCCCAAGATGGCGTTGGCTCCGAGCCGGCTCTTGTTCTTGGTGCCGTCGAGCCCGATCATCGCCGCATCGATGCCGCGCTGATCCTCTGCGTCCATGCCGGCGATGGCGTCGAAGATCTCGCCATTGACCGCCTCGACCGCCTTGAGGACGCCTTTGCCGAGGTAGCGCGCCTTGTCGCCGTCGCGCAGCTCGATCGCCTCATGCGCCCCGGTCGAGGCGCCGGAGGGCACAGCCGCGCGGCCCTTGGAGCCGTCCTCGAGCACGATGTCCACCTCGACCGTGGGGTTGCCACGGCTGTCCAGGATCTCGCGGCCGATGATGTCGACGATGGCGGTCATGGGGTTTTTCCTTTTCCGCAGGTTGCGGAGCGGACGGGGTCATGGAAGGTTGGCGCGGGTTTTAGCCGGTCCCGCAACGCGCGCAAAGACCCGAAGGGGTGGCCGGCTCTCGCCTATCGGGCGGGTGCGTCGATCGCTGGCTCGAGACGGGAGGTTGCCCATGGCGGAGAAGAAGGTCCACCGCGGCGGCTGTCACTGTGGAAAAGTGCGCTTCGAGGTGGTGGGCGACATGAGCAAGGTCATCGCCTGCAACTGCTCGATTTGCGCCAAGAACGGCCTGTGGCTGACGTTCGTTCCGGCCGCAGACTTCAAGCTCGTCTCGGGCGAGACCGCCTTGAAGGAGTATCAGTTCGGCAAGAAGCAGATCCATCACCTGTTCTGCGGGGAGTGCGGCGTCGAGAGTTTCGGCCGCGGCTCAGCTCCGGACGGCAGCGAGATGGTGGCGGTCAACGTGCGCTGCCTCGACGGCATCGACATCGCCGCGCTCGAGCCCGCGCCGTTCGACGGCAAGAGCCTTTAATGCTTGGACCGAGGCCTTGCTCTACCTCTTGTCATGGTCGGGCTTGGCCCGCCCATCCATCTATCCACGGGCTCCGGCGTTGGTCGAGAGCTGGATCCTCGGGACAAGCCCGAGGATGACATGCTGGGGCGATAATTGGGGTAAGACCCGGTGGTACGCGAGATGACCCCGACCTCGGCCCTGGTGCTGTTCTCGGGCGGGCAGGATAGCACCGTGTGCCTCGCCTGGGCGCTCGAGCGGTTCGAGACGGTCGAGACGGTCGGCTTCGCCTACGGCCAGCGCCATGGCGTCGAGCTCGCGAGCCGAAAGCGCGTCCTCGAATTGATCAGGGCCCGGTTCCCGCGCTGGGCGGCCCGCCTCGGGGATGACCACATCGTCGAGATGGCCGAGCTCGGGCGCCTGAGCGAGACGGCGCTCACGCGCGAGTCCCAGATCGAGCTGACGGCGGCCGGCCTGCCTTCGACTTTTGTGCCGGGCCGGAACCTCTTGTTCTTCACCTATGCCGCGGCGCTCGGCTACCGGCGCGCCATCGCGATCCTGATCGGCGGCATGTGCGAGACCGACTACTCGGGCTATCCCGACTGCCGCGACGCGACGCTGCGCGCCCTCGAGCGGGCGATCTCGCTCGGCATGGGGAGGGCCTTCTCGATCGAGACGCCGTTGATGCGCGTGGACAAGGCGGGGACCTGGGCGATGGCGCACGAGATCGGGGGACAGCTGCTCGTCGATCTCATCGTCGAGCATTCGCACAGCTGCTACCTGGGCGACCGAACGAGGCGCCACGACTGGGGCTATGGCTGCGGCACCTGCCCCGCCTGCGAGCTGCGCGCCAAAGGCTGGGAAAAATGGCAATCCGGGACCAGCTGATCCGTGCCGTCGATCTGGCGCTGGCCGGCGATTGGGCGGGCGCGCACGAGATCGCGCAGCGGGACGAGGACGATGCGATCGCCTGCTGGCTCCACGCCGTGCTGCACAAGATCGAGGGCGACGCTTGGAACAGCCGCTATTGGTACCGGCGCACCTCGCACAGCTTCGAGGACTTTACCGATCCAGTCGCCGAGCTTGCCGCCATCCGCGCCTCGCTCTCCTCCTGAGACGCCGTAGGCCGTCGGACTTCGCTCGGGGCAAGCCCTCGCTCAATCCGACCTACACGCGCGACTCGTAGGTCGGACTGAGGCCGCTCGCGGCCGAAATCCGACGACCTCATCTCTCGAGCGCGAACGGATTGAAGTCGGTATCGCGATCGTAATAGTCCTCGTGCTCGGCGCGCTTCAAGAAGCCCACGATCTTGTAGGTCAGCGGCGTGAAGACGACCTCGACCATGGTCTTGGTGACGAACTGCGCGAGCATGACGGTCGGCAGCGCCTCGTTGGGGATGATGCCGGTGCCGTAGAAGGCGAGCGGGTAGAAGAGCGCGCTGTCGACCGCCTCGCCGCCGATGGTCGAGCCGATCGTGCGCATCCACAGATGCCGTCCCTCCTGCGCGATCTTCATCTTTGCCAGCACATACGAGTTGACGAACTCGCCGCAGAAATAGGCGGTCATGGAGGCCGCGACGACGCGCCAGGCGTTGCCGAAGGCGACCTCATAGGCGGCCTGATGCTGCCAGAACGAGGCGGGCGGGAGTGCGACGACGACGGTGGCCATGATCGAGGCGAAGGCGAGCGCGGCGAAGCCGGTCCAGATCACGCGGCGCGCCCGCGCGTAGCCGTAGACCTCGGTCAGGATGTCGCCGAAGATGTAAGAGATCGGAAAGAAGAGCACGCCCGCCCCGAACACGTAGGGCCCCACGCCCGGGATCTCGAGCTGCGCGATCTTGGCCGGCCCGATCAGGTTCGAGCATACGAGCACGGTGACGAACGCGACCATCACGAAATCGAAGTAGCGGTAAGTGCGCCGCTCCCCCGCCTTTGTCGCTGTCATTGCTCTAAGCTGCCTCGTTTGGTCCACGTCGGGCCGCCAACAGTGTCATCCTCGGGCTCGGCCCGAGGATCCAGCCTTCCACAAATGCGTGCTTTGACCTTGTGCCCGTTGGGCCAACGCGGTACCCGCTCAAAGCTGGCTCCTCGGCATAAAGCCGAGGATGACAAACGTACAAGCTCCATAGATGTACGCCGTCAAAGAGATCTTCTACACGCTTCAGGGCGAGGGCGCGAACGCAGGGCTTCCTGCCGTCTTCTGCCGCTTCGCCGGCTGCAATCTGTGGTCGGGGCGGGAGGAGGATCGCACGACCGCCGAGTGCCGCTTCTGCGATACGGATTTCGTCGGCACGGACGGCGAGGGCGGGGGGAGGTTCACGAGTGCCCGGGAGATCGCTCGGGCGTGCGTGCAGGCCGCGGGCCGGGAGCCGGCGGGACTGCTCGTGGTCTTGACCGGCGGCGAGCCTATGCTGCAGGTCGATGCCGCGCTCATCGATGCGCTGCACGAGCGGGGCTTCCGGGTCGCCGTCGAGACCAACGGCACCGTGCCGGTGCCCTCGTCCATCGATTGGATCTGCGTCAGCCCGAAGGCCGGGGCCGAGCTCGAGCAAAAGCGCGGCGACGAATTGAAGCTCGTCTTTCCGCAGCCGGGGCTCGAGCCGGAGAACCTCTCCGCGCTCGCCTTCGCGCACCGGTTCCTGCAGCCGATGGACGGACCCGAGCTCGGTGAGAACACGGCGGCGGCGGTTGCCTACTGCAAGGCCCACCCCGAGTGGCGCCTCTCGCTGCAGACGCACAAGCTGATCGGGATCAGGTGAGGCAGTAGGCAATAGGCAATGGATTAACTGCGTTCTCGTCTGCTTCTTATTGCCCACTGCCTATTGCCAATTGCCGGGTTCCTCCCTATTCCACGCGCCATGCGCATCTACAAAGAGTTCCATTTCGAGGCCGCACATTTCCTGCCTAGCGCGGCGTTGGGGCATGCGAATGCGCGCGTGCACGGGCACTCGTTCCGCGTGCGAGTAGCGGTCGAGGGCGAGCCCGATCCCGTGACCGGCTATGTGATCCATTTCGACGAGCTGTCGGCAGCCATTACCGGCGCGCGCGAGCAGCTCGACCATCGCCTGTTGAACGAGGTTGAGGGTCTCGAGGCCCCGACCTTGGAGCGCATCTCGATCTGGCTCTGGAACCGGCTCTCCAACCGTGTGCCGGGGCTTGCCGAAATCCATGTTGCGCGCGACAGCTGCCAGGAGGGCTGCATCTATCAAGGCCCTGCGCGGCCGGCGCGGCTCGCGGCGGAGTGACGGCATGAGCCGCAAAGCACCACCGGTGACGATCCTCGGACGCAAGGCGAAGAGTCCCGAGAGCCCCGGAGCGGCCGTGCTCGAGCGCGTCGCCAATCCGCATCCCGACGCGTATTACGCGGCGCGCTTCACGGCGCCCGAGTTCACATGCCTTTGCCCGGTGACCGGCCAGCCCGATTTCGCTCATCTCGTCATCGACTACGTTCCCCGCGATTGGCTGGTCGAGAGCAAGTCCCTGAAGCTCTACCTCGCCTCGTTTCGCAGTTACGGCGCCTTCCACGAGGACTGCACGGTCGCCATCGGCAAGCGTCTCTTCGAGCTCCTCGAGCCGCACTACTTCCGGATCGGCGGCTACTGGTATCCGCGCGGCGGGATGCCGATCGACGTGTTCTGGCAGGCTGGCGAGCTGCCGAAAGGCGTTTGGCTTCCCGATCAGGGTGTCGCCCCGTATAGAGGGCGGGGATAACCGGCGAACCGTACGAACGGGGGCACGCAACGATGGGCCCGCATGATGACGGCGGGGGGCTCACGACCTGGACTCTGGCGGCCCTCAAGCACCGAAACCTCGCGCTCGAGGGATATTGCCAAACGGCGGGCTGCAAGCATTTCTACGTGTTTGATCTCGACGCCATGATCCTAGCCCGACTTTCTCACAGGCTCACGGAGCGTCATCGCGCTGGCGGGCGCCGATCCGCGTCGCGCTGGAAGCGCGCCTCCGGCACGACGAGCGCGCCGAAAAGCGTAGCTCTCGCTTACGGTTGAGGCGCGCAACGCCGCGGACGGCCGCGCCAGCGCGACCCGTCGTGTCGCAGACACGCCTTCGGCGTGATGGGCGGGGCGCCTTTGGCGACAGTGTGCGTCGCGACGCTTGCCCGATGTACCACATCGCTCTGCGCGCCGCTCCTGCCCTGTCGCCAAATTCGCCTCCGTG
>DATETZ010000074.1:0-12323 GCA_035283385.1 Hyphomicrobiaceae bacterium
AGAGCAGGAGCGGCGCGTCACGCCGGAGGCGTGCTTTCAGCACGACGCGATGTTGCGCATCGGTCAAGCGTCTCATGCCGGAGGCATGGCTCCGCCATGACGTACTCTGTCGTCAAGTTCGCCCCGCCCATCACGCCGAAGGCGTGTCTTCGACACGTCATGCCGAAGGCGTGCTTCCAGCACGACGGGTCGCCCTGGCGCGGCCGGCCGGTTCATGCTGGAAGCATGCTTTCAGCATGACGCGCGCCTCAACCGTAAGCGTGGGCTACGCTTTTCGGCGCGCTCCTGCCGGACCGGCTCGCGCCAGGGCGATGACGCTCCGCGAGCCTGTGAGAAAGTCGGGCTAGTTATTCGGGCAGGTGGGTGACCGCCTCGACATTGTGGCCGTCCGGATCGAGCACGAACGCGCCGTAATAGTTCGCATGGTAATGGGGCCTCAGGCCCGGCGGGCCGTTGTCGCGGGCGCCGGCGGCGAGCGCGGCTTCGTAAAAGGCGCGCACCGCTTCGCGGCTCTTGGCGATAAAGGCCACGTGAAGCCGCCCGTGCACCTGCTTTCCGGTCCCGATCCAGAATTGCGGCCGCTCCGCGCCGAACCCCGCATAGCCGCCGGGGCCGGTTTCGTCGCTGAGATCGACAGTCTTAATGAGCTGGTAGCCGAGCGGCGCCAGCGTTTGGATATAGAAAGCCTTCGATTTCTCGAAGTCCGCGACGGGAAACCCAATGTGATCGAGCATTGGTCCGCTCCTTCAGACGCGCCGCTCGACCATGAGCTTCTTGAGCTCCGCGATGGCTTTGGCAGGGCTCAGCCCCTTCGGGCAGGCTTTGACGCAATTGAGGATCGTATGGCAGCGGTAGAGCCGGAACGGGTCCTCGAGATTGTCGAGGCGCTCGCCGGTCGCCTCGTCGCGGCTATCTGCGACCCAGCGATAGGCCTGGAGCAGGATGGCGGGCCCGAGATAGCGGTCGGAGTTCCACCAATAGCTCGGACAGGACGCGGAGCAGCAGGCGCACAGGATGCATTCGTAGAGGCCATCGAGCTTCTCGCGGTCGTCTCGCGACTGCTTCCACTCCTTGGGCGGGGCGGGGGTGTCGGTCTTGAGCCAGGGCTCGACCGAGCGGTGCTGGGCATAGAAGTTCGTCATGTCCGGCACCAGATCCTTGATCACCTCCATGTGGGGGAGGGGATAGATCCTGACCGCCCCTTTGATCTCGTCCATGCCCTTGAGGCAGGCGAGCGTGTTGGTGGCGTCGATGTTCATCGCGCACGAGCCGCAGATGCCCTCGCGGCACGAGCGGCGGAAGGTCAGCGTCGGGTCGATCTCGTTCTTGATCTTGATCAGGGCGTCGAGGACCATCGGCCCGCACTGGCGCTCATCGACCCAGTAACTGTCGAGGCGCGGGTTCTCTCCGTCGTCGGGACTCCAGCGATAGATGCGAAGCTCCCGCCAATCGCCTTTGTGCTCCGGCTCGTTCCAGGTCTTGCCCGGCTGGACCTTCGAGTTCTTCGGAAGCGTGAGCTGAACCATTGGGGGTAGGCTTTCCTTGCACGCGCCGGCTGTTGTTCGCCCGCAAGTGATGGAATCCGGCGCGCTCACTGTCAACGCTTCGTCGCCCGCGGGTGCCGGACGCTCCGGGCCTGACACCGTCAATCGCGGCGATATCGCTTGAGCTCGCGCACGAGGATCGTCAGGCGCTCGGCGACCTCGGCGCCAATGTCGACGGAACCTTTGAGCGTGGCCCGGTTCTGAACCAGCTTGTTCAAGCGGTCCTGGCACTCGCCGAAGCCGAAGAACAGCGTCTCGGGCGCCTCGATGGTGCCGTCCTCGACCGCGCACATCACGTCGAAGGCCGCCTGCGAGGCGAGCACGAGCATCGAGGCGACGTCGTTGACGATTTGCTGATAGAGGCGCGCCGCATCGACGCTGACGCGGGGCCCGTGGACGCCGAACTTCAAGGGCGAGGAGACCTGGGCGCCCTCGCCGGCGAACAACTTCGGGTTGCGCTGAAAGCGGCGGAAGATCTCGGTGAGGTGCAGGCAGCTCGTCTCGAGCTCGCGCAGCGCCGTCCCCGCCTTGCGCTTGGGCCGCATGCGATCGGCGCCCCGCTCCCGCTGCGCCCAGTTGATGGTAGCGACCGACGAGATGGCGCCCAAGGCGGCGATCGCGGGCAGCACGGCCGCGAACGGATCGGGCGCGATGCGGCTGTCGGCCTCGGCGCCGGCGACCGTCTGCCTCGCTTTTCTCATCGCCTCGCGCCCCGGAGCCCTGTGCGATCGGACGCCCGGCGGTGAGGACCCACGCTCCGGCGCCCGATTCGAGGAGAGGCTCTGTTCTCTGTTCTTAGCGCCTCGCGCCGACGATTGCGCGCGTTCACGGCAGAAAAGTGTGCGCGACGCCGCGGCGGGCGGCGATGTGCGCAAAGCCGAGCCTCGGAGCAAAGCCGACGACGTGCCTCTACAAGCTTTGTGGCGGAGCGAGGGAACGCCCGAGCGAGAAGGGAGCGGAGCGGCGGAGCCTGCCTGAGCCATCCAAACTCGAGCCGTCGGCCGGTCGGCGAGCGACCGGCCCGCGCCGCGCTGCGTCCCAGCTGATGGGTCGACGAATTTGAGCCGCGCGGCCCCCCTCCACAAACGCCCAGCTCGCGCCCTCATGTGAGGCGGGACGGAGGAGCATAACCCGGCCGCCGGGGTCCGGGAAGAACCCGGGCGACTGACGCTCTTGCCGACGCGAGCCCGGCTACGTCCGGTCTTGAACCGTCACCGGCCCGCCGGACGCGCGCCGCTGCCAAAAGGTTTCACGGCCGCGACCGGTTGCCAAAGTTCATCCTCGGTGCGAAGTTCACGGACGGGTTCAAGGCCGCCGTCAATTCCGACGCGCGGCGAGCGCATGTCATTGGCACCTAGTTCCTGAAGCCGTCACCAGCAATCAGCGGGCCCCGCCCGGACCTGGCAGGAAGGAGGACACCATGAGCCCAAACCACCTGTTCGTAGCCGTGCCCGCAGCGCTCTTTATTCTTGGCAACGGAGCGGCAAACGCCGGCGAGACCATCAACGAAGCGGGCGCCATGGCATGCGTGACCGACAAGTGGAAAGAGTCGGAGCCTGAGAAAGGACACAAGCTGGTCGAGTCTGCCAGCCGATGTGTCCTCATCGCCGACGATCCCGCCGCACCCAAGGCCACCGAGGACTGCGTGGGAAACTACGAGTACATGCCCGATAAGAGCTGGAAGGCCAGCGGATCCTGCACTGACACCTATCAAGGTGGTGATAAGAGATCCCTTACTTGGGAGGAGGGTTCGCACCTCAAGGAGTACACGTACAAGATAACCGGTGGCACCGGCAAATACCAAGGCGCCAGTGGCGGCGGCACGTACATGTACGAGAACCTGACGGACACCCTCTCTGGCGGCAGATTCAAAGGCAAGCTGGAACTGCCCTGAGAGCGCCGACAGCGTTGATGGCCAACAGCGATCGCAACCCGTCCGGTATGAACTCGCGATCTCACAACCCGGAGGTCCGTGCCGTGCTCGTGGCGCCGGCCTAGAGCGCCATCGTCCCGGGTGGAATCATCCGAGACGATGACGCTCCAAATCAGAAATTTTGACCAGGATCGACGCGTCAGACTAATAGGGTCTGACGCGATCATGGTCTGGCAAGCTACCCGGCCGCGCGCAGTCCCTGTTCGGAGGAGAGCTGCCGGACAAGAGCAAGTAGATCGGCGGCAGGAACCGGCTCCGAGTAGAGATAGCCCTGGGCACATGTGCAGCCCATTTCACGCAAGACCTCGGCGTCGCGCTCGGTTTCGACCCCTTCCGCAATAGTGGGCACTCCAAGGCTCTTGCCGAGCCCGATTATTGCGGCGATGATCTTTGCGCTTTCCGGACGATCGTGCAGCGTCTTGACGAAGAAGCGATCGATCTTGATCTCGTCGAACGGCAGCTCGGACAAGTAGCAAAGGCTCGAATAGCCGGTGCCGAAGTCGTCGAGAGCGACCTTGATGCCAAGCTTCTTCAGCGATGTGATGACGCGCTTGGCCGAATCCATATCGCTGACGAAAGCAGACTCCGTGAGCTCGACGTTCAGGCGCTCGGGCGCAAAGCCGGTCTTGGTCAGCACGGCGAGAATCTTCTCCGAGAGCCACTCGTCCTGGATCTGCTGAGGGGCGACGTTGATGGCGATCGAAAGGTTGGAAGGGAGCGAGCGAGCTTTGAGGCATGCCTTTTGCAGGAGCGCCATTGTCAGGCTGTCGATGAGGCCGGAGGTCTCCGCCAACGGGATGAATTCGCTGGGCGGGATGAGGCCTCGCGCCGGGTGGTTCCAGCGGCACAGCACCTCGAATCCGCGCAGACGTCGACTGGAAAGGTCAACCAGGGGCTGAAAATACGGGACAATGGCGCTGGTTCTGATGGCCCGTTTGAGCTCCACTTCGAGCTGAACGCGAGATGCCAAGTCCGCGTCCATGTTCGAGTCGTAGGATCGGACGGTGCCACGCGCCTCTTGCTTGGCGCGATAGAGCGCCATGTCGGCCTTCCGGATCAGCTCCTCGTCGCTTTTTGCGTCGGTCGGATAAACGGCACAGCCGACGCTGGCCCCTATTTGAACGGTCAGGCCGTCAATCGTCATGTGCTCGGACAAGGCTTCGACCAAGCGCTGACCTACGCGGTGAGGACTTTCCTCATCCGTCGAGTACTCCACGACAGCCAGAAATTGGTCGCCGCCGTAGCGGCCGCGAAACGCACCATTTCGTACGATCTTCGCCATCCGCTGCGCTACCGTCTTCAAGATGCGGTCACCAACCAGGTGGCCATGACGATCATTGAGGGGTTTGAACCGATCGAGGTCGATCATGAGGACTGCGACCTTGGTTTGGTCTTGCCCGGCGCGCCGCAGCGCGGCTTGGAGAGATTCGCGCAGCGATAGCCGGTTGGCTAACCCCGTCAGCACGTCCGTCATCGCTAAGTTTTTGATTTTCTTTTCGGCCTCGCGGTATGCGCCCTCGAACCTCTCCAGGGCTGCGCTGAGCCGCCGCCAGAAAACAACCGCGCCGACGATCACCAAGGCAATGCCTGCCGCTATTGCGGCAAGCGCTCGACTTTCGACAATGGAAAAATCGCGGCGAACGGCCGCGATCATGCCGTCGAAAAATTTGCCCGTTCCGTCGCTCAGGATTTGCTTGTGGTACAGATAAAGGGCTCCGTCGAGAATGTTGCGGGCACCCTGGGTATCCCCCGAGCGCACGGAATCGATTGCGGCTCGCTCGAGCTCGACAAGGCGGCTATTGGAAACGCGTGTCTCGGCATTAAAACGTTCGGCAATTGCCGGCGGGGCAAGCTCGCTTGCTTTTTGAATCGCTTCGTCGATGACGGGGAGGGTTGCCTGATAACGGTCGATCCAACGCTGCTCGCCGGTCGCCGCTGCCATGTTGGCCGACATTGTGAGGCGTTCGTCGGCGAGCTCGATCTGATGTGCCGATTGATAGGCGCTCACGAGTTGCTGGGTTGCGGTCGCAAGCTGTGCCTGGAAGATGGCACGCTCGACGAGAACGCCGCCGACGAGTGTGGCGGTTCCGCCGAGCGCGGCCAGAACGATGCGGCGAGCTATCTCCAACAGCCCGATTTCGATCGATGTTGGAGGCACGCCGCTCCCCGCGCACACACTTCGAGCATCAGACGCAAGAAGCTCGAAACAATTCGTTAACTTTTGCCGTCTCCGGCCTGCCGCTCATAAATCATAAACAAACGGCCGTGACGGATCCGGCAATCCATCATGGCTTGGACCCGTTGATTTTTGGTGCGCCTTGCTAGCGGCTTCATCAAATGGTCTGGCGGTTTTTTTCCATATCTGGGGGGATTTGGTGAGCTGCTCAGCGTTCAGTCGTAGCCAGCGCCCTCTCGAGGCGGGAGCCGCCAAGTGCGCTTGCAGGTCTTAAGCTATCCGTCCGGCGCGCCCCGCGGGCCGTCTCCTACTGGCGGATGCCCTCGACGTTGAGGGTCAGCTCGACCTCCTTCGAGGCCGGGCCCAAATGGCTGAAATCGATCCCGAAGTCCGCGAGCGAGAGCGTCGTCGTCCCGGCAAAGCCCGCACGCACGCCGCCCCACGGATCGTTGCCGCCGCCTACGCGCTCGGCCTCGATCGCGATCTCCTTGGTCACGCCGTGCAGCGTCAGGCTGCCGAGGATCGTCGCCTTCCCCTCTCCGGTGATCTTGACGGCCGTGCTCTCGAAGGTCGCGGTCGGGTATTTCGCGACGTCGAGGAAATCGGGTTTGCGGATGTGCTTGTCGCGCTCGGCATGGTTGGTGTCGACGCTCTGGGTGTCGATCTCGACCTTGACCTTGGAGGCGGCGGGGTTCGTGTCGTCGAACGAGAAGGTCCCGGAAAAGCGGTTGAAGCGGCCCACGAGCCAGCTGAAGCCCAGATGACTGATGCGGAAGTTGATCGAGGCATGCGCGTTCTTGGTGTCGATCACGTAGTCGGCGGCCGCCGCCGGCTGCGACAGCGCGAGCGCGACAGCCATGAGTGCGTGGGGAACCAGGACAAGCTTCATAGGGTGTGCTCCGTGCGTTGCAACTCAGCTTGCGGGCGGACCGGACCACATGCGGGTCAAGATCCGGCTGCGGTCGACAAAGTGGTGCTTCAAGGCGGCGATCGTGTGGACGGCCGCAAGCGCGATCGTCACATAGGCGAGGACTTCATGAACCAGGCCCGCCGTGTCCTCGAGGCCGTCCTTTTGCACGAGCGAGGGCACGCTGAACCAGCCGAAGACCTCGATCGGCCGGCCGTCCGCGGTCGAGATCAGGTAGCCGCTCGCCATGAGAGCGAGGAGCAGGGGGTAGAAGCCCCAGTGGACGGCGCGCGAGGCTGCGGCCTCGAACCGGGAAAGCTCGGCATCGGCGGGCCTTTCGTTGGCGATCCGCCAGGCGAAGCGGAAAACGAGCAGGATCAGAAGCAGGATGCCGGCGCTGCGGTGGATATCGGGGGCGAGATTATAATAGGGGCTCGTATAGTCGAGTGTGACCATCCAAAGCCCAAGCACGAATAAGGCAACGATCGCCACCGCCATGAGCCAGTGCATGAGGCGCGTTGCGAGGCCGTATCCCGTTGCCGTGTCCCGGATCAGCATGCGTGGATTGGCAACCCCGTAAGCTACGCTTCGACTTCTCAGATGTAGGTGCTGATGCGGCGCGGTCAATGCGGAGCGCGCGGACCCGTGTCGCAGGCCCTTTGCGCGCGCTCTGGGCAACGGAGCAACATTGGCGTAAATTCAACGGTCATGTCGCTGGCCGCCATTTCGCGCCAATCGGGGGATACGGGTGCGATCACGCCTCGCTCATTCGAGCCTCCTCGAGATCGCCGACATGGCCTCCGCGCATTCGCGACCGGTCTTGCGCATCGCAATGGTTGCGTTCCTGTTCACCGCGCTGGCAGCGGCCGATCGGTCCTCGGTCGCCCGTGCAGAGACGCCGCGGGCTGCGGCGCAGCAGCCGGAGGCCCGTGACTGGCCGTCCTTCGTCGATGAGCTCCTGGAAGCCTATTTCGCCGCCCATCCGAGCTTCGCCGTAAATGCGGGCCGGCACGAGTTCGACGGCAAGCTCCCGGATTGGAGTGCACCCAGCATTGAAAGGGAGGTCGGCAGGCTCGAGCAGTCGCGCGCGGCGGCGCTCGCGTTCGCGGATGGGGCGCTGTCGCGGGAGCAGCGCTTCGAGCGCGACTACGTGATCAGCGTGATCGATGACGATCTGTTCTGGCTGCGCGACGCGCGACAGCCATTCGCCAATCCCGCGTTCTACGTCGACAACGGCTTGGACCCCAGCACGTACGTGACCGTCCCTTACGCGCCGCTCGATCAGCGGCTGCGCGCTTTCATCGGCTATGCCAAGGCGATCCCGAATGCGGTGGCGCAGATTCGTGCCAATCTCGAGACGCCGATGCCGCGGACGTTCGTCGACTATGGGATCGCGGCGTTCGCCGGCTTCGCGGAGTTTTATCGCAACGACGTGCCGCTCGCGTTCGCGGACGTGGCGGACGATCGGCTGCAAAGCGAGCTGAAAGCGGCGCTCGGGCCCGCGGCGCAAGCGATGGCCGATCTCGCCGCTTGGCTCGAATCCGGAAAGCCGCAGGCGAACGACGCCTACGTGCTCGGGCCCGAACGCTTCGCATTGATGGTGCGCATGACGGAAGGCGTCACGACAGGGCTCGACAAGCTGGAAGCGATCGGGCGGGGGGACCTCGAGCGCAATCTCGCGGCGCTCGAGGCCGCGTGCAGGGAGTTTCTGCCCAATGGCGCCATCCCGGCCTGCGTCGAGAAGCAGGCCGCGAACAAGCCGGAAGGCGGCGCCGTGGATGGCGCCCGCAATCAGCTGGCGCAGCTCAAGCAGTACATCGCCGATCACCGCATCGTCACGATCCCCGGCACGGAACAGGCTCTGGTCGAGGAGGCGCCGGCCTACAAGCGCCAGAACTTCGCCTACATCAACATTCCCGGGCCGTACGAGAAGAGCTTGCCGTCGGTCTACTACATTGCTCCCCCCGACCCCAAGTGGCCGAAGGCCGAGCAGGATGCGTACCTGCCGGGCAAGGCGGATCTGCTGTTCACCTCGGTGCACGAGGTGTGGCCCGGGCACTTCCTGCAGTTCCTGCATTCGAACCGCTCATCGTGGCGCTTCGGCCGGGTGTTCGTCGGCTACGCGTTCGCCGAGGGCTGGGCCCATTACACCGAGGAGCTGATGGTCGAGGAGGGGCTGGCGACGGGCGCTCCCGAGCTTCATGTCGGCCAGCTGCTCAACGCGCTCCTGCGCAACGTGCGCCTCGTGTGCGCGATCGGCCTGCACACAAAGGGCATGACGGTCGCCGAGTGCGAGCAGTTGTTCAAGGACAAGGCCTATCAGGATGCGGGCAACGCGCGCCAGCAGGCCGCGCGCGGAACCTACGACCCCGCCTATCTCAATTACACCATGGGCAAGCTGATGATCCTGAAGCTGCGCGCGGACTGGCAAGCCGAAAACCCCGGCAAGCCGCGCCGAGAGTTTCACGACCAGCTTCTGTCGCGCGGCGGGCCGCCGATACCGCTGCTGCGGGGAGAGATGCTCGAGGCCGCCGGCGGCGAGCTGTTCTGAGCGTGCGGGCTACCGTTTTTAACCGCGCTGCCGCTTCGCGCGTCGCGCAAGCGACGCGAATGACCGAAGCGGAAGTCGCCATACAAGTGGCGTACAGCGGCGTTAACGCCCCAGCATCACCAAGCCCAGCACAATGACCGCGCAGGCGCCGGCAACCTCGAACGCCTGTCCGATCCGGAGTCGGCGCGCTTCGGTTCTTGCCAGGAGATCCACAAAACGACCACGTGCGAAGACTGCGGCGACGGCGAAGCTCGCGAGCGTCGTCATCACACCGATCATCATGGCGCCCACGGCAGCAAATCCGACCGCAAGCTGATGTTTCGCAAGAGCATAGCTCAAGATGAACGTCGTGAGGGGACACGGAATGAGACCTGTAACGAAGGCGAGCATTCTGCCGTCGCCTGCATAGGCATGGTGGTGTCCCCGAAGAGAGCGCCATAGCAGAAAAATCCCTGTCCCCAGGATAAGGATTGCGCTCGCCGTTTCGAACGCAGGCGCTCTGCCGCCGGCCGCGAGCGAGCGGCTGATGACGGCGATTCCCGCCATCATGAGCAGCACCGCCGAGCCCACATGCGTCAGCGCGAGCACGATGCCGGTCACCAGGCCATCCCACACTCGTCCTGCGCGCCCGAGATGGTAGGAGACGAGGACGCTCTTGCCATGCCCGGGCATCAGCGCATGCAGGGCCCCAAACAGAACGGCCGATACTAACAGCGCCGGAAGCGCGGTCACATCCTCAGCCGACTTGAGGCCCGCCGCCATCCCGCCGTAAAGCCAATGTTGCAGCTCGATCAGCCACCGCATTCCGATTGCATCCAAGCTATCCCTGTGGATAGGATATGAAAATGAAGCACAGCAGTCATCCCGATATCATAATTCGCCTCAAGCGTGCCGAGGGACATTTGCGCGCGCTTATTGGCATGATCGAGGCCACGCGCCCCTGTCTCGAGCTTGCGCAACAACTTCACGCGGTGGAGCACGCGATCGGCAATGCCAAGCGCGAGCTGATCCACGACCACATGGAGCATTGTCTCGACGAGGGCGTTGCCAACGGCGACAAGACTGCTCGAGCAGCGCTTCGCGAATTCAAGGCGCTCGCAAAATACTTGTGAGGCATCCGTGCCGGATATTCCCGCGCTTATCCAATCCGGGACAGCCAATGCGTGGCTCCTGCTGCCGGTCGCGGTCGTTCTCGGCGCCTTGCACGCGCTCGAACCAGGGCATTCGAAATCGATGATGACGGCGTTCATCGTCGCCATTCACGGCACGGCGGCCCAGGCCGTCTTGCTGGCGCTGTCGGCGACGGTTGGCCATACCATGGTCGTATGGGTGCTTGCGATCCTGGCTTGGCAGCTTCAAGACACGACGGTCCTCGAAAAAGCCGAACCGTGGCTGCTTCTCGTAGGCGGCTTGCTCATCGTCACCCTCGCCTTGCGCATTCTATCTCGCCTGGGACCGCTCGCGGAAACCAATCGACATGGGCATAGCCATCATCACGCGCATGACCATGGGCATGGCCACGGTCATTCGCATGGGGACGATCACCATGACCATCACGGGCAAGCTCACGCCCACTCGCACGATGATCTGGACGAAGACGCCCATGCAGTGGCGCATGCCGCCGAGCTCAAACAGCAACTTACGAAGGGCCCCGTCACAAATGCAGATGTGGCCTGGTTTGGCTTCAGTGGCGGCCTCATGCCGTGCCCTGCGGCCTTTGCGGTCTTGCTCGCGTGCTTTCACCAGAAGGCTTACGCACTCGGCATCGTCATGGTGGCCGCGTTCAGCATCGGCCTTGCACTGATGCTCGTGGCCATCGGCCTCCTGGCCGCATGGGGAGCAAAGGCTTTGGCTTCGCGTCAGCGTGGGCTCGATCGCTTTGCGCGTTGGGCACCCTACGCTTCAGCAGCGATTGTGCTGGTCATCGGGCTCGCTGTTACGGCGCAGGGAATCGCGGCGCTAAACCTCGCCTGAGAAGACCATGATCAGTCTGTGGAGGCTCTTGCCAGTCACAGTGTGCGCCGGCCTGCTGCTCGGGATAACAGCCGCAAGTGCCCACCCGCACGTTTGGGCGACCGTCGAAATCACAATTCTGTACGATCACAACGCCGTCAGCGCTCTACAGAGCGTCTGGACGTTCGACGAAATGTATAGCGCGATGTCCCTCCAGGGGCTCGACGCTAACAATGATGGCGCGTTCGAAAAGCAGGAGCTTACGGGACTCGCGCAAGAGACAGTCGATGACCTGCAGGTCGTCGATTACTTCACGTCAGCCAAGCTCGGCGAGCGCAAGCTCAAATTCGCGGCTCCCGTCGACTACTGGTTCGAATGCAAGGACGGCATTCTGACCCTGCACTTCACGCTTCCTTTGCAACAACCTGTGCTCGTTGAGACAGAAACGTTTTCCTTCGCAGTTTTTGATCCGTCCTTCATGACCGCATTCAATCTGGCCAAGACCGACCCGATCAAGATCGAAGGAAGTGCTCCGGCGGGTTGCAAGGCCACGACCACGTTGCCCGAAGTCGATGCGGCTGAAATCCGGCGCCTCGGAGAGGTATTTCCACTCGGCGGCCCGAGCTTCGGTCTCAGCGTGGCTGCGACGGGATCTGTTCAATGTGGGAAGTAGTGATGCTGCTCTGCCTTGGGCATCCACCGGCCCAACTTCCTCTCTTGCCCCTCCTCGCCCTCGCGGCCGGAATCCGAGGCAAACCGGACCTGCACGACGGCCCGCCGCTGGCTTGATCGAGGCGTGGGCTTCGCGATCGACGGCGAGGCGAGCCGCTCAATACACGCGCGCCTTGGGCTCGATGTACTTCACCTCGTTGGTGAGCGTGCGCGTATGGACGGGCCGGTAGTCGAGGCGCACCGCGCGCGCCGCATCGTCGGCCCAGGCCAGCGTGTGCTTCATCCAGCGCTCGTCGTCGCGCTTGGGGTAGTCCTCGCGCGCGTGCGCCCCGCGGCTCTCCGTGCGGTTTGCCGCACCCGCGACCGTCACCGCGGCCTGGGATATCAGGTTGTCGTACTCGAGCGTCTCGACGAGGTCCGAGTTCCAGACGAGCGAGCGGTCGGTGACGCGAACGTCGTCGGTCTCGCGCCAAATTTCGATAATTTTCTCGACGCCCTCCTCGAGCACCGGCCCGTCGCGGAACACGGCGCAATGGATCTGCATCGCCTTCTGCATCTTGAGGCGCAGCGCCGCCGCCGGCGTCTTG
>DATETZ010000075.1:0-7918 GCA_035283385.1 Hyphomicrobiaceae bacterium
CCTCCGCCGACCCATCATGGCCCGCCCCTCCTGACGACGATCTCGTCAGAGAACGGAATCACCGTTCGGCGGGCATCTCAAGGCCTTTATCGACAGCATCGGCCCATAACAGAGAAGCGCTGAGGAACGCGGCACGACCGCTCATGAGCTGAGTGCGGGCGTCACGACTCCCATCCTGTCGGAGGCGACGCGTCCCAGCCGAACCCGCCCTCACACCGAAAAGCTCGTCCCGCAGCCGCACGAGGCCGTGGCTTTCGGATTGGTGATCTTGAACGAGGCGCCGATCAGGTCGTCGACGAAATCGATCTCGGAGCCCGCCATGTACTCGAGTGAAACGGGATCGATCAGCACCTTGGCGCCGGCGCGCTCGAGCACGAGGTCGTCGGGCGCGCCCGCTGCGACGAGCTCGAACTTGTACTGAAAGCCCGAGCACCCGCCGCCTTCGACGGAGACGCGGAGCAACTTGGACCGGTCCTCGCCGGTCGCGATCTCGGCGATGCGCTTGGCGGCGCGCTCGGTCAGGCTTACCGTCGGGGTCGCCATGGGCGTTTTCGGCTCCTCGGCGCGCTGCTGGGGCTGGATCGCCCCGCGGCGCTAACACCTAGAAGAGATAGGCACGCGCGGCCATCTGTCAAACGTGCCGCGCTCTGGGAAGCTGGAATTGGCACCGGGCACGAAGCTTATGGACAACAGTGTCGCACCCGTCGAGGCGGGCCGGGACACGAGGGACTATGGCGAGAGCCTCGAGGCCGGCGGGCGCGCGCCGGCCGCCTATGCCGCAAATGCGGTTCCCTCGCGCGGGCGCCGCCACAGCGAGCCCTCGTGCCCGACGCGCAGCCCTTTCCAGCGCGACCGCGACCGCATCCTGCATTCGACCGCGTTCCGGCGTTTGACCTACAAGACGCAGGTGTTCGTCTTCCATGAGAGCGATCACTACCGCACGCGGCTGACCCACAGTCTCGAGGTGGCGCAGATCGCGCGCGCGATCGCGCGACAGCTCCGTCTCGACGAGGACCTCGCCGAGGCCCTCGCCCTCGCCCACGACCTCGGCCACCCGCCGTTCGGGCACGCCGGCGAGCGCGCGCTCGCTGCCGCCTTGCGCGATTTCGGCGGCTTCGACCACAACGCCCAAAGCCTGCGCGTCGTCATGCATCTCGAGCGCAAGTACCTGCTCTTCGACGGCCTCAATCTCACCTGGGAGACCCTCGAAGGCTTGGCGAAGCACAACGGGCCGGTCACGAGCGACAAAGGCGGCGCCGTCATGAAGGTCATTCGAGGGCTCGAGGCGTGGCAGAGCCTCGCGCCGGCGCGCTGGGGCTCGGCGGAAGCGCAGGTTGCGGCACTCTCCGACGATATCGCCTACCTCAATCACGATGTCGACGACGGCTTGCGAGCGGGGCTCATCGCGCTCGCGGACCTCGAGTCCGTTGCGTTGGCGCGCCAGATTGCAGCCGCGGCGCAGGCGCGCGCGCCCCGGAGCGACGAGGCTCGCCTCATCTACGAGGTGACCCGGCGCATGATCACCGAGATGATCGGCGACGCAGTCGAGGAGACGCGCAGGCGCCTGCGCGCGCTCTCCCCCGAGAGCCCGGAGGACATCCGCGGCGCCGGCGCCGCTGTCGTCGGTTTCTCCGCGGCCATGGCCGCCGGCCTCGCCGAGCTCAAGGCGTTCCTGTTCGAACGCGTCTATCGCAGCCCGCATGTGCTGCGCGTCATGGGGCGCGCCGAGGCGATCGTCGACGACCTTTTTGGCCGCTATGTCACGGACCCTTCCGCGATGCCCGAAGCCTGGCGGCTCGCCGCCGCGCCCTTGAGCGAGCGGCGCAGGGCGCGTCTCATCGGCGATTTCGTGGCCGGCATGACCGACCGCTACGCCATCGAGGAGCACCGCCGGCTGTTTGACGCGACCCCTGAATTGCGATAGGCGCGCCTGGTTTACGGGTGAAATCGTGAAGTCGTGAGATCGTGAAGTCGATTGCACGATCTATCCATCACACGACTTCACCATTTCACGATCTCACGAAGGTCCACCCATGGATGTGTTCGCTGATGTCGAGGGCCGCATCGCGGCGGCGCTCGAGTCCTTGAAGAGAGATGGCGCATTGCCGCTCGATCTCATGGTGCCCCGCATCGAGGCGGAGATGCCGCGCGATGCGGCGCACGGCGACATGGCGAGCAGCGCGGCGATGGTGCTGGCCAAGGCCGCGAACATGAAGCCGCGTGCCATTGCCGAGGCCCTGCAGGGCAAGCTCGCCGCCGATCCCGACATCGCCAGGATCGAGGTGGCAGGTCCGGGATTCCTCAATCTGACCATGAAGCCCGAGTTCTGGCACGGCCTCGTCGGCGCGATCCTCGATGCCGGCGACGCATACGGCCGCTCCAACATCGGACGCGGCGAGCGCATCAACGTCGAGTACGTGTCCGCGAACCCGACCGGGCCCATGCACGTCGGCCACTGCCGCGGCGCAGTGTTCGGCGACGCGCTCGCGAACCTGCTCGCGTTCGTGGGCCACGAGGTGACACGCGAGTACTATATCAACGACGCCGGCGCGCAGGTCGACGCGCTGGCGCGCTCGGCCTATCTGCGCTACCGCGAGGCGCTGGGCGAGGAGATCGGCGCGATCCCGGCGGGCCTCTATCCGGGCGACTACCTGAAACCCGTCGGCGCCACGCTTGCCGGGGAGCGTGGGCGCTCGCTCGTCAACATGACCGAGGAGCGCTGGCTGCCGATCGTGCGCGAGGCGGCAATTGCCGCCATGCTCGACATGATCAAGGACGATCTCGCGGCGCTCGCCATCCGCCATGACGTGTTCTTTTCCGAGCGCTCGCTCACGTCGGGCGAGGCCGATCAGATCAAGGCCGCGATCGATGCTCTGCGGGAGAAGGGGCTGATCTACGAGGGCCGTCTCGAGAAGCCCAAGGGCCACGACGACGAGGAGTGGGAGGACCGCCAGCAGACGCTCTTCAAGTCGACCGCGTTCGGCGACGACGCCGATCGCGCGCTGCAGAAGTCCGACCGCAGCTACACCTATTTCGCCGCCGACATCGCCTACCACTACAACAAGCTCCGGCGCGGATTCCGGCACTTGATCAACGTGTTCGGCGCCGACCACGTCGGCTACATCCCGCGCGTGAAGGCCGCCGTCGCGGCGCTCTCGGACGGGGCCGCCGATCTCGACATCAAGGTGTGCCAGCTCGTCAAGCTCTACCGGGCGGGAGAGCCCGTGAAAATGTCGAAGCGCGCCGGCACCTTCGTTACGCTGCGCGACGTGGTGGACGAGGTCGGGCGCGATCCCGTGCGCTTCATGATGCTCTATCGCAAGAACGATGCACCGCTCGATTTCGACTTCGCGAAAGTCACCGAGCAGTCCAAGGACAACCCTGTCTTCTACGTGCAGTATGCCCATGCGCGTGCGGCGTCCGTGTTCCGCAACGTCAAGGAGGTGTTTGCCGACCTCGCCCCCGATGCCAAGGACGTGAGGGGCGCCGACCTTCACCGGTTGGCCGATCCGGGCGAGGTTCAGCTCATCAAGCAGCTCGCTTTTTTTCCCAAGCTGGTGGCCGGCGCGGCACGTGCTCACGAGCCCCACCGGCTCGCTTTCTATCTCTATGATTTGGCTTCCGCTTTTCACGCCCAGTGGACGCGAGGCAATGAATTGCCACAATTGCGCTTTATCCAGTCGAAGGACCGGGGTCTGACCGCCGCGCGCTGTGCATTGGTTGCTGCGACACAACAAGTAATATCCTCAGGTCTTCGGGTGCTTGGTGTCGAGGCACCGGACTCCATGCGCTAGACTCGCGATTCGGCGGGTACTGGCACAACTGATCTGCGAGGGATTTCCGAGATGACACGGTCCAACGCTCCTCAAGCGCAATCGGGGCATCTGCCGCCGAACAACGGCCCCGCGGAGCAGGACCCGCAGGCGTGGAGGTCGCAGCCCTCTCCTCGTTCGCCACGTCAGATCAACGACCTCGCGGCGCAGCAAGCCTATGCACAGGGGGGCTATGCGCCTCAGGGCGAGGCCGCCCGCGCCGATCCCTATGCGCAGAACCAGGGCTACCGCTATCCCCAGGCCGGCCAAACCGAGGATCCTTATGGGCGTCCGGCGGCTCAGCAGCCGCGCTCCGCGGCCGCCTACGTTCCCGCGTTCGACCCCTATGGCGCGCAGCAAGCCCCCCAGGCGCAGCCGACGGCCTACGGCGCGCCGCAAGGGTACGCCGATCCTCGCGCGGCCTACGACCAGTGGCCGGCGGCGGCACCGGCGCGAGACCAGCGCGGGTATGATCTCGGCAGCTATGTGGCCGGGGGTCCGTCGCATTCGCCGGGGTATGATCTCGGGGCCCAGCAGCAATCGGCTCCGGCGCACGGCGTTTGGGCCGGGCACGACCCCTATACGGCGCATGCAGCCGAGCCGTCCCTCGATAGCGCGGGCTACGTGCACCCCCACACCCAGGGCGGCGCGCTCGAGCAGCCGTACGCGGAGGAGGATGGCGCCTACGAGGTCGAGGAGCCGCGCCGCAGGCGCGGGGGCAAGCTCATAGCGGCGCTGGCAGGCGCCGTCGTCGTGGGCGGCGGCCTCGCCTACGCCTACAGTCTTCTGCTCGGCCCCGCGACGAGCACCTCGCCGCCCCTGGTCAAGAGCGCCGAGGGCCCGAGCAAGGTCAAACCCTCCGATCCCGGGGGCAGGCAATTCGCTCATACCGACAGCAAGATCATGGGCCGCCTCGGTGAGGGGACCGCGAGCGGGCAGGCGACGTCGCCCAACGAGAGCAGCGACGGGTCCGCGCCGCGCAAGGTGCCGCTGCTGATCGTCGGCCGCGACGGCACCATTCAACCGCCACCGGCGGCCGAGCCCGCTGTGCCGGCCAAGGCCACCGTTGCCGTTCCCGGCATGACGGTTATCGACGGCCTCGGCGCTCCGCCCGGCAAGGCCGCCGCCGCCGAACCCGTTGCGAAGCCGGACGAGGCCGCGCCGAAGGCCGCCGAGGCGTCCGGGCCGCAGGAGCCGGTTGTCGTTGCGCCGTCGGCGGCGCCGAAAAAGACCGAGGTGATCGCCAAGGCCGTGCCGGCTGAACCCCCCGCGACCACGCAGGCGCTCGCGGACACGGCGGGTGAACCTGCCGCGCCACCGGCCGAGAAGGCAGCTCCGCCGGCCAAGAAGCTAGCGGTCAACGCGCCGTTGGGGCCGCAGCCCACGGGAGCGGGCTATGTCGCCGTTCTCGCCTCTGTTCCCGCCTCCAGCAAGAGCCGGATCGACGCCTTGAAGCAGTTCGCCGACATGCAGCAGAAATACGGAACGCTCCTGCAGGACAAGACGCCGGACGTGCAGGAGGCCAACCTCGGCGAAAAGGGCACCTATCATCGCCTTCTCGTCGGCCCGCCCGGCTCGCGCGGCTCGGCGAGCGAGCTGTGCACGCAGCTCAAGGCGCAGGGCTACAGCAATTGCTGGGTGACCGCCTACTGACCGGCGCGCTCGCCGACGGACGCCCGGGGCTAGTATGGCGGTTCAGAAGTTCCCTTTTCCCTTGCGGCTGGGTCGCGAGGGAACTTCTGAACCAAAGCCATACTAGCAAGGCTCATGATTCTAGTGTCCCTTATGAACCCGAAGTTCGCAAATGCGATTGCCGCAAGGTGTGTGCGAACTTCGGGTTCGGGACACTAGGTGCTCCGGCGTGGCGTTCGCGCTATGGTGGCGAAGGCGTAGCACCGTCGATCGTCCCTCCACTCGCTGATGCGCACAGCTCTCATTACTGGAGTATCGGGTGAGGCTCTGACGCCGGCCGAGGCGGCATTCCTCAAGTCCGCGGCGCCGTGCGGGCTCATTCTCTTTACGCGCAACTGCCGGTCTGAGGACCAGATCCGCGCCCTTGTTGGTGCGGTGAAGGAGGCCGTCGGCTCGAACGAGCTTCTCGTCCTCATCGATCAGGAGGGCGGGCGGGTGCAGCGGCTGAAGCCCCCGCTCGGGCGCCTGCTGCCGCCGGCCCAGGCCTATGGGCGGCTCTACGAGCGCGATCCCGAAGGCGCCTGCCAAGCCGCATTCCTGGCCGCGCGCCTCCTCGCCGACGATTTCGCCGCGCTCGGCATCAATACGAACTGCGCGCCCGTGCTCGACGTGCCGGCTCCCGGGTCGCATGATGTGATCGGCGATCGGGCCTACGGCACGGCTCCGGGCCAAGTCGCGGCGCTCGGGCGTGCCGTGGCTCGAGGGTTACTCGCTGGCGGCGTGCTGCCGGTCTTGAAACACATTCCCGGCCATGGCCGGGCGACCAAGGACAGCCATTTCGATCTGCCCGTGGTGGGCGCGCCGCGCGAGGAGCTGGCCGCGACCGACTTCGCCCCGTTCACGGCGCTGAGGGAGATGCCCGCCGCCATGACCGCCCACGTCGTGTTCGCGGCCATCGACCCGGCAGCGCCCGCGAGCACCTCCGAAATCGTCACGCGCGAGGTAATCCGGGACGAGATCGGCTTCGACGGGCTCTTGATGAGCGACGATCTCAGCATGAAGGCGCTCAGGGGTTCGCTGCGCGACCGGGCCGAAGCCGTGATCAGGGCCGGCTCGGACGTCGTGCTTCACTGCAACGGCGACCTGGACGAGATGACTGGCGCGGCGGCCGGAGCGCCCGTGCTGGCCGGGGAGGCGCGCCGGCGCCTCGAATCGGCGCTGAGAGTTCTGGATCGGCGCGACTCATTCGACCAGGTCGCGGCCGAGGCGTGCCTTGCCCGCGCGATTGCGATTGGCGCCCGTCCGGCTGAATCAGTGTAGGCTGTGGACAAGTCGGCCGTTTGCGGCGCGCAATGCCGCCAGGAGGGCCGGAGACCGCCGGAGACACATGAGCGAGCACGCGACAGAGCCGGAGCAGCGGATCGACGCCTGGGAGGGGCCACAGGCCGACTTGGCGCCCGCGCCGAGCGAGGCGCTGATCGTCGATGTCGCGGGCTTCGAAGGGCCGCTCGATCTCCTGCTCGCGCTGGCGCGCACGCACAAGGTCGACATCGCCAAGATCTCGATCCTGGCGCTGGTCGAGCAATATCTCGCCTATATCGCGGAGGCGCAGAAGCTCAAGATCGAGATCGCTGCCGACTATCTGGTGATGGCGGCCTGGCTCGCCTATCTGAAGTCGCGCCTCATTCTGCCGCGCGAGAACCTTGGCGAGGAGCCGAGCGCGCACGACATGGCGCAGCGCCTCGCCTTCCGGCTGATGCGCCTCGATTCCATGCGCAAGGCCATGGCCGAGCTGATGACCAGGAAGCGGCTCGGCCGCGACGTGTTCGCACGCGGCATGCCCGAGGGCGTGCGCTCCGTGCGCGAGACCCAGTGGACGGCCGAGATCTACGATCTCCTCAAGGCTTATGCCGAGCAGCGCCGCCGCACGCTCAGGGTCACCCACGTTATCAAGGCGCGGAAGGTGTGGTCGGTCAAGGAGGCGCGGGACCGGCTCGAGCGGCTGATCGGCGAGAGCAGTGTCGATTGGGTCGCCCTCGAGACCTTCCTCGGCCAGTTTCTGCCCTCGGGAGACGAAACAAGGACCGCGGTCGCGAGCTCGTTCGGCGCGACCCTCGAGATGGCGCGCGAAGGCATCGTGGAGCTGAGACAGGACGCGCCGTTCGCGCCGATCTACATGAGACGGCGCGCGGCCGGCGGGGCATGGCAGCGGCTCTCATAGGGAAACCGATACCACTTGCAAACGGGCGCAAAAATCGCGACGTGACGTAGGACACGGGGACATACCGATGGTTCCGCCGAGGCTGACACTCGTTTCACGCAACCACACCGTCAACGACAACGCGCCGCGCGAGGACGCGGCCGAGGCCGAGGCGCGGGAGCTTGCCGCCGCGCTGGCGGAGGTCGAGGCACGGCGCACTCAAGGCGCCGCGGAGCCCGCCGCCGCCGAGCCTCGCGAGAAGACGAGGATCCTC
>DATETZ010000076.1:0-6786 GCA_035283385.1 Hyphomicrobiaceae bacterium
AGGGCGACCCGTCGTGCTGGAAGCACGCCTTCGGCATGTCGTGTCGAAGACACGCCTTCGGCGTGATGGGCGGGGCGAAATTGACGACAGAGTGCGTCATGGCGGAGCCATGCCTCCGGCATGAGACGCTTGACCGATGAGCGGCATCGCGTCGTGCTGAAAGCACGCCTCCGGCGTGACGCGCCGCTCCTGCTCTCTCGTCAAGTTCGCCGTCATGTCGAAGACATGCCTCCGGCATGGGCCGCCCGTGACCCTGTGAGAAAGGCGGGCTCGACCATGAAAACGAAGAAGACCGGTGGCGCATCACGCTGCCACCGGTCTTGAAAAATGCGGTAGACTTGGCGCCTGCCACGCCCCAGGTGCCCGGCCCGGGGGTGACTGGCAGCCTTACGCGGCTTTCCGCTTGCGCGCCTTCGCGGCCGGCTTGCGGGTCTTCCGCGCCGTGGTCTTTCTCTTCGCCTTCGTCCGCGAACGGGACTTCTTCACTGCCTTTGCCATTTCTCAATCTCCCTCTAGAGTTCGAATCATCTCGAACAAAAAAAACATGAACCAATTCGATCATTTTGTTGACATTGAAGTGGATTTCGCACGCGCGATTTTTTTGCATTCAGCGCGAAGTGTTGCGCGAAGGCCGCATTTTTCGAGCTATTCGAAGCGTCTACCATTCATTTTCGATGTCGCGCATGAGCTCGTGGCCGTCATGGCAGCAGAAAATTTCGCAATTGAGTCCCCGTTCGCGACCCGCGGCGAGGCATAATTCGACCATGGCAATGATCCGCTTGGCAGCCGAGCGCGACCGGTATCGAGAACGAGGCTCAAGCGGCCTTGACGGCCCGGCTCTGAAGGTCGAGCACGGCCATCATGAGGCCGACCCGGTCGTCCACGGCCTCGGCGAGAAGGGAAAAGTAGTTCGGTCCCTCCGGGACGATCTCACCGACAACCTCGCCGTATTCGAAGCGCAGCTCCGCCTCGTACTTGCGGGCGATGGCCTGCATCTTGGCGTTCTCGGCGAGGCAGCTCATGAACAGGAGCTGGACGCCGCGGTTGCGTGCCGCGCGAATGACGCGTCCCATCAGCTCGGTGCCGATGCCTTGCTCCTGATGGGTCCTCTCGACCGAGAATGCCGCCTCGGTTTCCTTGCCCCAGGTGTCGCCGAGCTTCCTGAGCTCGGCCGAGGCGCGCACTTCGCCGCCATCGAAAAAGGCAAAGACGATCGCGCCCATGTCGCTCATGCGGCCCGCGTAATCCTCGATGAAGCTGTCGGAGACCCCGTGCGCAAACCGCATGCGCCGGCTCGCCTTGTCGAGGCGCAAGAGGTGGTCGCGGAACTTGTCCTGCTCCGCGGGCCACAGCTTGCGAATGGTGCCGCTCGGGCGCCGGTGCTCGCTCATCATGTCAACCTCCGCTTCGGTCCCTCTGTCGGTCACGGCGGGCCGCCCGGCCGCACGGGCTTCGGGCTCCGCTCCATCAGCTAGCACATCTGTAACCCCCTCCCGGCATGTATTTTTTGCAATGCAAAAAATGCAAGTTAAGTGTCTAGAGTTTAATCAAATAGTCACAAACGGGAGTGGCCGCGGCTCGCCCCTGTTGCTGCACTGCAACAAGAGGCACGCCCCAAGGCCCGTTAAGCGGATCTTTGAGCGTTGCCGGTGACATTGGGTCGCGCCGGCTTGCGCCGTCACGAGGCTGCGGCTGAGTTCGGCGGGGAGTTTCGCCGGGGCCCACATGACGGGACGCGTTCTCGCGCATTACAAGCAGAGGCTGTCGCTCGGCGAGCTCGAGCCCGATGCGGCGCAGCTGGCGGCCGCAGAGCGGCTCGACCGGCTGGAGGCGGACCTGAGAGAGTGGGAGCGGGCCCGTCCGGGCCTGCTCGGCCTGCTCCAGCGCAACCGGGGCTCGGCGCCGGCCGGCGTCTATCTCCACGGGGCCGTCGGCCGTGGCAAGACCATGCTCATGGACCTGTTGTTCGAGGAGGTGGACTTCGCCTCGAAGCGCCGGCTCCACTTCCACGAATTCATGGCCGAAGCGCACGAGCGCATCACGCGCGGGCGCGCCACGACCGATGGCGACCCTATTCCCTTCGTTGCGACCGAGATCGCCGCCCAGTCGAGCCTCATCTGCTTCGACGAGCTCCAGGTCACCGACATTGCCGACGCCATGATCCTGGGGCGGCTGTTCAAGGCGCTGCTCGAGCGCGAGGTCGTGATCGTGGCAACTGCGAATGCGCCCCCGGGCCGGCTCTACTGGAACGGCCTCAACCGGCAGCTGTTCGTGCCGTTCATCGGGCTCATCGAGGAACGCCTCGACGTCCTCGAGCTGAAGGCGGCCAAGGACTTCCGCCTGGACAAGCTCAGCGGCCGCCCGCTCTATTTCGCGCCGTCGGATGCGCGCGCCAAGGCGGCCGTCGAGGATCACTGGCAGCGGCTGACCGGGCACCATCCGGCGGCGTCGCTGGTGCTCGAGATCAAGGGCCGGAAGGTGCATGTCCCACAGGCGTCGATGGGGGTCGCACGGTTCGCCTTCGCCGACCTCTGCGAGCTGCCGCTGGGGGCGCTCGACTACCTTCATATCGCCCACACGTTTCATACCGTTCTCGTCGAAGGGATTCCGATCTTGACGCCCGCGCGCCGCAACGAGGCGCGCCGCTTCATCCATCTCGTCGACACGCTCTATGACAATCGCGTTTGCCTGATTGCCTCCGCAGAAGCCGAGCCGCACCGCCTCTATCCGGCGGGCGACGGGGCGGCCCATTTCGAGCGCACAGCCTCGCGGCTCATGGAGATGCGCAGCGAGGCCTATCTGGCCAAGCGATCGACTTCGGGCGGCGCGGCGAGGTTCGGCGTGCGATAGCATGCCGAGGCACGGCGCCATGGTTTAGGCGCATGCCGGGAGGCACGGGCTTGAGCGCAGGCCCGTTTCAGCTTAGGAAGGCCGCTCAATAGCCTGTCGCGCGGACAATTGAGGGCGATTGAGGGCGATCCTCGGATCGCGTTCGATCGGTCACAGTTCTATCGCCGCGAGGGGCTGAGCTCAGGGAGAATGCTCGCATGGCGCGCACCAAGATCGCGCTGATCGGCGGTGGCATGATCGGCGGCACGCTCGCACACCTGATCGGGCTCAAGGAGCTCGGTGACGTGGTCATCTTCGACATCATGGAGGGGCTTCCGCAAGGCAAGGCGCTCGATATCGCGCAATCGGGCGCGGTCGACGGTTTCGACTGCAACCTGAAGGGCACCAACGCGTATGCGGATATCGAGGGCGCCGGAGTGTGCATCGTCACGGCCGGCGTGCCGAGGAAGCCCGGCATGAGCCGCGACGATCTCATCGGCATCAACCTCAAGGTCATCGAGCAGGTCGGGGCCGGGATCAAGAAGTACGCGCCGTCGAGCTTCGTCATCGTGATCACGAATCCGCTCGACGCCATGGTGTGGTCGCTGCAGAAGGCGTCGGGCCTGCCGCGCAATATGGTGGTCGGCATGGCCGGCGTCCTCGACACCGCGCGCTTCCGCCACTTCCTCGCCGACGAGTTCAAGGTCTCGGTCGAGGACGTGTCCGCGTTCGTGCTCGGCGGCCATGGCGACGACATGGTCCCCCTCACGCGCTACTCGACGGTCGGCGGCGTCCCGCTCCCCGATCTCGTCAAGATGGGCTGGATCCGGCAGGACCGGCTGGATCAGATCCTCGACCGGACCCGCAAAGGCGGCGGCGAGATCGTCGCACTCCTGAAAACCGGCTCGGCCTACTACGCACCCGCGGCCTCGGCGATCGCGATGGCGGAAAGCTATCTCAAGGACAAGAAGCGTGTGCTGCCGTGCGCCGCCTACCTCAACGGCGAGTATGGGGTGAAGGGGCTCTACGTCGGCGTGCCGGTGATTCTCGGCGCGGGCGGAGCCGAGCGCGTGGTCGAGATCGATCTCAACTCGGCGGAACGCTCGATGTTGATGAAATCGATCGAATCTGTGAAGTCCCTCGTCGACGCGTGCGTGAAGATCAACCCTCAGCTCGCCGCCTAGCCAAGTGCCCTCTCCCCATCATCAAGGATGATGGGGAGAGGGGGGAATGGAGCCAACCCCAGCATGAATATCCATGAGCATCAGGCGAAAGAGCTGCTCGCCGCTTACGCCGTGCCCATTCCAAGGGGTAGTGCCGCGTTCTCAGTCGAGGAGGCGGTCCGCGCGGCGCGCGAGCTCAAGGGCCCGGTCTGGGTGGTCAAGGCGCAGATCCACGCCGGCGGACGGGGCAAGGGCCGGTTCAAGGAAAAACGGGCGGGCGAGAAGGGCGGCGTGCGGCTCGCGAACTCGATCGACGAGGTGAGGCAGTTCGCCGGCGAGATGCTGGGCGCGACGCTCGTCACGGCGCAGACCGGGCCTGCGGGGCGCATCGTGAGGCGCCTCTATATCTCGGAAGTGGCGAGCATCGCCCGCGAGCTCTACCTCTCGGCCCTCGTCGACCGGGCGTCCTCGCGCGTCGCCTTCATCGCATCGACCGAAGGCGGCGTGGACATCGAGAAGGTCGCCCGCGAGACGCCGGACAAGATCCTCACGATGTCGGTCGACCCGGCCTCGGGCTTCGAACCGTTTCACGGACGCAAGATCGCCTTCGCGCTCGGCCTGAAGGGCGCCCAGATCAAGGAGTGCGTCGCGATGGTGGGCGCGCTCTACCGGATGATGGTCGAGAAGGACATGAGCCTGATCGAGATCAATCCGCTGATCGTCGCCAAGGACGGCAAGCTCGTCTGCCTCGACGCCAAGATGAACTTCGATGGCAACGCCCTCTTCCGCCATCCCGACATCGCCCGGCTGCGCGACGCGAGCGAGGAGGACCCGATGGAGATCGAGGCCTCGAAGCACGATCTCTCGTATGTCAAGCTCGACGGCACCATCGGCTGCATGGTCAACGGCGCCGGCCTCGCCATGGCGACCATGGACATCATCAAGCTTTACGGCGCCGAGCCCGCGAACTTCCTCGACGTCGGCGGCGGCGCGTCGAAAGAAAAGGTCGAGGCGGCGTTCAAGATCATCCTCTCCGATCCCGCGGTCAAAGGCATCCTGGTCAACATCTTCGGCGGCATCATGCGCTGCGACATCATTGCCGAGGGTGTGATTGCGGCGGCGCGCGAGATGCACATTACGGTGCCGCTGGTGGTCCGCCTCGAGGGCACCAACGTCGAGCTCGGCAAGGAGATCCTGGCCAAGAGCGGCTTGAAGATCGTGCCCGCCGACGACCTCGCGGATGCCGCCAAGAAGATTACGGATGAAGTGAAGAAGGCAGGGTGAAGATCTGGATTTGCTGTGCGGCCACACGCTTCGGCGGTGATAGTTTGTTAAGCTGGCAAATTCGGGAGCAATGCTGTGTGGGAGATTCTAATCGATTGGCTTCGCTCTTTCATTGCGTGGGCAAGCGACGAGGCTAGCCGCAACCTACTCGGAACGCTCGCGGCGATAGCGACAATTGTTGGAGCGGGCTGGGCCTTTCTCAAGTGGTTGAGAGGTGGGATCGCGAACGTCGTGCGCCGGCGATCTCTCGCTCTGCAGAGAACAGTGGCGATCTCTCACATCTCACTGAACAATTGGCCAGTAAGCGATATGACTTTCTCGGGCACTCGATTAGCTTGCTGACGATCTTTACCCACGCGCGCGCGAAGTTGAAGCGATATGTTTCGATTCCTTATGCCGCCATGGACATTCTGCAGGAGCTTCACAAGAAGAGTGAGCTGCCACCTTCGTTGTGCAAAATTGCGGTGGATGAAAAGGGGTGGAAGAACGATGAAGGATTGCGACGTGAGATCGTTCGGCTCGGTGAGCAGATAATGCTGGATTGTGAAGAGCTCGGCATTATCGAGAGGGAACGGAGTGAATTCCATGAGACAGAATACGTGATATCCGAACTCGGATTGCGCCTTGCTCGGCAAGTCAATGCGACAGCCCACGAAGGTCCACCTTGACCTCTAACACAGTTACACATAACCTGTGTGAATGAAGAACATCACCTTGGCCATCGACGACGAAGTGCTCGAGGCAGTGCGCAAGTATGCGGCTGCCCGAGATACGACCGTGAACGCAATCGTGCGCGAGCACTTGACGCACCTCGCAGACATTGAAGATCGCGCGGCCAAGGCGCGGCAGCGGCTGCTCGAACTGAGCGACGCTTCGAAGATGGAGGTCGGCCCCAAGACCTGGACGCGGGACGATCTCTATGACCGTTGATTGCGTCCTCGATACGAATGTTCTCGTCTATGCCGCTGCGCGGCCTGGTACGGAAGAGAAGAAGCGGAGCAAGGCGCGCGAACTGATCGCGTTGCCGTTCGGTCTCTCCGGCCAGATTCTCCAAGAGTTCTTCGTGACTGTAACCCGCAAGGTCCAGGTACCGATGCGATCGGTCGAGGCTCTCGAATGGATCGAGCAGTTCGAGGAGCAGCCATGTGTTCCGATCGACGTCAGCTTGGTGAAGCGCGGCATAGAAAGCGCGGAACGCTACAAGATCTCCTACTGGGATGGCGCCATCATTGCCGCTGCAGAGACACTACGCGCGGGCATCCTCTATACGGAAGACCTGAACGACGGACAGCTCTACGGCTCAGTACGCGTCGTCAATCCATTTGCAAACCTCTAGCGCCCCAATGAACTGAGCGAGCTGAGAAAGCCCATGGCCATCCTCGTCGACAAGAGCACGGTCACCATCTGCCAGGGGATCACCGGGGCCCAGGGCACGTTTCACACCAAACAGGCGCGCGCCTACGGCACCAAGGTCGCCGGCGGCGTGACGCCGGGCAAGGGCGGCTTGAGG
>DATETZ010000077.1:0-7910 GCA_035283385.1 Hyphomicrobiaceae bacterium
CCCGCCGCTCCCTCCCCCGAGCTTCCTCACTCAGCGTCCGAGCTGCCTGTTGCTCTCGCGGGCGCGCCATCCGTGCCAGCCGCCGACGGGGAGTTCCGGCCCGGCAAGCCGCCGCCGCTCCCCGGTGTGGAACGCACGCCCGGCGCTGATGGCCGCTCGACCCCGGCGGGCGCCGAGCCGGCGCAACGCCGGGTTGCACGGCGCCGGCCCGCGGGACCCGTTCGCGGCAAGATCGCCGCCAACGACGATGCCCCGTCCATCGGCGGCCTGATCTACGCGCTCGACCAGAAACCGTCCATCAAGGCCTTCAAGTATGCCGGCATCGCCAGCGTGGTGTGGGCGCTCGTCGGTCTCGGATTCGCCTGGGTGATCGTCGACGCAGCGCTCGATCGGGGGGCCGGTCTGCTCGAGGTTGTCGCCCAGCCCGCGACGTTCCTCACCGCCGCCGCCGTTGCCGTGCCGATTGCCGTCATCTGGTTCCTGGCGCTCCTCGCCTGGCGCTCGGAGGAGCTGAGGTTACGCTCGTCGACCATGACCGAGGTCGCCATTAGGCTCGCCGAGCCGGACCGCATGGCCGAGCAGTCGGTTGCCTCGCTCGGGCAGGCGGTGCGGCGGCAGGTGGCGTTCATGAACGACGCCGTCTCGCGCGCGCTCGGCCGCGCCGGCGAGCTCGAGGCGCTGGTCCATAACGAGGTGTCGGCACTCGAGCGCTCCTACGAGGACAACGAGCGCAAGATCCGCGGACTGATCCAGGAGCTCACCGGCGAGCGGCACGCGCTTCTCAATACCAGCGAGCGTGTGACCGACACCTTGAAGACGCTCGGCACCGACATTCCGGTCTTGATCGAGAAGCTGTCGAACCAGCAGGTCAAGCTCGCCCACATCATCGAGGGCGCGGGAGAGAACCTCACCGCGCTCGAGTCTGCCGTGGGGCAGACCGCCGGCCGCCTCGAGACCACGCTCGGCGCGCGAACCGACCAGCTGCAGAACCTGCTCGAAGGCTACACCGGCGCGCTCGACTCCGCCCTCGAGCACCGGGCGCAGGCGCTGTCCGAGGCGCTCGGAACGCGCACCGAGCAGCTCCAGGCGGCCATCGGCGACTACATGCACAAGCTCGATAGCTCGCTCTCTCACCGCACCGAAAGCCTGCAAGCGGTGTTCGAGGAGTATGCCCGTGCGCTCGACACGAGCCTCGCCAACCGCGCCCAAGCGCTCGATATCCAGCTCGTCGAACGCACGAAGTCGCTCGATGCGGCGTTCAGCGAGCGCTTGCGGCTGTTCGACGAGACGATCCTGCAATCCACCAGGCTGATCGACAGCGCCGTCGGAGATAAGGCCCGCGCGCTGACGACCGCTCTCGAGACCCACGCTAACACGTTCGGCGAGACGATCGGCAGGCAGGCGGTCGAACTCGACGAAACCCTCATGCAGGGCATCAGCTCCGTGCGCCGCACGAGCGAGAATATCACGCGCCAGTCCTTGCGGGCCATCGAGGGTCTCGCAAACCAGTCCGAGCTCTTGAAAAACGTCTCCGAGAACCTCTTGACGCAAATCCACGGCGTCACCAACCGGTTCGAGAACCAGGGCCATGTCATCATGAAGGCCGCGAACGCTCTCGAAACCGCCAACTACAAGATCGACACCACCCTCGAGAGCCGTCACGCCGACCTCGCCCACACGCTCGACCGGCTGTCGGGAAAGGCCGACGAGTTCGGTCGCTTCGTCGAGGGCTATTCCTCGTCGATCGAGGGCTCGCTTAGCGATGCCGAGACGCGCGCGCGCGCCGTCGCGGAGCAGCTCAGGATCGGGACCGAGTCGACGACCCGCGCCGCGCTCGCCGATATCGAGCGGTTCAGAACCGAGACCGGGGTAGAAGGCGACCGGGCGCTCGAGGAGCTGAGGCGCCGCTTCTCGTCGGTCTCGACGGCGGTCAACGAGCAGCTTGATTCACTTGCGAGCCGCTTCGACCAGACCTCGGATGAGGTGCGCCAGCGCGCCCAGCGCGCCGCCGCCGACATCGCCGCCGAGCAGGCCCGGCTCAGAGAGCAGATGGAGCAGCTACCGGTGACGACGCGAGAAAGCGCCGATGCCATGCGCCGCGCCCTGCAGGACCAGCTGCGCGCCCTCGAGCAGCTTTCGAATCTGACCAGCCGCACGGCGCACCGGCGCGACGTCGCCCCACCCCTGCCCTCGGTATCGCTCTCCGGCGCGTACAGCTACGAGACGCACGCCTCCGGCGGCCATGCTCTGCCCTCGCTCTCGCCATCGGTTGCATCCGAGCTCATGAGCCGGCCGCATGCCCCGCGGCCTCCCGACTTGCAACGCGCGGGCCTTCCTCCGGCTCTGCCGCGCCCTGCACCGCAATACGGCGCAGTCGAGCCCCGGGACCACTGGACGCTGGGCGACCTCCTGGCACGGGCCTCGCGCGACGAGGACGGCAATCCGGCCGGCGCCATGGCTTATCCGGGCTTGCCGTTCCATCACAGCATCGACGTTATCGCCCGCGCCCTCGATCCCGCCACCACCGCGGCCATCTGGTCGCGCATCAACGCCGGGCAGCGCGGCGTCATGGTGCGCAGCATCTACTCGACCGAGAGCCGCCCTGCCTTCGATGATGTCAAGGGCCGCTATCACACGGATCCCGAGTTGCAGAGAACCGTCAATCGGTATCTCGCCGACTTCGAGCGCATCCGCCACGAGGCCGAGCTGAAGGACCCGTCGGGACAGCTCGCCCACAACCACCAGATGTCGGACATGGGCCGCGTCTACCTCTTCCTCGCCCACGCGAGCGGCCGGATTACGTGACGGCCGCCGCAATGGCGACCGTGACGCGCGACGTCCGCACCGAGACTTGGCCCCTCAAGAGCGCGTTCGTCATCGCGCGCGGCGCCAAGACCGAGGCCCGGGTCGTCGTCGTGACGTTGAGCGACGGGCGCGTCATCGGACGCGGGGAGGCCGTTCCTTATGCGCGCTACGGCGAGACGGTGGAGAGCGTCGTCGCCTTGATCGAGAGCGCCGGACCGTTTTCGAGCCGCTCGGCTCTTGTAGCGGGCATGCCGGCGGGCGCCGCCCGCAACGCCCTCGACTGTGCGCTCTGGGATCTCGAGGCAAAGCAGGCTCGCACGAGCGTCGCCGAACTTGCCGGGGTGGGCAGCCTGCGTCCCCTCGAGACCTGCTTCACGCTGAGCCTCGCAAGCCCAGACGAAATGGCCGCCGCCGCCCGCTCTGTGCCGCACTTGAGGCTCTTGAAGCTAAAGCTCGGCGGCACTGGCGACCCCGACCGCATGCGAGCCGTGCGCCAAGCGCGGCCCGAGGCGCGCCTCATCGCCGACTGCAACGAAAGCTGGTCGCCCGACATGCTGGTCCCGTTTCTTGCCGCTGCGTCGGCGGCGCGGATAGAGCTGATCGAGCAGCCCTTGCCCGCCGGGCGAGACCAAGCACTCGCCGGCATTGCGCATCCCATTCCCGTTTGTGCGGACGAAAGCGCCCACACGTGCGGCGACATTGGCGCGCTCGCCGGCCGATACGAGGCCGTCAACATCAAGCTCGACAAGGCGGGCGGCCTCACGGAAGCGCTCGCCATGGCGGCGGTGGCCCGTGGGCGCCAGATAAAGGTCATGGCAGGATGCATGGTGGCGACCTCGCTCGCCATGGCCCCGGCCTTTCTCCTCGCCCAGAATGCCGATTGGGTCGACCTCGACGGCCCGCTGCTCCTGGCCAGCGACCGGCCGGACGGCCTCGTCATCGAGAACGGCCTCATCGCGCCGCCCTCTCCCGCGCTCTGGGGCTAGACTATCCCTTAATTCAAGCGCGGGGGACGCCCGCTGGCCGCACCCCACAGGGCTTGCCCCGTCCGGCGCAGGAGGAGAAGGCTCGCGATGAGCCCGACGGTTGCGAGGACAGCCATGGCGAGATAGGCGCGCCCGCCGAAGGCCGCATACAGCGGCCCCGAGACGAGTGTGGCCCCTCCCATCATCAGGCCGGCGGCAACCGTGGCATAAAGCGCCTGAGCGGTGCCGGCCGCGCCCGGAGACACGGCTTGCGATATGAAATGGACGGCGCCGAGATGCGAGGCGCCGTAGGTCAGCGCATGCAGAAGTTGCAGGGGTATCAAGAGCCATAGCGGCGGGTCGAGGCTCATCGTGCTCCAGCGCACGAGCGCGGCCGCAGAGCCGCAGATGAGCAGCGCCACGGCCCCGAAGCGGCGCAAAACCGGCCCGGAATAGGCGAAGAGCAGAACCTCTGCCAAAACGCCGATGGCCCATAGTGCTCCGACCCATGTGGTCGAGATGCCTTGCGCGCGCCAATTGAGCGCACCGAACGCATAGAACATCGCATGCGCCCCCTGCACGGCTCCGGCCGCGAGGAGGAACACCAGAAACAGCGGCGACCTCACCAGGCTCAAGGCCTCGTCACCGAGAAATCTGCCGCGCCAGGCCCCTCGATCAGCCCCGGCCGGCGTTGCCGGAGCGATCCTCGGCAGCGAGTGGCCCGCCGCGGCCGTTGCCGCCGCACCGGCCACGATGAGCCAGATGCCGATGCCCGCGCCGAGCCGGTCGACCAGGGCGCCGCCCAGGAGCCCGACGCCGATGAAGCTCAGCGAGCCCCAGAGCCGCATCCGTCCGTAATCGAGCCCCGCCCATTTCGCGCCTTCGATGGCCACCGCCTCCGTCAGCGGCATGATGGTCGAGATCGCGATCGAAAACGCGATCGCCGCGAACAGCACGGGCCAGAAGCCGTGCATCTGGCTCAACACGAGCGCGAACGCGAGCCCGGCCCAGCAGAGCGCTTGGATCATGCCCCGATGATTGCCGAGCCGGTCGGCCACGAGCGCGAGAGCCGGAGTGACGGCGAGCCGGATAAAGAACGGCGCCGCCGTCACCGCCGCGATCTCCTCGGCGGTGAGCCCCCGCCAGTCGAGCCAGACCGGCAGATAGGGCACGTGCACGCCATAGATGAGGAACAGGGCGGCGTAGAAGAGGCCGAGACGCGCGGCGAAGGAGAGACGCTCCGGCTCCGACAGCCTCGCGCGCGGCATCGGGTCTTGAATATCGCTCATCTGCGCTTCGCGCCCCGCCGGAAGCTCTGCTTCGCCTCGTCATTCTACTCCGGATTCGACTCCGGCCGGCGCACGGGAGGACGTCACCGGGCCAACGAAGACCTGGAAAAAAGCACAAAAAACCGGTCCGGAGTTTTCCGGACCGGTTCTTCAGCCAGGCCAAGAAGCGTCCCTGATCGCCGCTTGGCCCTCCCCCCAAAAACGATGCGCGGCGCAAGCCTAAGCGCACCACTATGAGAAGAGTTGCAGAGGCGCCGCTTCCTCGCAAGGAGGCTCGCGCCGATTTGTGTCCACTCCGATGCAAAATTGCAACACGAGCAGATCCCCCCTTGAGCCGCCGCTCTTCCTTGGCCGTCACTCCGGCTAGCGTGGCGGTTCAGAAGTTCCCATCACGTGCCACCAGGTTGGGAGGGAATCTCTGAACCAAAGCCCCACTAGCAACTCGTTGATTTCTAGTGTCCCGAATCCGAAGTTCGCAAACTCGCTTGCAGCATAGTGGGTGCGAACTTCGGATTCGGGACACTAGCCATTGTTGCCCCTGATGTCGTGAAGGTGATCGACCGGTCCGGCTCCATGCCCGATCTCGAGGTCCCGACCGGCGGCGATGGCCCGCCAGACGAACTCCTTCGCGAGCCGAACCGCCGCCTCGAGCGGCTCGCCTCTCGCCAGGAGACCCGCTATGGCAGCCGACAGCGTGCAGCCGGTCCCGTGGATGTTGCGCGTGGCGAGGCGCGGCTTGGCAAGCCGGCTCGCGACCCCCTCCGCGACGAAAAAGTCGACGGCCTCCGGCCCCGTTCCATGTCCCCCCTTGATGAGCACCGCCCGCGCCCCGAGCGCAACCAGCCTTCGCCCCTGTGCCTCCATCTCGCTTTCGGTCATCGCGACCGGCTCGTCGAGAAGCCGCGCAGCCTCAGGCAGGTTCGGCGTCGCGATGTCGGCCAGCGGGAAGAGCTCCCGGCGCACGGCGTCGACGGCATCGGGAGCGAGCAGCGCGTCGCCGCTCGTCGCCACCATGACGGGATCGACCACCACCGGCCGGAGATCATGCTGGCGCAATGCGGCGGCAACCGTCTCCACGGTAGCGCGGTCGCCGAGCATTCCGGTCTTTACCGCTCCGATCGCAAGATCGGAGGCGACGGAAGCGATCTGCTTGGCAATGAACTCTGGAGGCACGGAGTGGACCCCCTGCACGCCCTGCGTGTTCTGTGCGGTCAGCGCCGTTATGACGGAGGCGCCGTAGACGCCGAGCACCGTGAACGTCTTGATGTCCGCCTGGATGCCGGCCCCGCCCGAGCTGTCAGACCCGGCAATGGTCAAAGCGATGGCGGCTCTCTTTCTGGCCGCGGCCATGCGCTCACCTGCCTGTTGCCCGTCTCGTGATCTCGCCCGGGAGACTGTCGGGCGTCGCCCAGTCTTCAATTCGCGCCAGCCCCGGGAAGGTCTCGATCAGCCACTGCCCGAAAGCATTGATGCTGAGCCAGTCGAAAATGTTCAGAAATGCGATGCCGGTTACGATCAAGAGCACGCCCATCACTTTCTCAATGGTTCCGAGGTAGGGCCGGAAGCGCTGCATGAAGGACAGGAACGGCTGGATCGCCACCGCCGCGAGAACGAAGGGCACGCCGAGACCGAGCGAGTAGACGGTCAGGAGGCGCACGCCCGCGCCCAAGCTTGCCTCGTTGGCCGCGACGGCGAGCACGGTTGCGAGGATAGGGCCAATGCACGGCGTCCAGCCGAACGCGAAGGCGAGGCCGATGACATAGGCCCCGGCATAGCTCGCACCCGGCATGCCGGCGTGATAGCGCGCCTCGACATAGAGCAGAGGGATGCGCAGGACGCCGAGGAAATGCAGGCCGAACAGGATGATGATGACGCCCGCCAGCATGCCGAGCTCGATTCTGTAGGTCTGAATGAGCTGGCCGACCATCGAGGCGCTCGCGCCCAGCGCCACGAACACCGTCGTGAATCCCAGGACGAAGAACAGGGAGGCCAGGACGACGCGCCGCCACACCCGGTTCTCGAGCCCCCCCTCCGCCGTCATCTGGTCGAGGGTCGTGCCGCCGAGATAGCCGAGATAGGGCGGCACCAGCGGCAGCACGCATGGCGAGAGAAAGCTCACCAGCCCCGCGAGCGCCACACCGAGATAAAGATGCGCTTCAGCGACCATCGAAATGCTTTTTGTCCTCTCCCGCATCCTTCATGTGCGAAGACCTACGTAGCACGGGACGGAGCGGTTTCGTCGCCGCTGCGAACAACGGCTCAGCGCGCGAGCGCGGCGACGCCTGGGAGCTCGCGTCCCTCGAGCCACTCGAGGAACGCGCCGCCCGCGGTCGAGACATAGGTGAAGTCGCCGGCCACGCCCGCTGCGTTGAGCGCGGCGACCGTATCGCCCCCGCCGGCCACCGACACCAGGGCGCCCGCTTTTGTCAGTCGGGCCGCCTCGCGCGCCAATGCGCATGTTCCAGCATCGAAGGGCTTGACCTCAAACGCCCCGAGCGGGCCGTTCCAGAGCAAGGTTTTGCACCCCGAGAGGACCTCGGCCATGATCGCGACCGAGCGCGGCCCGATGTCGAGGGCCAGGCAATCGGGCGCCACCTTCTCGACGTCGACAACGGACCAGGCCGCGCCGGCCTTGAACTCGCTCGCGCAAACGATGTCGACCGGCAGCACGATCTCGGAACCCTTGGCCTTTGCGGCGGCCAGAATGGAAAGCGCCGTCTCGAACAAGGCCGGCTCGGCAAGCGACTTGCCAAGCTTCAAGCCCTGCGCCTCGAGGAACGTATGAGCCATGCCGCCGCCGATGATCACCTTGTCGACCTTGGCCGCCAGGCTCGTGAGCACCGGCAGCTTG
>DATETZ010000078.1:0-6032 GCA_035283385.1 Hyphomicrobiaceae bacterium
CCTGCGCTCTAACCACCGGTGTCACGGCCGGCTCCTGATGGGGCCGCGGCGGCCGATGCCCGTGTGTCGATTCCGTCACGCGGAGGCGGTGAATCGCGGCGCGGGCGAACAATCCAGTTGCACCCCCCAACCCCACATCTCAAGACTCGAAAAAACTCGTTGTCGAGTTCCTGGGGTAGGGTGATGCGTGGTGTTTTTCTCGCCTCGTTTTGTGCTGTCACGGTAGGGAGCGGGGGGTGCGCCACGGTTCCGCCCATTACCGAGCGGGACTATGTGAAAGTGGCGGACATACTTTATTCCGTCGAGTGCGAATTGAAGGAGGCCGTCGATTATTTGGGTGTCTATTATTCCTTTGCCAAGGAGCAGTTGGTCCAAGTCAATTATGCGCTGAGAGTCGTGGAGACCGGTTCCGGCTCTGGGAACGCGAACCTCGTCGTGCCCATTTCGAACGGAACCTTCACGATCGGATTCACCGGCGGTCTCACGAGGCAGGCGACGCGCGATACCAACTTGACCGTCGGCTATGAGACCTGGGATTTGGAGTGCCGCCCCCCCGACCAAAGCGGCACCGTTCCGACGCGGCTCGAAGGCGGGGTCGGCCTTTACAATTGGCTCTTGAATGCCACCGAGGCTCTTTCCAAGGCGAAGGAGACTCCCGAGGCCATGAGCTACCGGGTCGATTTCGATATTCTCGCCCAAGCCAGCGTCAACCCTCGAATTGCGATTCTGAAAACATCCGGACGCGCGTTTGGTGCGGACATAACACTGGCCGGAACACGCGAGAACCTTCATTCCGTGCAGATTTCTGTCGCGCAAATCAAGGCCGGCGACAGAGCAGCGGCCAAACAGCGCCTGGATCAGGAGGTCCAGCAGTTTCTCTTAAGAAATATAAACAATTAAGAATTTGCACCGTATCCATTGTCTGCTTGTCTGCCGGTGCTACCGCTGCGCGGCGGTCCTGGGAGCGTCTTTGGGCGCATCGTTTGCTGCCGCGCCGGCGGTTGCGGCCGGCTTCGCGGTCGAGGGCTTCTCCTCGCCCGCTGCCAACACCGCCCGGCAATCGGCAGGAAGCTGTGCGAGCATGATGTCGGGCTTCTTCTTTTCCGGCTTCGCGGGCTTCTCCGCCACCTTCGGCTCCGGCGCGGCCTTTGGCGGCGTGATGAGCTTGATCCAGTGCTTGAGCTCTGCCCCGCACCCGTCGTCGCCCGGCGGCGGCGGCTGCGACGTGCACCCCTTCGAGCCCGTGGGGCAGCCGATGCGGATGTGGAAGTGGTAGTAATGGCCCCAATACGGTCTGACCTTGGCGAGCCAGCCCCTGTCGGTGCCCGCGGCCTCGCACAGCGCCTTCTTGATCGCGGGGTGGACGAGCACGCGCTCGACTTGGCGGTAGGAGGCGGCGCGCTTGATGATCTTCACCTGACCCTCGCCCCACACCTTGGGATCGACCGAGATATCGTCGGCGGCCAACATCGACGTCGCCGAAATGTCCTCGCGCTCCTTCTCGGTCAGGCGGCGGTCCGGCATCGGCGTCAGCCAGACGTCGGCGTCGAGGCCGACCTGGTGGCTCGCATGGCCCGACGTCATCGGGCCGCCGCGGGGCTGGGCGATATCGCCGAGGAGAAGGCCCGGCCAATTGTCGTGCTGCTTCACGTCGGAGGCGAACCGCTCGAGCAGCGCGATCATCTCGGGATGGCCCCAGTTGCGGTTGCGCGAGAGTCGCATTACCTGCCACGCGGGCCCGTCGACGGCGATCGGCTTAGCGCCGGCAAGACAGCCCTTGGCGTACCAACCAATGGCGCGCGCCGCCAGCGGAGCGGGTGCCTTGGCGGCCCCGAACAGCTCCTTGGCCGGAACCGGAGCGGCCTTCTTGGCTTTGGCGCCCTTTGCGCCCTTGGCCGGAACGTCGGCTGGTGGCGTGGCGGCGGGCGGCGATTCAGCGTCAGAGGACGCCGTGGCCGCTGCGACGGACGGCGCCGTCGTGGGCGCTGAATCGGGATCGGTGGCCGGTGTAACGGGCGCTGTGCCGGTGCCGGCGGCCTCTGTCACGGGAGCGACAGTCGCCGTCGCCGACGTGGCTGCCGTGACCGGTGCGGGGGACGAGGCCTCGGCGGCCTTTGCCGCGGCAGCTTCCGCCGTCGCCGTGGCCGGCTTCTGCCACGACCGCCCCTCCGGGAGTTCCGCGCCCGATTGCGCGCGCGCGAGCGCGAGCGGAGCGGCCAGCAAGGCGCAAACGGCAAGGGTTCGGGCGAACGGCATGAGCCCCCGCGGCAAATCAATTTCGCGTCATCCTAGCCCGAGCCTGGGCCAAATTGCGAGTGTCAATCGCCCTTGGGCAGGGGTTTGAACGGCAAAGCGAGGCTCCAGCCGATGCGGGTCGGCGCCTCGGACTGGTACGGCGCAAGGCCTATCGTCATGCCCTCGTGGCCCTTTTCCGGCTCGGGCGTGTACGTGCCCAAGGCCCGGTCCCAGACCGACAGATTGAAGCCGTAGTTCGAATTGTGCTCGCGCCGGCTTATCGAATGGTGCACGCGATGCATGTCCGGCGTCACGATGAGCGCGCGCAGGACGCCGTCGAGCGCCTTCGGGAGTGCGATGTTCGCATGGTTGAAGATGGCGCAGCAGTTGAGGATCACCTCGAACAGCAGCACCGCGAGCGGCGCCGCTCCGAGCCCCAGCACCCAGACGATTTTCCACAAAATCGAGAGGGCGATCTCGGCCGGGTGAAAGCGGATGGCCGTCGTCACGTCGATATCGACATCGGCGTGATGCATCTGATGCAGCCGCCACAGGAGCGGCACCTTGTGAGCGGCCACGTGCTGCAGCCAAAGCACGAAATCGAGGGCGGCGATGGCGAGCAAACCCTCGAGCCACGCCGGCCAGGCGAGCCAATTGAAAAGCCCGACGCCCTGCTGTTCGGCATAAAGCGCGGCGGCGACGGCGGCCAGCGGCACCGCGAGGTTCGCCATCCCCCGCACGAGGAGGCTGTCGAGCCCGACAATCGTGAGGTTCGTCGCCCAGCGCCGTGCCTTCAGCGCCTTGAGCCTGCGCTTCGGGATCACAAGCTCGAGCGCCGCCATGAGGGCGAAGACGGCCGCGAAGGTGAGGAGCCGCAGCCAAGTCTCGCTCATGCCCTCCAAAAGCTCCACGGATCGCCGTCCCCGGCCTTCGGCCGTCTCTGCTTGGTTTCGTCTGTGCTTAGAAGGTGCCGGATTGCGCCGCCACAACCGAGATCATGGCTGAGATGAACGAGATCCTGACCGCGGGCCCGCAGCGAGCGCCCGCGCATGTACTGCTCGCCCATGGGGCCGGAGCACCGATGACGAGCCCGTTCATGGCAGCGATGACCGGGCTTCTCATCGAGCGCGGCGTCAAGGTGAGCCGCTTCGAGTTTGCCTACATGGCGGCGCGGCGGCGAAATGGCAAGCGAACGCCGCCGCCCAAGGCCGAGCGGCTCATCGGCGAGTACGAGGCCGTCGTCGCCCGCCTCGCGGCGCGAGGAGCCGGGCCAGAGCGCCTCGTGATCGGCGGCAAGTCGATGGGCGGGCGCGTCGCGAGCCTCATTGCGGACAAGCTCCATCTCGATGGCCTCGCCGCCGGGCTCGTCTGCCTCGGCTATCCCTTCCATCCGCCGGGCAAGCCGGATCAGGTGAGGACGCAGCATCTCGAGAGGCTCGTTTGCCCCATGCTCATCGTGCAGGGCGAGCGCGATCCCTTCGGAGCACGGGGCGAGGTCGAGAGCTACCGGCTATCCCCGGCCATCCGGTTCCACTGGGCGGCCGGCGGCGACCATGACCTCGCGCCGCGCCGCGGCACACGCGCCACGCATCCGGAAAACCTGTCTCAAGCTGCCCGCTCGATAGCGAGCTTCGCGCTTTCGCTTTAGCGCTGCCGTGCCCGGTGTGCGGCTGGAGGAGAGCGCGCTTGGCCGTCACGGCTGGCCAAGCGGATGCAGAAAGAGCTTTTCAAGCTCGCCGGGCCAGACGTCAGGGGGCCGGCCGCTACGGCGGGGAGTTGCCGGCTGAGGCTCGGTTTCGGACGAGGCCGCACCCAGTCCCATTCGACCCGGAATCGTTGCAGCAGGGGTCTCGCCGGCTTTTGGCGCCTCAATCGAAGCATCCTGGACAGCGACGCCCTCGATGCAAGACCCGTCCCGCTGATTTCGTGCCAAGCTCAGGAGGGCTCCGTCGGGCTCATCAGACGTTCGCTGCGCATTGAAACGCGCTGTAAACGTCTCGAGCGCCCGCTTCGCCTCGACGGGCCATTGTCCATCGGCTGGGCCTTTGTAGCAGCCAAGCCGGACGAGCTCGGCCTCGAGATCGCGTGCAAGCGCTCGGCGAGCCTCCACGTCGACAGGCTCAGTCGAAGTGAGCCGAGCGGCCCCAGCGAGAGGTTCAGGCCCTGCTATGTGAAGCGTTTCGTGAGACTCTGTCGTCGTCTTCTCGGGGGTCACTCCCGAGCTGGCCGGATTGTTTTCATTCGATTGGGCAACCGCCAACCCAGTCGCCGCCGTGGCCGGCGCAAACGCGAGATCGCCACCCGGCGCGTCACGATTGGTGACGACATGTCCGGGCCTCATGGGCGCGAAGCCGAAATAGGCCGCACACGCTGCTAAGCCGATAACTAGAACGAGGAACTTCAAGGCGTTGCCCACCGACTATGGACTCTACTCTACTATACTCAACACCACGCAATGGACGGTCCGCCCAACGGACCATGAGCGAGATGGAAAATCCAGGCGCTCGATCGCTCAGCTCGCCGATGCCTGGACGGTTTCGAGCGGCCCCTGCCAGCACAGTGAAATCTCTATAATCGGTTGTGCCGCAAGTCCACTCCGGCCGGCGTCTATGGTGTTAATAAGCAGGTCAACAAACGCTCAATCGTGAGCGTTTGCCGCGACTTGCAGAAGTCGCGTCACGCACTCCGCCACGCCGTCCTGCCATGGCGGGAGCCTGATGCCGAACGCCCGATCGAGCTTCGAGCAGTCGAGTTGCGAGTTTGCGGGCCGCAAAGCCGGCGTCGGATAGTCAGACGTGCCGATTGCGGCGACCTCGGCCTTGGGCCCCTCGAGCGCGGCCGAGTGGCTCAGCACCTCGCGCGCCAGCTCGTACCACGTCGCCGTTCCGCTGCCCGCGGCATGATAGATGCCCCAGGCCGCGCCGCCGCCTGCGCTCAAGCGCCGCGCGAGGGCGAGCAGGCCCTCGACCAGGTGCGGCGCGTAGGTCGGGCTGCCGCGCCGGTCGTCGACGATGCTGAGCCGGCCGCGCTCGGCGGCGAGCCGAAGCACGGTACGGACGAAGTTGCGGCCCACGGGGCTGTACACCCAGGCCGTGCGCAGCACGATGTGCTTCGGGTTCGCTTCCATGACCGCGATCTCGCCTTCGAGCTTCGAGCACCCATAGACGGTTGCCGGAGCCGTCGCGTCGGTCTCGACGTAGGGCGACGTCTTGCGCCCGTCGAAGACGTAGTCGGACGAGATATGGATGATGGGGACGCCGCGGCGCGCCGCCGCCAGCGCCAGCAGCCGGGCGCCGTCGCGATTGAGGGCGTAGGCGCGCTCCGGCTCGCTCTCCGCCTTGTCGACCTCCGTATACGCGGCGGCGTTGATCACGACATCGGGCCGGATGTCGCCGAGCGCGCGTTCGATGCTCTTGGCCTCGCAGATGTCGAGCGCGGGCCGGCCGATCGCACACGCCGTGACGTCGGCGCATTTGGGCGCAGCCTCGGCAAGAGCGGTTGCGATCTGCCCGTGCCAGCCGGCGATCAGAAGCCGCATGGTAAGGCCGACAGTGCGCTCATTCGCGATCGGTCTCCCTGGTTCGAGCGATCTCAACCGGTGCCGAGCACGCTCCGCTTCTTCACGGCATCGGCGAACCGGCGCAGCGTCGCGCTGTATTCGCCGCGCGGGAGCATGATCTCGATCAGATGCCAGGTGGTCTCGTCGCCGTGCGCCGCCGCGAGCGCCTCGCCGAGCTCGCGCCGTGTGACGACGCGCCGTCCCGTGCCGCCGAGCGCCACCGCCAGCTCGGCGAACC
>DATETZ010000079.1:0-6428 GCA_035283385.1 Hyphomicrobiaceae bacterium
CTGGCGCTATTGCCCGCCGGCTCGTCGCTGGGCTTGCGGCATGGCTCAATGTCGGCCCTTTGATCGCGTTGAGCACAGACGGCGCCGGCACTGTGCGGGAACGCTTCAGATCGACTAGGCGCAGCTTTTTGGGGGAGGTCCCTGTGGACTATGGACGGCCCGGCACACCTGTCCTACACCCCCTGATCCGACTTCTCCTGTTGGCCCGATGCGACCTAGCAGCCCCACCGCTGAACCGCCGGCTCACAAATGCTTTGCGGAGCCCGGTTCGGCGTGCCCCCTTTATTTCCGGCAGGCAAGCTGGCTCGCCTCCCAGCCGATGATCGCCGTCTTGCGCGTCAAGTCCCAGTGATAACCGCCGAGGCCGACTGCTTGAAACCACGCAACAAGACTAGGCGGCGATCAAGTCACCGGCGCCCCGTTTCTTGCTTGAAGCCAATCCGGTGAGGGTGTCAGGCGCGGGCACCGCGCGCGACGGCGAGCGCGCCCGCGAGCGCGCGGGCGAAATCGCGCCGCTCCTCGTCGTTCAGGAAGCGGGCGAACTCGAGCTCGCGCCCGTGCGATCCCAAGCGCAGCCTCGTGCGTCCGTCCGGCCGCTCGGAGAGCCGCACGCGCACCCAATACGGGTTGAAATCGAAGCTCTCCTGCTTGCCTGCCGCGTCGACACGCGTCACTTTCAAGAGCTCGGGCGTGAGCTCGACGATCTCGTAGGCTCGCCCCGACCGGTAGTTGAGCTTGAAGGCGATATAGACCAGCAGGACATCGAGCCCGAAGAACCCGAACACGGGCCAGGCGCCGATCGACAGGAAGACGATGCCGGCAATGAAGCTCGCGACGCCGAAGAACGTCATGAGCACGAGAAAGCCCTTGGGGCCCAGCGAGCGATACGGATGCAGGACGGCTCGGAATGCGGCGTTCTCTTGCGTGGCGGGGAAGCTCTGGTCCATGGCAGCGAACCTATCGGCAAAGGGCACGGCGGGAAAGCTTTGATGGCCCACATAAGCGCGAGAAAACCGCCGGCGGACAGGCAACGCGCGGGGGAGCGGCCCCGGTCCCGGCTGACGCCCGCCGACATCCGCGAGATCTTCACGCGATTTGCAGCCCAAAACCCGGAGCCCAAAGGCGAGCTCGAGCACACGGACCCCTATACCCTTCTCGTCGCCGTGGTGCTCTCGGCCCAGGCGACCGACGCCGGCGTCAACAAGGCGACGCGGGCGCTGTTCAAGGTGGCCGACACGCCCGCGAAGATGATTCGGCTCGGCGAAGAAAAGCTGCGCGAGTACGTGAAGACCATCGGCCTCTACCGCAATAAGGCGAAGAACATCATCGCTCTGTCCGAGAGGCTCGTCGCCGGGCACGGCGGGCGCGTTCCGGCCGACCGCGAGGCGCTCGAAGAGCTACCCGGCGTCGGCCGCAAGACCGCCAACGTGGTCATGAACGTCGCCTTCGGCGCGCCGGTGCTCGCCGTCGACACGCACGTGTTTCGCGTCGCCAACCGCATCGGCCTTTCCAAAGGCAAGACGCCGCTCGAGGTCGAGGAGGATCTGATGCGGGTCGTGCCGCCTGAATACGGCGTGCCCGCCCATCATTGGCTGATCCTGCACGGCCGCTACGTGTGCAAGGCCAAGAAGCCGGACTGCCCGGCCTGCCTGATCCGCGACCTCTGCCTTTATCCGTCGAAAACCCCCGATCCATGATCACGATTCACCCCACCGCTCGCGTGTCGCCTCTCGCAGACATCGAAACGTCGACGCGGGGAACGCGGATCGAGATCGGTGCGGACTCGGTCATCGACGCATTCGTCAAAATCAAGCCGGTGGGCGGGTCCGGCGATCTCATCGTCGGCGAGCGCTGCTACATCAATTCGGGCTCGGTGCTCTACACCGGCAACGGCATCAGGATCGGGAACGACTGCCTGATCGCCGCCAACTGCACGCTTGCACCCGTCAACCATGCCTATCGCCGCCGCGACACGATCATCCGCGCGCAGCGTTTCGAGGCGAGCAAGGGCGGCATCGTGCTCGAGGACGACGTGTGGATCGGAGCGAATTCGGTGGTGCTCGACGGGGCATGGCTCGAGACCGGCGTCGTTATCGCGGCCGCGTCCATGGTGCGCGGCCGGCTCGCGGCGTACGGCGTCTACGGCGGCAATCCGATCACGAAGCTCGGCGAGCGCACATAGGCCGCGCCCGGCGCGTCACACGCCGTCCATGCGCATCGGGATGCCGGCGGCCGCCATGTGCCGCTTGGCCTCGCCGATCGTGAACGTGCCGAAGTGGAAGATCGAGGCGGCGAGCACTGCGCTCGCATGGCCCTCCGTCACGCCTTGGACGAGATGGTCGAGCGTGCCCACGCCGCCGGACGCGATGACCGGCACCGTGACGGCGTCGGCGATGGCCCGGGTGAGGGGGATGTCGAAGCCGGCCTTGGTGCCGTCGCGATCCATCGAGGTGAGGAGGATCTCGCCCGCGCCGAGCGCCACCACCTCTTTCGCATAGGCGAGCGCATCGAGCCCCGTGGGATTGCGCCCGCCGTGGGTGAAGATCTCCCAGCGATCGGCCTCCCCATTGCTCGACACCTTCTTGGCGTCGACGGCGACCACGATGCACTGGGCGCCGAACTTCTCGGAGGCCTCCTTGACGAAGGCGCGCCTCGAGACGGCGGCGGTGTTGATCGAGACCTTGTCGGCTCCGGCCTCCAACAGCTTGCGGATGTCGTCCACCGTGCGCACGCCCCCGCCGACGGTGAGCGGCATGAAGCAGCGCTCGGCCGTCCGCTCGACGACGTCGAAAATCACGTCGCGGTCCTCATGGCTTGCCGTGATGTCGAGAAAGCACAGCTCGTCGGCGCCGGCGGCATCGTAGGCGGCGGCCGCCTCGACGGGGTCGCCCGCATCGGTGAGATCGACGAAATTGACGCCCTTGACGACGCGCCCGTCCTTCACGTCGAGGCACGGGATGATGCGGGTTTTGAGCATGGATCAGGCGGTCGGCGGGTCGGGAATGCCGCGGAAGATGGCGGCCATGGAGAGAGAGATATCGAGCCCGCCGAGATCGATCGAGACCTCGCGCCCCTCGATCATATCGGCATCGACAGGCCAAGAGCCGTCGGCCTTACGCGCCCACACCCAGGCGCGTGGCTCGTCTTGACTGCAAACAAGGTAGGTTTGCAGCGACGCTATCGCCGTGTACTCGCGTTGCTTGGTCGTAACGTCGAGAACGGCGGTCGAGGGCGATAGCACCTCGGCGATGAAGATGGGCTTGGATGTGGAGAGGGCCTTGCCTGGCAGCTGCTCGCTGTCGACCATCACATCCGGCCCTCGAACCCCGACTGCGGTCCTGACCGCGAAATCCACCGAGCTCACAACGTATTTGTCGATATCGAGCTGCTGGCGCAGCTCAACCGCGATATTCATGCAGATCATCGCATGCCGTCTCGTGACATTGATCACGGTACGTATCACCCGTCCGTTGGAAAGCTCGAAGCGGCCGGCCTCGCGGGGCTGGCGCGAAGCCCACTCCAAGAAGGCATCGGGTTCGGTCGGGATATCGGCGAACGGCTCTTGGCTTCGATCGGAGAAGCCCGAAGCCGAGGGGTCGTGCGGTTCGCTCATGGCCTAGTTCTCGACAATAGCGCCAGGGCCTCTTTGGGATCGATGCGACCGTCGTAAAGCGCGCGGCCGCTAATAGCACCTTCAAGCATAGCATACTCGGGGCGCATGAGCGCGCGCACGTCCTCGATCGAGGCGAGCCCGCCCGAGGCGACGACAGGTATAGAGGTCGCCCGCGCGAGCTCCGCGGCCGCCTCGAGATTGAGGCCCTTAAGGATGCCGTCGCGCTCGATGTCGGTGTGTATGATAGCGCCGACGCCGGCGTCCTCGAAGCGGCGCGCGAGATCGATCGCGGAAAGCTCGGCCGTCTCGGCCCAGCCCTCCACCGCGACCTTGCCCCCCTTGGCGTCGATGCCGACCGCGACGCGGCCGGGAAACTCGCGGCAGGCCTCTCTGACGATCACCGGGCTCTGCACGGCGGCCGTCCCCAGGATTACCCGGCGCACGCCTTTCTCGAGCCACATCGCGATCGTCGCCAGATCGCGGATGCCGCCGCCGAGCTGCGCCGGAATCGTGATCGCGGCGAGGATCGCCTCGACCGCCGCCCCGTTGACGGGCTTGCCGGCGAAGGCGCCGTTCAGGTCGACGATGTGGAGATATTTGAAACCCTGCCGCTCGAAGACTCTCGCCTGCCCCGCCGGATCGTCGCTGAACACGGTCGCCCGGCTCATCTCGCCGCGCTCGAGCCGCACGCACTTGCCGTCCTTCACGTCGATCGCTGGGAAGAGAATCAAGCGCCCCGCCTTGGCGCGCGCCGCGCGCGGCCATCAGATTGCTATCATTGGGGGCGACAAATCCCGTTCTGCTCGCCCCGTCAAGTCGAAGTCAGATTCCCTCCATGGCCCTTGCGTTCCTCCCCTCGCCGCCGCCCATCGTCGCCCGCCGGCCGTTGACCGAGCCCGACGCGATCGACATCTGGATCGCGCGCTGGCTGCGCGTGCGCCGCAAAGACCTCGTCCAGCGCTACGGCTGCGACCCGCGCCGGCTGTATGAGATCTGGGAGGAGCGGCGCTTCCCTGCCAGCCGGGCGAAGGCGCTCGAAGCGTTCCGCGAGCGCTTCCCCTCGCTCGCCGACCGCGTGGATTATGGCCCGCATCGCCGCTTTTCGCGCGCCCCGCACCCGGATCAGCTGGCCTTTTTCGAGTAGCCCCGCCAACCATAGCCACGAACTCTCCTCGATTCCTCCCTCACCGGAACAAAAATCGAACCCAGGCTAGACACGGGTGAGCGACTCGTGTCATGTTCTCTTTACGTTCTCACCCGCGTACACCGCTCTTCTGGCCCACGGAGAGACCCCCATGCGCACCTATCTCATCTCGTACGATCTCGCCAAGCCCCACCTCACCAAGCACGTCCTCGCTCTTGCCATCATGGCGGCGGGCGAGAGCTGGGCGCGGCCGCTAGAGCAGACCTGGTACGTGCGCTCGGAGGAGAGCCAGGAGACGCTCGAGCAGCGACTTGCGCGCTATCTCGACACCGACGACGGGCTTCTGATACAGGCGGTCAAGGGCGAGGCGCTGCTTGCCAACACGTCGGTGCGCTGGTTCCGCCGCCGTCAGGGCGGCGTCGAGGCGGGCGGCGACACCAACATCATCGCGTTCCCGTTCCCGGCCCCGGTTCCGATGCCGACCGACGAGCCCGAGCTGCCGTTCGCCAAGGCGAGCTGATTTCGAATTCCCTCTCCCGCGTGCGCGTATCCGGAGAGGGTCAGGGTGAGGGGCGGAGACTTGTATTGCGTCGTTCTGCTGCCCCTCACCCGCATTTTTTTGTCGTCGCGTGGCCCCGCTCCTCGTTGAAGAGGAGCGGGGCCGACCGCGCAAATCCCCTCTCCCCACAAAGCGGGGAAAGGGGGAATCGCGTCACGCCCCCAAAAACTCGCTCGCCGTGAAGAGTGACTGGAACGGGATGCCGGCGGCGGCGTAGAGCTGCCCCGCGCCTTCCTCGCGGTCGAGGATCGAGATCACGAGGGCGATGGTCGCGCCCGCCTCGCGGAGCGCCTCGACCGCCTTCATCGCCGAAGCCCCCGCCATTCAGGCGCAAGAGTACCTGGGCTAGGAGAGGTGCCATGAGTTAGGTAGCACGCCGTGTGGGTGCGAGCGGCGCTGGCCACAATAGCAATTTTATGTGGCTTCATCCCGAACGATGGTCATGCTCTCACCGTCGAGGGTGCGCTTCGCTCGAAGGAATTCGAGCGAACGATCCGCTCCGAAGGAGTCCACGAATGTGATCCGACCTTGGAGGTATATGGCTTTCGTTCGTGCTCGGATCGCATTAAGAGTTTCCTCGGTTGGCGGATTCAAGCTTTGCGTCCGCGTCATATATGCTCCCGGCCCGAGGTCAGATATTGGAACTGGGACGATACTCCCCAACGCAATTCGACCGGTAAACGGATAGTCTGCGATGAAAGCATCGCTAACGCATGTTACGCGGTACGCGGGCGTCTGACCGTAGTTTTTGATTTCGTAGCCAATGGTGATATCTCCGGTTCCGCCAAGATTCATGATCTTGGTGTTGCGAACGAAGACATAGGCTCGCAACTGCCTTTCAGCGGTCTCCTTCATAGTGCGGACAGCGACCCAAGCGGCTACCGCCGCAGCCGCAGTAAAGGCCAAAGTGAAGTAGAGAGCCCACAGTCCACGCTCAGCCGCTTTTGCCATGCCATATTGGGCGCACACGTCGGCGTGGTCATGGGCTTCGTTGCGGGCCTTCTCCTCCTGGGGTGGTACCTGATCCTGGTGGCCGAGAACCCGTTCACGGGAGTGGTAGTATTGCTGTTGAGCGCCCTCGCATTCGGCGTCAATCAGCGAGAAGCTGAAAG
>DATETZ010000080.1:0-31260 GCA_035283385.1 Hyphomicrobiaceae bacterium
AACACCGTCGCCAGGATGATCAGGAACGAGAGCACGAAGTTGCGCAACGTCGAGGCGCGCGCGCTCGGCGCCGGCTCTCGCACGGGGATGGCAGCGCGGCGCTCGGCGGACAAGCCTTCGGTCCTGAGCCAGGCATAGGAGAGGATCATGAGCACGACGGCGGCGGTGAAGAAATAGACGCCGTTGAGGCTTGCCGCGTCGTAGACGCCCTGGCTCTTGATGAAGAAGATGGTGAGCGCCAGCACCAGCACGTCGTGCATCGACCACTTGCCGAGCCATTCGAGCGCCTTGAGGCGCCGGTGGTGGCGGGTGAGCTCGATCGCCGGCAGGGTCGAGATGAGAAGCAGATAGAGCAGCTTCAGGACCGGCAGCATGATCGAGAACAGCAGCACCGTGCCGCCGAGGAACGTCTGATCGTCCTCGATCAGCACCCAGACCGTCGACAGCAGCGAATGCTCGGTCGACCAGAATACGAATTTGGTGAGCTTGATGATGGGCAGCGTCATGCCGAGCGCGAGGCACACGCTGGCGCCGATAATGGCGAGGCTCAACAGAAACCGCCGGCCCCCGAGCCGCATGGCCGTTCGCTCTCCTGCCCGTCAGGGCCGCAGCCCAACATAGCAGCGCGGGCCGCACCCCCCAAAGGTAAGCTCGGCTTAGGCTAAACTGAGGCGAAAATGAGCGCTGCTTGAGAGGGTCTTCAGAGGGCGCCATTTAGCCGTGGGTCGTGTGCGGGATGCCCTTGTCGTGGATGAGGGCGTGCAGCTCGCCCGCCTCGAACATCTCGCGCACGATATCGGCCCCGCCGATGAACTCGCCCTTGACGTAGAGCTGCGGGATGGTCGGCCAGTTGGTGAAGCTCTTGACGCCGTCGCGCAGCGCGGTGTCCTCGAGCACGTTCACGTCCTTGAAGGGAACCCCCAGGTGGTCGAGGATCTTGGCGACCTGGGCCGAGAAGCCGCACTGGGGGAACTGCGCCGTGCCCTTCATGAACAGCACGACGTCGTTTCCCTCGATGGTCTTCCTGATCCGGTCGTGGACAGCGTGATCGGTCATGCTCTGATCCTTCCTCTCGTCCTTCCGCGGCTCGGGGCGCACGACCTCGCGAACCGGACGCGATTTAGATGTGGCGAGGCCCAGGCGCAAGTCAATCCTTGGAGCTGGCCTTGGCTACGGCGGTCGTCAGCGCGAGCGCATGCAGCGCCTCGCCCATGCGCCCGCCGAGAGCCTCGTAGATCATCTGGTGCTGCTGCACCCGGCTCTTGCCCTGGAACGCCGAACAGACGACGTGGGCGGCGTAATGGTCGCCGTCGCCGGCGAGATCGCGGATCTCGATCTCGGCATCCGGAAACCTGGCCTTGATGAGCCGCTCGATCTCGCGGGCGTCCATGGGCATCGCGCTTGAGGTCCTGACAGAAATAAAGAGGGAAGGCCGCGCAGTCGCGGCCGGTGGCAAAGAGGATACACGTCGAGATGAAACGGGGAAAGCCAGCGTCTGCGCGGCGTCCGCGCGGCGAGCGAGGGGGCTTTCTCAATCGTTGGAGGACGGCTAGTATAAATACATTGGGTACAGCAGGGCGGGTCCGTCAGATGCGGATTGTGCAGGTCATTCTGTTGGTGCTTGGGCTGGCGCTGGCGAGTGGTGGCGCCGCTGCCCAGCAAAAGGGCTGGCTCGGCGTCGAGATCAAGGATCTGACCAAGGAGGAGGCCGACGCGCTGGGCTGGGAGGGGCCGCGCGGGGCCAAGGTGGTGACGCGTGTGCCGGCGTCGCCTGCGGAGGCTGCGGGGCTGACGCCGGACGATATCGTTCTCATGCTCGACGGGCAGGAGATCGAGTCGACGAAGAGCTTTGTCGACGCGATCGGGGCCAGGGGACCAGGCGCCGCGGTGAAGCTCAGGGTCCTGCGCGCCGGCAAGGAGCGGAGTCTGACGGTGACGCTCGGGCTGCGGCCAGGCGACGTCGCAGCGCCGCCGGTGGAGGAGGCCAAGGCGCAAGCCCTGCACCTGATGCTGGACACCGGGGGGCATATGGCCCTCATCAGGGGCGTCGCCTTCACGCCGGACGGCAACTTCATCGTCTCCACCGGTGACGACAAGGTGATCCGCGTCTGGGACTGGCGCCAGGGCAAGACCGTGCGCACCATCCGCGGCGTGGCCGGTGCCGGCGAGGAGGGCAAGATCATCGCTCTCGCGCTGTCGCCCGATGGAAAAACGTTGGCCGCCGCGGGGTGGTTCGATAAGACCACGGCGACGGTGCCCTGCTGCGGCGATATCCGGATCTACGATTTTGCCACGGGCGAGTTGAAAGGGCTGCTCAAGGGACACATCGGCGTCGTCGGCACGCTGTCCTTCTCGCCCGACGGAAAGCGCCTGGTCTCTGGAGCCGGGCTCGGAGATCTCACCGCTATCATCTGGGACATCGCGAGCGGGCGCTCGCTGAGCACGCTGGTAGGGCACACGGCCGAGATCTACGGCGTCGGCTTCACCCCGGACGGTGCGCGGGTGGTGACGGCGAGCCACGACCACACGCTCCGGCTGTGGAGCGTTCCGGACGGGAAGCTGATCACCGCGCTCGAGGGCCACAAGGACTTGGTGTGGTCGGTTGCCGTCAGCCGCAAGGACGGCACCATCGCCTCGGGCAGTCAAGACGGCGAGCTCCGGCTTTGGGATGGCAAGACCGGCAAGCATCTAAAGGTCCTCGCCAATCAAGGCACGACCGTCGGCGCGCTTGCCTTCAGCCCGGACGGAACGCGGCTGCTGTCGACGTGCGGGCAGAGGCTGCCGTGCCTGGACCATGTGTGGGACGTGGAAAGCGGGCGCGAAATCGCAACCCACCAGATCGACGACGGCATCGTGATCGCGGCCGCCGTCAGCCCCGACGGACGGCTCGCCGCCACCGGCGGAGGAGACAGACGAGAGATCCACGTTTGGGATATGGCCACCGGGGCGCGGGTCGACGGGGCGGACGGCCAGCCGGTGAGGCTGGGCGGAACTGGCACGACCGGCTGGGCTGCCGGCTTCTCCCCCGATGGCCGGCACATCGGGTGGGGAGTGACGTTCGATTACAAGAACCACAGTGAACGCGGGCCGATCGAATTGATGCTCAGCCTGCCGGGGAAGAACGAAAGCCTCGGCCGGCCGGAGCGGACCGAGGGTACCCCTCTCAGCGGGCAGAATTGGGTGCGGTCGGCGACGACGTTTGGGCCCTACTCGCTCTCCCATCGCGGGGGCGGGCACTATGGCTATGATGCGATCCTCGACATCGCCAAGGACAAAGCCACGATCGCCAGCATCGAGCGCGGCCCGACCGACGGCTATCAGCATCTCTCTTACACCTTCACGCCTGACGGGGAGACCATCATTTCCGGCGGCAGCGGCGGGGTGCTGACGGCCTATCTACTTCAGGGCCAGACGGTCGTCGGCAGGTACAACGGTCACGAAGGCGAGGTTTGGGCGGTCGCGCCCTCGGCCGATGGCAAACTGTTGGTTTCCGCCAGCTTCGACCAAACGGTCCGCCTGTGGAACCTCAAGACGCGCGAGCTGATCGTGACGCTGTTCTACGGCAAGGACGGCGAGTGGGTGATGTGGACGCCGCAGGGCTATTACACCGGCTCGCCCGGCACCGACAAGATCGTCGGCTGGCAAATCAACAAGGGCCCCGACAAGGCCGCCGACTACGTGCGCGCCGACCAGCTTCGAGTCCATCTCAACCGGCCCGACATCGTCGAGCGCGCGATCATCCTCGCGTCCGCCGAGGCCGCGGTGAAGGAAGCCCGCGGCACCGACTTCAAGCTTGCCGATCTCTTGGACCGGCCGGTGCCGCGCGTCCGCCTGCTCGGGTCATCGCCCGGCAAATCGCCGGGTCGTGCCGACGTCAAGATCGCGATCGACCCCACGCCCGATCCGGTCAAGAGCATCACGATCCAGGTCAACGGCCGCCAGATCAAGCAACTCGCCCCCCGGGTCGGGACCAGCGGCTTCGAGCCCGGAGAGCTGCCGCTGGACGTGCCGCTCGGGAAGGGCAAGAACGAAATTCGGATCGCCGCCGCCAATGCGATCGGCGAGCAGAACCTGACGCTCACCCTGGATCAGGCCGACGAAGGGGCGCTCGACAAGCGCGGCACGCTCTACATCGTCTCGGTCGGCGTCGACCTCTATCCGAAGGTGCCCGCGATGTGCGGCAAGTCGGGCAAGGAACCCTGCAATCTGCGGTATTCCGGCGCCGACGCCGCGGCATTCGCCGATGCCGCCCAACGCCGGCTCGGTCCGTCGCATGCCAAAGTGGTTGCCAAGGTGCTCGTCAACAGCGACCTCCCCGACGCTCAAGCACCGACCGCCAACAACATCGCAGAGGCGCTCGACGACCTGCGACTTGCCGACGTCAATGACACGGTTGTCGTCTTCATCGCCGGCCACGGCGTCAACGACGGCCCCGACTACCTCTTCTTGCCCACCGACGCCGAGCGCACGGAGAGCGGGTGGCGGTCGACGCGCACCGTGAGGTGGTACGCGATCGAGGAGATCACGCGCAAAGCCAAGGGACGCCGGCTCTTGTTCCTCGACACCTGCCACTCCGGCAACGCCTATAACCAGAAAGTCGGCAACGCGAGCTACCACGAGAACATCATTGCCTATCTGTCGGCCGACTGGAACGAGCAGTCGGTCGCGAACTCGAGGCTCGGCCACGGCCTCTTTACTTTCGCCCTGGTCGAGGGTCTCGCAGGCAAGGCCGCTGGCGAGCAGCAGCGCCAGATTTCCACCAAGGGCCTCTACGACTACATCGCGACCCGCGTCAGCGCGCTCGCCAAGGAGCTCAACGTCACCCAGCAGCCGCAATATTTCAAAGGGCGCGACGCGGACGACTACATGCTCGCGCAATGGTGATGCCTCGAGGCCGCCGGAGCTTGGGCAGGGAACGGAACGCTCGGCCTCTAGCCCGCCTTTCTCACAGGATCACGGGCGGCCCAAGCCAAGCTCCGCTTGGACGGCGTCGCGCGCTTCAACCGTAAGCGCGAGTTACGCTTTTCGGGGCGCTCCTGCCGGACCGGCTCGCGCCAGCGCGATGTCGCTCCGCGAGCCTCTGAGAAAGGCGGGCCAGTGTCCCCATCGCGGAGTTCGTGGTAACGAATTTTGCGGCGAGAATACGGGCTCGACCACGCCGGCGCAGGACGCTTTGGGCGCGGGAATGAGGGGAGAAGGCGATGCAGCTCTTTAGGTTTTCGGGCCTCGTGCTTGTTGCGGCACTTCTCGCCTCTTGCGGCGGCGAGGCGAAGCTCAGGATCGGCGTTGCCGGGCCGTTGACGGGCAAGGATGCGGTGTTCGGCGCCCAGCTCAAGTACGGCGCCGAGCAGGCGGCGGCCGACATCAATGCGGCGGGCGGCATCAATGGCCAGAAGATCGAGCTCGTGTTCGGCGACGATGCCGGCGACCCCAAGCAGGGCCGATCGGTTGCCAACACCTTCGTCGGGGAAGGGGTGAGCTTCGTCATCGGGCATTTCAACTCGGGCGTCTCGGAGCCAGCGTCCGACGTCTACGCCGAGAACGCCATCCTGATGATCACGCCGGCCTCGACCAACCCCAAGATCACCGAGCGCGGCCTCTGGAACGTGTTCCGCACCTGCGGGCGCGACGACCAGCAGGGCAAGGTGGCCGGCGAATACCTCGCCCAGAACTTCAAGGATAGGAAGGTTGCCGTCACCCACGACAAGACGACCTACGGAAAAGGGCTCGCGGACGAAACCAAGAAGACCATGAACGCCTTGGGCCTCACGGAGGTGCTTTACGAGGGCGTCAACGCCGGCGAGCGGGACTTCTCGGCGCTGGTCTCAAAGATCAAGGCGTCGGGAGCGGACGTCGTCTACTGGGGCGGCGTGCACACCGAAGGCGGCAGCATCCTGCGCCAGATGCGCGCCGGCGGCGTCAACGCCGTGATGATGGGCGGCGACGGCATTGCCGCCAACGAGTTCGCGCTGCTTGGCGGGCCGGGTACCGAAGGCACCCTCATGACGTTCGGCCCCGATCCGCGTCAGCGCCCGGAGGCCCAGGAGGTGATCAAGAAATTCGCGGCACGAAACTTCAACCCGGAGGCCTACACGCTCTACAGCTACGCCGCCCTCGAGGTGGTCAAGCAGGCCGCCGAGGCCGCCAAGACGCTCGAGCCGCGCAAGGTCGCGGACGAGATCAGGTCCGGCAAGGCCTGGAGCACGGTGATCGGCGATCTGGTCTTCGACAACAAGGGTGACATCACGCGCATCGACTATGTGATGTACACCTGGCGGAAGCAGGCGGACGGCCAGATCACTTACGTTCAGAACTGACGCGCCGCGAATGCGCCCGCGGGTCATCGCTCTCGCGCTCGTGCTGGCGCTCGTCATCGGGCCGGCGGCACGCGCCGAGGAGATCGTAGCCGTTGCCGCTCCGCTCAGCGGCCGCCATCGTGCGGCCGGCGAGGAGGTGCGCCGCGCAGCCGAGCTGGCCGTCGCCGCACTCAACGCTCGGGGCGGGGTACTCGGCCAGCAGCTCGCCCTCGCGGCAGAGGACGATGGTTGTGAGGCCGCGCAGGCGCTCGCAGCCGCGCGAACCCTCGCCGATCGCCGGCCCGCCCTCGTCGTCGGCCATACCTGCTCGAGTGCGGCGCTTGCCGCCGCCCCAGTCTATGCCGCCGCCAACCTCCTGTTCGTCTCGCCCGCCGCGCGCCACCCGGCACTTACGCAGAAGCGCGCGAGCAAGACGATCTTCCGCCTCGCCGGGCGCGACGACCGTCAGGGGGCGGCGGCCGCCCTTTGGCTCGCGCGCGAGGCCGGAGAGCGGCCGGTCGCGGTGGTTCACGACCCGACGAGCTACGCGCGCTCCCTTGCCCGGCAAGCCGCCGAAGGAGCGGCCCGGGCCGGGTTATCGAATGTGATCGTGGTCGCCATTCGCACGGGGCAAAAGGATTATGGGGAGGCGGCGGCACGATTGAAGGACGCTCATGTGGGCGCCCTGTTCTTCGCCGGCTTTCCCGCCGAGGCCGCTTTGCTGTTGGGCGGGGTGAGGGCGCTCGGCCTCGACAGCCACTTTCTCGGCTCCGATTCGCTTGCGGGCGGCGACTTCGCAGCAGCCCTCCCTTCCGAGGAAAGCTCCGTGCGCGTTCTCTTGCCGAACGATCCGCCCGCGCGTCCCGGGTGGATCCGGGCGAGCTTCGAGCGTGAGCACGGCTCGCGGCCGCCGAGCGTGCTGATGGCGCGGACGTATGCTGCCGTGGAGGCCTGGGCCGAGGCGGCGCGCAGAGCGAGCTCGTTCGAGCCAGACCGTGTCGGCGCAGTGCTCGAGCGCTATACGATCGACACCAGCGCCCTTGGGCCGCTCTCCTTCGACGACAACGGCGACGCGCGCGTCGCCTCCTATGTTCCGGCCCGCCGGGACGGAGGGAGCTGGGTGCCCAGCGATTGAGCGCGGTCGCCGGCCGAGGCACGCCCCGCTCGCACGAGGCTCGCGCCCACGGCACGGTTCGAGATCGTCGTGGCGACGGTAAGCGGCGGGTCAGACGCGCTCAGTCTGACGCGCCGAACTTGGTCTGAATTTATGAATGGGAGCGTGGGTCACGTCTCGGATGAGCCCATGCGAGACGATCGCGCTTTAGCGCCCTTGCGATTCCGCTAGGCACTCGGTCATGAGACGGCGCTCGATGCGAGCGAGATCGTCCGGGATCGGCCATCCCCGTAGGCGGAACTGGCGAATGCGCTCCTGGACCATCGCAAAGCATCGCCGCGGATCGTCGAGCTCCTCGAGCTTGACGTTGAGTTCGGCGATCTCGCTCTGCATTTGATTGTTCATCTCGTCACCCTCTGCCTTGTTAGTTCCTCGAACCCGGCGCCCTCGCGCCCGGAAACGAACCGTTGCGAGCAGTCAGCAAACCCAACCGGCACGCGCCATTCGAAGTGTTGAATACCGCCATCGCCGAACTTTTCAAGAGTAGACCGCTTCGAAAGATCTCGCATCACTCAAGCCACACGATTTTAAGATAGTGTTACTTTGCCGCGCAGGCCGGCGAGGCGCCGATCAATCACCGGAATATGGCTCGATCTTGGCGCGATCGATTTCAATATTATTGCGTTGCAGTGACGCAACTGGCGCAGTGCAGCACAGCAGCACGATCCAATCTTGCGGCCCTTTCGAAGCCCCACGGCGCGTGTTGCTTCTGCGATGCAGCAGCGCGCTCGTTGACCCGATGCCCGGCGCGGCGCCACACCAGTCTCAACAGATTTTTCGGGAGTAGCGGGGGCCTTCGGGCGCCCCGGGTGGAGACCGGATGACACGATGTCGCAATCTTATCACCGACGTCCCGGGCCTGCGGGTCGGGAACGCTCACGACGCACGGCTCGCCTCGGGAGTTACCGTCCTTCTGGCGGATCGGCCCGTTGTCGCCGCCGCCGACGTGCGCGGCGGCGGCCCGGGCACACGCGAGACAGACGCCGTCAGCCTCTCCGGCACGGTCGAGACGGTGCATGCCCTCGTGCTGTCCGGCGGCTCGGCGTTCGGCCTCGCCGCGGCGACGGGCGTGCAGGGCTGGCTGGCCGAGCGCGGCATCGGATTCGAGGTGGGCTCGGCGCGCGTGCCGATTGTGCCGCAGGCCGCGCTGTTCGATCTCCTGAACGGCGGAGACAAGGCGTGGGGCCCGAGCCCTCCCTACGAGGCGCTCGCGAGGAGCGCCTGCGAGCGGGCAGAGGCCGGCTTTTCCCTCGGCAGCGCGGGTGCCGGATTTGGAGCCTCGACGGCAACTCTGAGAGGCGGCCTCGGAAGCGCCTCGGAGATCCTGGAACAGGGACTGATCGCGGGCGCGCTCGCCGCCGTGAACGCGGTCGGAACCGCGACGATTGGCAATACGAGGCATTTCTGGGCGGCCCCGTTCGAAAAGGCGGCCGAATTCGGCGGCCTCGGGCTGCCCGCGCCGTGGCCGCGGGACGCCCTCGAGCCGCGTCTCAAGGGCGGGCCGCATGAGGCAACGACGCTCGCCATCGTCGCCACCAATGCGCGCCTTTCGCGCCGTGAGGCCCATCGCCTCGCCGTGATGGCGCACACCGGCCTCGCCCGCGCGATCTACCCGGCCCATACGCCGCTCGACGGCGATGTCGTGTTCGCCGTCGCGACGGGCGAGGTGGTGCTCGTCGACCCCATCATCGATCTTGCCAGGCTCGGGATGGCCGCTGCCAATGCGCTTGCGCGCGCCATCGCCCGCGCCGTCTACGAGGCCGCGCCAACGCCTGCATTGTGGGCCGGCCCGCCCGCCTATTGCACGCGCCATCCCCGCGCGACCTGATTGGTTGAGCAAAAGAGAACGGCTCAATTGAAGCCCGAGCGGCTCTCTGCTAGGCCACCAGCGCATGAGCCGTAAGCCGAGCCGGCAAGACCCGATGAGTGAGCGATGATCCCGCGCTACGCCCGCCCCGAGATGGCCGAGATCTGGGCGCCCGAGACCCGCTTCAAGATCTGGTTCGAGATCGAGGCCCACGCCGCCTCTGCCATGGCGGAGATCGGCGCGATCCCGAGGCAGGCGGCGAAAGCCATTTGGGAGAAGGGCGCGCGCGCCACGTTCGATGCGGCGCGCATAGCGGAGATCGAGCAGGTCACCAAGCACGACGTGATCGCGTTCCTGACCCACCTCGCCGAGCTGGTCGGCCCCGAGGCTCGCTTCGTGCATCAGGGGATGACGTCCTCGGACGTCCTCGACACCTGCCTCAGTGTCCAGCTCGTGCGCGCCGCCGATCTCCTCGTTGCCGACATCGACCGCCTGCTCGGCGCGCTGAAGCGGCGTGCGTTAGAGCACAAGATGACGGTCACCATCGGCCGCAGCCACGCCATTCATGCCGAGCCGACGACGTTCGGGTTGAAGCTCGCCTATGCCCATGCCGAGTTCGAGCGCGCGCGAGCGCGCATGATCGGGGCGCGAAGGGAGGTCGCGAGCTGCGCCATATCGGGCGCGGTCGGAACCTTCGCCAATGTCGATCCGCGCGTCGAGGCCTACGTCGCCGAGAAGCTCGGCCTCGTGCCCGAGCCGGTGTCGACCCAGGTCATCCCGCGCGACCGTCACGCCATGTATTTCGCGACGCTGGCCGTGATCGCCTCCTCGATCGAGCGGCTCAGCATCGAGATCCGCCACCTCCAGCGCACCGAGGTGCGCGAGGCCGAGGAGGTCTTCGCCGCCGGCCAGAAGGGCTCCTCCGCCATGCCGCACAAGAGGAACCCCGTGCTCTCCGAGAACCTCACCGGCCTCGCGCGCCTCGTGCGCGCCTATGCGGCGCCGGCACTGGAGGACGTGGCACTGTGGCACGAGCGCGACATCTCCCATTCCTCCGTCGAGCGCGTAATCGGGCCGGACGCGACGGTGACCCTCGACTTCGCGCTCGATCGCCTGGCGGGCGTGATCGAGGAGCTGGTCGTGTACCCCGAGAACATGAAGAGAAACCTCGACCGGCTCGGCGGCTTGCACAATTCCCAGCGCGTGCTGCTCGCCCTCACGCAAGCGGGCCTCTCGCGCGAGGACGCCTACGCGCTTGTCCAGCGCATTGCCATGAAGGCCTGGGACGGCGGCCGCGATTTCCTGAGCCTGCTCAGGGCCGACAAGGAGGTGACGGCGAAGCTTTCGGCCGAGGAGCTCGAGGCGCTATTCGACTTGGGCTATCACCTGAAGCATGTCGATACCATCTTCAAACGTGTTTTTGGCAAGAGCTGAGGCAATTATTGAGGCGATGGTGCGGTGCTGTTAGGATGAAGGCCCTGGAGATTGTGCCGTGAATGCGCCACTCGACCTCAAGCTCGACAAGAAAGCGTTTCTGCATTGGGTGCAGAGACAAGAGGGGCGTTTCGAGCTGAAGGACGGCACGGTCGTCATGCATCCGGGGGGCACGAAACGGCATTCTTGGATTATAGGCGCCTTCGTGGCGCTGCTGAGAAACAGGCTCGATCTTTCGATTTGGGCCGTCGGGCCGACAGACATCGCGATCGAGATCGGCCCCGACATCCGTTACCCGGGCGTCGTGGTGGAACGCCTCGAAGGAGACGGCAGCGCGCTGTCGACTTCGACGCCAACGCTCCTGATTGAAGTGCTGTCTCCGTCCTCGGTCGGCAATGACATGACCGTGAAGCTCGCCGAGTACACGAGCCTGGCGTCGCTCGAGGCCTACGTCGTGGCAAGCCAAGAGGAGCCCATCTGCTGGGTCTGGCAGCGCGGCGGACCGCAGAGGTGCTTCCCGCAGAAGCCAAACGAGATTGCCGGACGCGACAAGTCGATCGAGATCGCCTCGCTCGGTGTCTCGCTACCTCTTGCCGAAATTTTCCGCGGCATAGGAGCAGTCTGAGCCGCCGCCCCGATGCGCTCCTCCGAAGTCGACATCCTGATGGTGCCCGGCTGGTCGGCCTCGGGCGAGGACCATTGGCAGTCGCGCTGGGAGCGCAACCTCAAGACCGCGCGCCGCATCGAGCAGGACGATTGGCTCGTGCCTCAGCGCGACGCGTGGGTCGGGCGCATTCTCGCGGCGGCGGCGGGCAACTCGCGCCCCGTCGTTCTGGTCGCCCACAGCCTCGGTGTCGCCGCCGTCGCCCACGCGGGGGCGAGAATGCCGAGGGGCCTCGTCGCGGGCGCGTTTCTCGTCGCTCCGGCCGATGTCGACAATGCCGGCGCATGGCCCGCGACGGAAGGCCTGGTGTTCGATGTGTCAGGTAGCGGCTTCGCGCCGCTCCCGCTCGGGCCGCTGCCGTTTCCGTCCACCCTCATCGCCTCGTCCAACGATCCCTACTGCAGGATCGAGCGCGCGCGCTACTTGGCCAGCGCTTGGGGCGCGACGTTCGTCGAGGCGGGCGATCTCGGCCACATCAATGTCGCCTCCGGTCATGGCCCATGGCCGGAGGGCGTGTTGCGCTTCGGCGGATTTCTGCGGCAGCTCTCTTTGCGATAGAGCACGCCGCACACCGGCGCTGCGTCGCGATCGCTAGAGCGTGATCGCCCCGGATGGAATCTTCCGAGACATGAATCACACTCTGAATCAGAAATTTTGACCACGATCGACGCGTCACACTGAGTGGGTCCGACGCGATCATGGTCTAGCCCCTTCGGCTGCGTCTCACGCCTTGCCGCCGCCTTCGATCTCGCGCACGGCCTGGGCCAAGAGCTCGCCCATCTTCTTGCGGATCACGGCGTCGGCGACATCGATCCCGCCGTCGTCGAGGTCCTTCTTGACCTTGCGGAACACGTCGTCGTCGCCCTTCTCGGCGAGGTCGGCCTTCAGCACGTCCTTGATGTAGGCCGCGAGCGCTGCGCCTTCGAGGCCGAGCTTGGCGCCTGCCCATTCGGCGAGCCGCTTGTTGCGCCGCGCCTCGGCCTTGAATTTGAGATCCTGATCCAGAGCGAACTTCTTCTCGAACGCCTTTTCGCGCTCGTCGAATGTGGTCATTGCCGTCTCCACCACAGCGTGTTCTTGCTTCGTTTCTACACGCTCTACGTGTTGTAGAGCGGGCGCCTCGAACCCGGCCTCCGCGAGCCCTAACCCGGCCAAGTAAACAAATCAACGGCTTGTCCGCCGCATGGACCCGCCGGCCGGGTGCGCGATCGTTAAGATTGTTTCTCCCCCCTGGTTCGGCTAGGTTCCGGCACGGGAATTTCATGTGTTTTACGGGCCGAGTGCATCGCCGCGTGGAGAGGAAAACACGCTGCAAGATCAACGGGCCGGCACACGTGAGGGCCAGCCCTTTCCGCAAAAAAAGTGAGCATGAGCGTGATCGTCAAAGGACCAGGATCGATGAGCAAGCGGCGCCGCATCTATGAGGGCAAGGCCAAGGTCCTCTACGAGGGACCGGAGCCTGGCACACTCATCCAGCACTTCAAGGACGACGCGACGGCCTTCAACGCCAAGAAGCACGCGCTGATCGAAGGCAAGGGCGTGCTCAACAACCGGATCTCCGAGTACCTCTTCCAGCGCTTGGGCGAGATCGGGGTTGCGACGCACTTCATGAAGCGGCTCAACATGCGCGAGCAGTTGATCCGCGAGGTCGAGATCATCCCGCTCGAGGTGGTGGTGCGCAACGTCGCCGCCGGCTCGCTGTCAACGCGTCTCGGGCTCGAGGAGGGCATGCAGCTCCCGCGCTCGATCATCGAGTTCTACTACAAGGCCGACAACTTGAACGACCCGATGGTGTCGGAGGAGCACATCACCGCCTTTGGCTGGGCGACGCCGCAGGAGATCGACGAGGTGATGCAGCTCGCGCTCAGGATCAACGACTTCCTGGTGGGGCTGTTCCTCGGCATCGGCATCCGGCTCGTCGACTTCAAGATCGAGTTCGGCCGGCTGTGGGAGAACGATCAGGCGCGCATCGTGCTCGCCGACGAGATCAGCCCCGACTGCTGCCGGCTGTGGGACGTCAGAACCTCCGACAAGCTCGACAAGGATCGTTTCCGCCGCGACCTCGGCGGCGTGCTCGAGGCCTATCAAGAGGTCGCGCGCCGGCTCGGCGTGCTTGCCGAGAACCGCCCGCCCAAGGGAACCGGCCCGGTGCTCGTGGCTTCGAACCCGGACGCCAAGCCTAACTGAGACAGGCAGTGGGCAATAGGCAGTAGGCGGTAGGCAGTTGGAAATCGCAACACCCGTACTGCCCGCTGCCTTACTGCCCACTCACGGTGCCCCATGAAGGCGCGCATCAAGATCACGTTGAAGAGCGGGGTGCTCGACCCGCAAGGCAAGGCGATCCAGAACGCGCTCGGCGCTCTGGGCTTTGCCGGGGTCAACGACGTGCGCCAGGGCAAGTACATCGAGGTCGACATCGCGGAAGCGAGCGAGGACAGGGCGCGAGCCGCAGTCGAGCGCATGTGCCGCGACCTGCTCGCCAACACCGTGATCGAGAACTACAGCTATGAGCTTACGAGATAGGTAAGCGAGATGGTTGAGGTTACGAACGAGCTGATCTACGAGGTGCTGAAGATGTTGCAGGCGGATGTCGGCCAGCTACGCGAGGACGCGCACGGCATTCGCGAGGAGCTGTCGGCCATTCGCGGCCACATGAATGCAATGCAACGCGACATCCACATCATCTACGATCGCCTGGACGACCACTCGCGGCGGTTTGACCGCATCGAGCGGCGGCTTGAACTCGCTGATGCACCTGCCTGAGGCGCCCAAAATGCTCCGCGTCTCCGTCATCGTCTTCCCCGGCTCCAATTGCGATCGCGACGTCAAGGTCGCGCTCGAGGCGGTGACGGGCTTTCCGGCGAGGATGGTCTGGCATGGCGAGGCGAGCGTTCCGGCCTCGGACGTGATCGTGCTGCCGGGCGGCTTCTCCTACGGCGATTATCTGCGCTGCGGGGCCATGGCGGCGCACTCGCCCATCATGCGCGACGTGGTCGCCAAGGCGCGTGCCGGCACGCCCGTGCTCGGCATCTGCAACGGCTTTCAGATCCTCTGCGAATCGGGGTTGCTGCCGGGCGTGCTGATGCGCAACGCCTCGCTGCGCTTCGTGTGCCGCGATGTGCTCCTGAAGGTCGAGAACAACAAGACGTTCTTCACCCAATGCTACCGCGAGGGCGAGGTGATCCGCATGCCGATCGCCCACGCCGAGGGCAACTACTTCGCCGATGCCGGGACCCTAGACCGGCTCGAGGAGGACGGCTCAGTCGTGCTCCGCTACTCGGACGCGGAGGGCAACGTCACGCCAGCGGCGAGCCCCAACGGGGCGCAAAGAGGCATCGCCGGCATTTGCGACGCCACGGGCCGCATCCTCGGCCTGATGCCGCACCCCGAGCGCGTCTTCGAGGCGGCGCTCGGCGGCACCGACGGCCGTCGCGTTTTCGAGAGCGTGCTGGTGAGCGTCCTTGCCGCCGCCGCCTAATGCCGCCATCGCCTCGCGCAAGGAAAAGGGAGCGGACCGCGGCCCGCTCCCCTCGCACTTGATCCGATCGCCAGCCCGCGATCGAATTCCGTCACCGCTTGGGGGCGCTGTAGGCCACCACGTCGAGGGTCCTCACCTGCATCGACCGGGCTCCGGGGGCGCAGGCGAACTCGAGCGACTTGCCCTCCGCCGTCTCGATGCGCGCCGTCTTGCCCGCCTCGATGCCGGCGTTGATGCGCGCGCCCACCGACGACCCCTCGCCGTCCTCGTTCGCCTTGTCGGCGATCATGAGCGTGAGATTGCAGACGCCTCCTTCGGGCAGGAAGTAGCTGACGGTATGCTTCGATCCGACGTCGAGCGTCAGACCTCTGGCCGGCGTCACGCTTGCCGTGAAGCCCTCGCCCGCATGCGCCGCGAGGCTCGCTGTCAGGACCGCAACGCCAAACACACCTGTGCGGGCAGTGATCTTCGTCACCGAGTTCATGGCTGTGCTCCTCTTTGATGACCATGTTGTTGGAGAGTCACCGGCGCGCGGGGCAACAGCACCCGATTCGCGCCGACCTGCATCTTGGCTAACACATAGATTCAACAAATAAAATTGTAATTGCTGCATAGCAGCAATCGTTTTGCTGCAGCGCGCTAATGCCGCGCCCCGGCCGCCACATTCACGTCATTCGGGACCCGTGTCCGCGGCCTCGAATCAAGGAGCCGCGGGCCACCAGAGCGGGCCCTCAGCCAAGGCCAATACGGCTCTAGGCGTGGAGAATTTGGGGCGCGCGCCGCGACAGCGAATTCTCGAGCCGTTATAAGCACGCGGTCCCGCCATGAGGCTCGATGCCTGCGATGCACGACACCGCGAAGCGCCACAAACCGGTCGCGATCACGCCCGAGATCGTCGCCGGGCACGGGCTCAAGCCCGACGAGTACCAGCGGCTGTTGAAGATCCTCGGCCGCGAGCCCTCGCTCACCGAGCTCGGCATCTTCTCGGTGATGTGGAGCGAGCACTGCTCCTACAAGTCGTCGCGCGTCTGGCTCAAGACGCTACCGACCACCGGACCGCAGGTGATCCAGGGGCCCGGCGAGAACGCGGGCGTCGTCGACTTGGGCGATGGAGACTGCGCCGTGTTCAAGATGGAGAGCCACAATCATCCCTCCTACATCGAGCCCTATCAGGGCGCGGCGACCGGGGTCGGCGGCATCATGCGCGACGTGTTCACGATGGGGGCCAGGCCGGTCGCCAACTTGAATGCCCTGCGCTTCGGCGATCCCGCTCATGCGAAGACCCGCCACCTCGTCGGCGGCGTGGTCGCCGGCATCGGCGGCTACGGCAACTGCGTGGGCGTGCCGACCGTCGGCGGCGAGACGAATTTCGACGCCGGCTACAACAACAACATCCTCGTCAACGCCATGTGCGTCGGCCTCGCCAGGCGCGACAGGCTGTTCTACTCGGCGGCGAAAGGCGTCGGGCTCCCCGTGGTCTACGTCGGCTCGAAGACCGGGCGCGACGGCATCCACGGCGCAACCATGGCGTCCGCCGAGTTCGACGCGACCTCGGGCGAGAAGCGCCCGACGGTGCAAGTCGGCGATCCGTTCACGGAGAAGCTCTTGATCGAGGCGTGCCTTGAGCTCATGGCCCGCGACGCGATCGTCGCCATTCAGGACATGGGCGCCGCAGGCCTCACCTCGTCGACCTCCGAGATGGCGGACAAGGGCGGCGTCGGCATCGAATTGAACCTCGACGCGGTCCCGCAGCGCGAAACCGGGATGACGGCCTACGAGATGATGCTCTCGGAGTCCCAGGAGCGCATGCTGATGATCCTGAAGCCCGGCGCGGAAGCCGACGCCGAGGCGATCTTCACCAAGTGGGGCCTCGACTTTGCCGTCATCGGCGTGACGACGGACACCGGCCGCATGGTCGTGAGGCACAAGGGCAGCGTCGAGGCCGATCTTCCGGTGCCGGTGCTTGCCAACTCGGCCCCCCTCTACGAGCGCCCTTGGTATCCGTGCGTGGCCCCGCAGCCGATCCTGCCCGAGTGGGTGTGCGCGCCGAACGGCATGCTCGACGCCTTGACGACGATGCTCGGCCACCCATCGCTCTGCTCGCGGCGCTGGATCTGGGAGCAGTACGACCACATGGTGATGGGCGACACGATCGCCCGCCCGGGCGGGGACGCGGCCGTGGTGCGCATCCACGGCACGATGAAGGGCCTCGCCGTCACCTGCGACGTGACGCCCCGCTACGTCGCCGCCGACCCCGTGATGGGCACCAAGCAGGCGGTGGTCGAGACGTGGCGCAACTTGACGGCCGTCGGCGCCGACCCGGTCGCCATCACCGACAACCTGAATTTCGGCAATCCCGAGCGCCCCGAGGTGATGGGCCAGCTCGTCGGCGCGATCAAGGGGCTGGGCGAGGCGTGCCGTGTGCTCGACTACCCCGTTGTTTCGGGCAACGTCTCGCTCTACAACGAGACCAACGGCCAAGCCATCCCGCCGACGCCTGCGATCGGCGGCGTCGGCCTGGTGCCGGACATCTCCAAGATCGCCGATGTGCGCTTGAAGCGCGAGGGCGATCTCCTGATCGCGATCGGCCGCGAGCAGGGCTGGCTCGGCCGCTCGCTCTACCAGGAGATCATCGCCGAGAAGCTCGAGGGCGCTCCGCCCCCGGTCGATCTCGCCGACGAGATCAAGGCCGGCCGTCTCGTGCGCGCGCTGATCCGCGAGGGCAAGGTCTCGGCGGTGCACGACATCTCGGATGGCGGGCTTCTGGTCGCCATCGCCGAGATGGCGCTTGCCGGCGATATGGGAGCCGAGCTCTTCCCCTACGAGGGCAAGCTGCCGGCGCATGCGATTTGGTTCGGCGAGGACCAGGGCCGCTATGTCCTCTCGGTCGCACCCGGCCAGGCCGAGGAGACGATCGAGCGCTCGCGGCTGCTGGCCATTCCGGCGCGCATCGTCGGCCGCACGGGGGGCGATGCGATCGCACTCAAGGGCGAGGCGGCGCTGACGCTCGCGGAGCTGCGGCGGATCCACGAGGGCTGGCTGCCGGAGTACATGGCGCGGACGTGATCGCGGCAGGGGCCCCATCGTGGGAAAGGGGAACTTCTGAACCGCCACACTAGCGCTGCCCTCGCATGCGCCAGGCGAGCGGGCCCGCCTGCGCGAACAGCCAGGGATACTGCTCGCTCATGTGGCGCGCGCGCCGCGTTCGATGCCCGGCGAAAGCAATGACAAGGAGGAAAGAGAGGTCGATCAAGAAGTTGGTGGGCGACAGGAGCGGCCCGGCGAACAGCGCATAGTGAAGGAAGCGAACGGCAGCTGCGATGAGAGCCGCCGAGGCAAGAACGGGCCATAGCGGGAGCCACGCCTGCGCGACCGCTTGTCCGGCGCGCCACGCCGCCCAGCCGCCGAGAACGATCGTGAGCAAGAGGAACACGTAGAGGTCACTCTCGCCGGTCGTCTCGTAGATCACCCTCAACATCGCCTTTAACATTAGTGTGGCTCCGGTCCTTTCTTCTCCCCCGTCGTCAGAGTGGGGAGAAGGGTCTGCTAATGCCTTCCGCCCTCGAGATAGGCCTGGCGGATCTCGGGCCGCGCCAACAGCTCCTGCCCGGTGCCGCTCATGGCGATGGCGCCGTTCACCATCACGTAGGCGCGGTGGGCAAGCCGCAAGGAGTGAAAGGCGTTCTGCTCGACGAGAAAGATCGTCATGCCTTGCCGGTTGAGCTCGGCCAAGGTGTCGAAGATCTGCTTGACGATCAGGGGCGCGAGGCCGAGCGAGGGCTCATCGAGCATCAATAGCTTCGGCCGGCTCATGAGGGCGCGGGCGATCGCGAGCATCTGCTGCTCGCCGCCCGACAGCGTGCCCCCGCGCTGGTGGAGCCGCTCCTCGAGCCTTGGAAACAGCCTGGTCACGCGCGCAAGGTCGTCGTCGAAGTGCTGCTCGCCATCCACCGCGGCGCCCATCAAGAGGTTCTCGAGCACCGTCATGCGCGGAAAAATGCGCCGGCCTTCGGGCGCCTGCGACAATCTGAGGCGCGCGATCTCGTGCGTGGCACACCCTGTTATATCGGCGCCTTGGAACAGGATGCGGCCCTCGCGGGCGCGCGGGTTGCCGAACACGGTCATCATCAGCGTCGACTTGCCGGCCCCGTTGGAGCCGATGAGAGTCACGATCTCGCCCGCCCGCACGTCGAGACTGACGCCCTTGAGCACCAGGATGTTGCCGTAACCGGAGGAGACGCCTTCGACAGAAAGGAGCGCCCTGCTCATGGCCGCCTGCCCCCCGTCACGCCCCCTGTCACGGCGCCCACCTCCTCGTCCTCGACGCCGAGGTAGGCCGCGATCACCTTGGGATCGTTTTTCACGGCTCCGGCGGTGCCGTCCGCAATCTTGATTCCGTACTCGATGACGACGATGTGGTCGGAGATGTCCATGACCACCGACATGTCGTGCTCGATCAGGAGGATCGAGACCCCGGTCTCGTTGCGAATCCCGCGCAGGAGCCTCGTCAGATCGGCACTCTCGCGGGTGTTGAGGCCCGCTGCGGGCTCATCGAGACAGAGCAGGACCGGATCCGTGCACATGGCGCGCGCGATCTCGAGCCGGCGCTGGGCGCCGTAGGGGAGATCGCCTGCGGGATCATTTGCCCGTCCGATGAGCCCGACGACTTCGAGCCAGGCTCGCGCGCGCTCCATGGCCTGGCGTTCCGCGTCCCTGTAGCTCGCGGTGCCCAGGAGCCCCAGCAAACCGAAGCCCGATGCGCGCATCAACGTGTTGTGCTGGGCGACGATCAGGTTCTCGAGCACCGTCATGCCGGGGAAGAGGCGAATATTCTGAAATGTGCGCGCGACGCGAGCTTTCCTGGCAATCTCGTGGTCGGGCATGCGCTCGAGGAGGAAGATCTCGCCCGAGGAGCTGCTCCCATGCCGCTTGTCGGATGCCGTCAAGGCGTCGACCGCGGCTGGTGCCGCGGGCGTGCCGTGCGCGAGCGCCATGCGCCCGCTGGTGGGCTTGTAGAACCCCGTGATGCAATTGAAGACCGTGGTCTTGCCGGCCCCGTTGGGGCCGATCAGGGCCGTGATGTCGCCGCGCCCCGCCGCGAACGAAAGGCCGTGGACCGCCAGCAGGCCGCCGAAGCGCATGCTCAAGTGATCGACGACGAGCAGGGGATCGGAATGCCAGCGCATCAGCCGCGACGCTCCGCCGGTTGGCTCTGAGAACTCTGCTCGCGCTCGGCGAGACGGATCGAGGGCTCGCGTGAGGCCATGAGGCCGCGCGGGCGCCAGACCATGAGCACGACCATGGCCAGACCGAACAGCAGCATCCGGTATTGCGCGGGGTCGAACTCGGGGCCGAAGACGGCTCTCAATACATAGAGCTCGCGCAAGAGCTCGGTGCCGCCGATCAGGACGATGGCCGCGATCGCGACGCCAGGCTGGCTGCCGAGGCCCCCCAGCACGACGATGGAGAGGATCACCGCGCTCTCCATGAACACGAACGATTCGGGGCTGATGAATCCCTGACGCGCGGCGAAGAAGGCGCCGGCAATGCCGCCGAAAAACGCGCCGGTGGCAAAGGCCGAAAGCCGTGTCGCCGTCGTGTCGATGCCGAGCGAGCGGCAGGCGATCTCGTCCTCGCGCAAGGCTTCCCACGCGCGCCCGATGGGCAGCGCTCTGAGCCGGATCGTGATCCAGTTCGTCGCGAGCGCGAGCCCTAGAACGAGATAGAAGAGGAAGAACAGGCGATAGAGCGGCGACGGCGGGAGGCCGAGCGTCTCCGCGAATCCGCCCGGTCCCGGCGTAAATGACAATCCGAACAGCGTCGGGCGCGGAATGTTGGAGACGCCTGCGTAGCCACCGGTCACCGGGACCCAGTTGATGAGCACGAGACGCACGATCTCGGCGAAAGCGAGCGTGACGATGGCCAGGTAATCGCCTCTCAGGCGCAGGACCGGCAGGCCGATCATGATGCCCCAGAACGCCGCGAGGATCCCGGCCAAGGGCAGGCAAAGCCAAAACGAGAGGCCGACCGTCTTGGCAAGCAGGGCCGAGGAATAGGCGCCGACGGCGTAAAACGCCACATAGCCGAGGTCGAGCAGCCCGGCGAGGCCGACCACGATATTCAGGCCCCAGCCGAGCATAATGTAGATGAGGATCTGGATGCCGAAGTTATCGATCCACTTGGTCGCGCCCGAAGGGCCCGTGATCGCCACGGCGAGGAACGGGTAAACGAGGAGCAGGACCAGCCCGGCGCGGGGGATCCGGCGGGCGAGCTGTTCGGCCCGGGCCGGTAGCGCGAAGGTCAGGGCGCGGCGCGCGCCGGTGCGGGCTCCGCCCAGCGCCCACGCGAGCCGGGCCAGGAAGGCAATCGCGACAACGAGCGCGACGAGGCCCCAACGCTCGACGAGCACCAATCGGTTCTGCAGGTCCTGCTCCGTCTTCAGAGCAAGAATCGGGAACGCGAGCCCGAGCGTGACGAGTGCGACCAGGCCGGCGTCCTTGAGTGCGCTCTTGAGGGGCACGGCTTCTTTCGCTGGCGCCTTGTCCCCGGTCGCCATGGCCGTCACACCTTCTCGACGTCGGGCCGGCCCAAGAGGCCCGAGGGCAGGAATATGAGGACCACGGCGAGGATCGAAAAGGCGGCGACATCCTTGTAGTCGATCGAGAAGTAAGCCGACCACAGCGTCTCGATGAGGCCGATCAGAAGCCCGCCGAGGACCGCCCCGGGAAGTGAGCCGATGCCCCCCAGCACGGCCGCCGTGAACGCTTTCACTCCGGGGACGAACCCGTCCGAGAAGCTCACGACGCCGTAGTGGACCATCCACAACAGGCCGGCAACGGCAGCCAGCGCGGCGCCCATCACGAAGGTGAGCGAGACCGTGCGGTCGACGTCGACGCCCAGCAGCGCCGCCATCTTCCGGTCCTGCTCGCAGGCGCGCTGGGCGCGGCCGAGCGCCGTCTTGCTCACCACATACCAGAGGGCGAGGAGCAGAGCGGCGGTCGCGCCCATGATCAGGACCTGCTTCGCGGCGAGGCTTACCGTGCCCGATCCCATGGGCAGCACGAGCACGCCGGTGAGCATCGGGTCGAGAGCCTTGTTGCGCGGCCCCTGCGCGAGCTGCACGAAGTTCGACAGGAAGATCGACATGCCGATCGCGGAGATGAGCGGCGCCAAACGGAACGAGCCGCGCAACGGCCGGTAAGCCACGCGCTCGATCATCCAGTTCCAGAGGCTCGTCAGCGCCATCGCGAGCACGAGCACGACCAGCAGCGCGAGGCCGAGCGAGGCAACGCCGAGAATCTGCGTCAGCGCCAGGAAGAGGATCAGCGCGATGAACGCCGACAGCATGAACACGTCGCCATGGGCGAAGTTGATCATGCCGATGATGCCATAGACCATCGTGTAGCCGATCGCGATCAGCCCGTAGATGGACCCGAGCGTGAGGCCGTTGATCAGCTGTTGGACGAGGTAGTCCATGAGCGGCGCTCCCCCCGATTGAGCATCGCTCAGATCATGTTGTGCGAGCCATCGCAATAAGGCTCGTCGTCGGTCGTTTTGCAACCGCAGATATTGAAAGTGCCGGTCGACGGGGCGACGAAGCGCAGCGGCTCGAGGCCCGTATCCTTGTGCGAGCCATCACAGAACGGCTGCATCTTGGAGCGCCCGCACCGGCACCAGAAGTACGCTTTGCCCTCCGTGAGGTCGACCTGGTAGGGGCCTTTCTGGGCGACTATGGGATCTTGTGCCATGGAACCGGCTCCCTGGAAACGGTGCCGCCGTCGCCGGCGGCGCGGGTATTGAGACTAGTGTGGCGGTTCAGAAGTTCCCCATCACGTGCCACCAGGTTGCGAGGGAACTTCTGAACCAAAGCCACGCTGGCAAGGCTCATGAGTCTAGTGTCCCTTATGAACCCGAAGCTCGCAAACGCGAGTGCCGCAGGGAGTGTGCGAGCTTCGGGTTCGGTACGCTAGGCAACGGGTACCGGCTTCGAAGGCTTGCGACAAGAGGGCGCTTGGTCCGGGTCCGGCACGATCACCCGACCTTGAGGGGGGCCCTCTCGACCGTCTTCACGCCCTGATCGTCGATCCAGGTCAGCTCGAATTCGCCGGGGCCCGGCACCGTCATGAAGAAGGCAATGAACGGATTGGCCGAGATGCCCGAGCCGAACTCGGCGCTGAACACGGGGTTGCCCGCAAACGTGGCGGTGAAGGTGTGGATGATGTTGCGCGCAATGGGATTGCCCTGCCCATCCTTGCGGTTGCCGGTCTCCATGACGTGCGAGATCAGCGCCTTGACCTCGATGATCTCGCCGATCTTGGCGCTCTCGGGGAGCTTGATGCGAGCCTTCGCCGCCATGCCGACACGTCCTACTCGTTGCCGCAGCCGCCAATGACGACCTTGACGTTGCGCTTGCCCATCAGGAACTTGCCGCCGCTGGTCTCGGCGACGGCCACGACGTCCTGGGTCTTGGCGAGACGCATGCGGCCCGCGACCGCGGCCTTCCCGGATTGCGGGGTGAAGTGAAATGTCGCCACCGCCGCCTGCGGATTGGCGGTCGAGAGAAGGTGCAGCTTCTTGACGTGGTCGGCTTCGGTCATCGGGCTCTCGACCTCGATCTTGTAGGGCACGGTATTGCCGTTCTCGGCGATCTCGGGGAGGTCCAACGTCACTTGGGCTTCCTCCGGAACCGCCTCCCCGACAACGTTCCTGAACGCCCACGCGAACTGGAGCGACCTTCCTCCCGCATCGTCCTCGGCGAAGGAGAGCGGCACCCCGGCAACAACCGCGGCGGCCGCCGTCGCACCCCCCGCGAGCAGGAACTCGCGCCGGTCGATCAGACGCATGAGCCAATGCCGTGTCACGGGGAACCCCTGCCGGGCCGCTCGGCGCCCCGGCGCTTCTCGCGGCTTTCGACGACTGCTAGCATGAGACGAAAATTGGGTGCAATCGTGCCTCGGATGCGCGTTCCGGACCGGCTCTTGCGGGAAGAGAAGGCCGCGGCGGCCGCGCCCGATAGATTGGCCGCCGGAGGCAGGATTTCAAGTCGTCGCACGGGATGCGACAACGCCGGGCGGGGGCGAGATCAACGGGGGAGCACTGATGATGAGCAAGCTCGACCGGCGCCAGTTTGCAGCGGGTCTCGGTGCCGCGACCGCCGCCACAATCGCAGTACGCCCGTTCGCCATCGCCCAGGGCGCCGCGCGGGTGGTCGTGATCGGCGGCGGGCCGGGAGGCGCGACGGTCGCGAACCACCTCAAGAAGCTCGGGCCGAGGCTCGACGTCACCCTCCTCGAGCGGCGGCCGGCCTTCACGAGCTGCTTTTTTTCCAACCACTACATCGGCGGGTTCCGCTCGTTTGCCAGCATCACCCACGACTACGAAGGTCTCGAGGCCCTCGGCGTGAACGTCCGGCACGGGACGGCGGCCGGCATCGACACGGCACGGAAGCTCGTCAAGCTCGAGAGCGGCAAGCAGCTTCGATACGACCGGCTGGTCGTTGCACCCGGCATCGATTTCAAGTTCGACGGCATCGAAGGGTATTCGGAGGCGGCGGCCGAGATCATGCCGCACGCCTGGAAGGGCGGCCCGCAGACGCGGCTCTTGCGCCGCAAGCTCGAGGCCATGCCCGACGGAGGCGTCGTGGTGATCGCTCCCCCCCGCAACCCTTACCGTTGCCCGCCCGGCCCATACGAGAGGGCGTGCGTGATCGCTCATTACCTCAAGACCGAGAAGCCCAAGTCGAAGCTCGTCATTTTCGACCCGAAGATGAGCTTCTCGAAGCAGCCCGTGTTCGAGGAGGCGTACGAGAGGTATTACAAGGACATCATCGAGCTCAATCTCACCAACGACATCGATGACATGAGCCTCGCGCGCGTCGATGCGCGCACGGGCCTGGTGGTGACGAAGTCCGGCGCGAAGGTCACGGCCGCGGTCGCCAACATCGTCCCGGACCAGCGCGCCGGAGACATCGCGGCCAAGGCCGGCCTCGTCGAGGGGGACTGGTGCCCGGTGAACCCCGCCACCTTCATGTCGACGATGGCCAAGGGCGTCTACGTCCTCGGCGACGCCGCGATCGCCAACGACATGCCGAAGTCGGCATTCTCCGCCAACAGCCAAGCCAAGGTCGTCGCCGCCGACATCCTGGCCGATCTGGGCCTTGAGGAGCGCGTCGCGCCACGCTACAGCAACACCTGCTGGTCGATGCTGGCTCCGGGCGACAGCGTCAAGATCGGCGCCACCTACGCGCCGGGCGAGCTGAACGGCAAACCGGGGCTGGTCCCCTCCGAAAGCTTTGTCTCCGAGCCCGGCGAGGCAGGGTCTCTGCGCAAGGGGAACTACCAGGAGAGCCTCGCGTGGTATCAGGCGCTGGTCGCCGACGTGTTCGCCAAGCCGCCCAAAGCGTCGAAGGCTGGCGGTCCGGGCTCCGAGGACGGGGGCTAAGCCCTCGAGCTTGGTTTCAGTTTCTTGCCGCTCCGGGCGTCAGCGCTCTCTGCCAAGCGCGGCAAATCCGCACACAAGTGAGGACCACGAGAGGGGCGCACGTGACATGGCGCCCCGATTCACGCCACCTTTCACAAGGGCCTTCGATCCCGTCTCGGCCATGAGGCGGCGGGGCAATTGGGCCGCCATGGCGCCTCGAGCCCCGCGCCTCTACAACCCCAAGCGCGGCCGGATTTTCCACCGCTTACGCCGCAATCCGCTCGCCTCGGTGGGCAAGGGCCTATAAGACTCACCGGGATTAGTTCCGCGTCGGGAACACGTCTCGACCCGAGGCAGCTCTTTATTGCTCGTCTCGGGTGTGCAGCCGGATGGGAATATCATCCTGGCGAAACCGGGTCCCGGTCGTTCGACACCTGACCGCTCGACAGGCGCGGAGCACCTTGCGGGCCGTGCCGCGGAGGCTTTGAGCCATGGCACTACTCCTGTTCCTCCTGATCTTGGTTGCGGGCGCGATGGGGCTCGGGATGAAGCGAGCCTCGGGACGGGTGTGGGCCGCGGCGGCGGCCGTTGCCCTATTCCTGTGGCAGGCCGGGGTGTTTCGCGGCCAATTTCACTTTCCCGCCCCGGGCGTCCTTGGCCTCTTGGCCTGGCTCATCCCCGTTGGGCTGTTCCTCCTCACGGTACCGCAGATCCGGCGCAGGTTCTTGATCGAGCCGGCGTTCGAGAGACTGAAGCCGATCCTGCCGAAGATCTCCGACACCGAGCAGGAGGCGCTCGAGGCGGGCACCGTCGGCTTCGACGCCGAGCTGTTCTCGGGGCAGCCGGACTGGGCGAAGCTGCGCGCGGTTCCCCCGATCGTGCTCACGCCTGAGGAGCAGGCATTCCTCGACGGGCCCACGGACGAGCTGTGCAGCATGATCGACCATTGGGAGGTGCGCCACACGCGGCGCGAGATTCCCGAGGAGGTCTGGACCTTCGTCAAGAAACACGGCTTCCTCGGGATGCTGATCTCGAAGGAGCATGGGGGCCTCGGCTTCTCGGCTCAGGCGCAGTCGCTGGTGCTCGGCAAGATCGCGTCCCGCTCGCCCGATGTCGTGACGGTCGTCATGGTGCCGAACTCGCTCGGGCCGGGCGAGCTGATCGAGAAGTACGGCACCGACGAGCAGAAGCACCACTATCTGCCCCGCCTCGCCCGCGGCGAGGAGGTGCCGTGTTTCTCGCTCACCGGTCCCACCTCGGGCTCGGACGCCGCAACCATGCGCGATGTCGGATACGTGACGCGCGGCCGGCACCGGGGCAAGGACGTGATCGGCATCCGTCTCACCTGGGACAAGCGCTACATCACGCTCGGCCCCCAGGCCACCCTGGTCGGCCTCGCATTCCAGCTGTTCGATCCCGAGAATATCCTCGGCAAGGGCGAGGATGTCGGCATTACCGTGGCGCTGATCCCGGCCGACCATCAAGGCGTCAACATCGGCCGGCGCCATTTGCCCTCGGGCGCCGCATTTCCGAACGGCCCCAACTCGGGCACGGACGTGTTCATCCCTATCGACTGGGTGATCGGCGGCAAGGACAGGGTCGGCCAGGGCTGGCGGATGCTGATGGAGTGCCTCGCCGCCGGGCGCGCCATCTCGCTCCCCTCCTCGGCCACGGCCGGGGTCAAGGCGATGCTGCGTGCCACCACCGCCTACGCCCGCATCAGGAGGCAGTTCGGTTTGCCGATCGCGCGCATGGAGGGGATCGAGGAGCCCTTAGCGCGCATGGTCGAGGCAGCCTACGTCTGCGAGGCGGCGCGGGCGGTGACGGCGGCCATGGTCTCGAGAGGGGAGAGGCCGTCGGTCATCTCGGCGCTGATGAAATATCAGACGACGGAGCGGTTCCGGCGCACGGTCAACGATGCCTTCGACATCCACGGCGGCCGCGCCATTTGCGACGGGCCGCACAACTACCTTCAGTCGGCCTACCAGATGGTCCCGGTCGGCATCACGGTCGAGGGGGCGAACATCCTGACCCGCACGCTGATCACCTTCGCCCAGGGCGCGCTCAGGTCCCATCCCTACCTCTTCAAGGAGGTGCAGGCGCTCCAGGACTCTGACAGCGGGCGCGGTATCGACGCGTTCGAGGAAGCGTTTCTCGATCACCTGTCGTTCTCGGTCTCGAACGCAACCGGCGCCTTCTTCCACAACATGACGCTCGGATACTTCGGGAACGCGCCGGAGAGCGCGCGCGGCCTCGAGCCCATTTACCGCCAGCTCTGGCGCGCGAGCCGCAACTTCGCCCTGGTCGCGGACCTCACCGTCGCGCTGCTTGGCGGCGGCCTCAAGACGAAGCAGAAGCTGACCGGCCGCCTGGCCGACGCCCTGTCCGAGCTTTATCTCCTGTGCTGCGTCCTGAAACGGTTCGAGGATGACGGCAAGCCCCGCAGCGATCGGGTGCTCGTGGCGCTGGCGGCCGCCAATGGCCTCAGCCGGTTCGAGGCGGCGATACGCGGTACGATCGACAACTTTCCCCAAGCGCCGGCCCGCGTCCTGATGCGCCTCTTGGTGTTCCCGCTCGGGCGCCACTACTATCCCGCGAGCGACCGGCTCGCCTCAACGGCCGTGCGCGTGGCCCTCGAGCCGGGCGATGTCCGAGACCGTCTCACGCGGCATATCTTCGTCTCGACGAACCCCGAGGACGCGACCGGACTGCTCGAGGTCACGCTCAGGAAAGTGGTTGCGGCCGAGGACGCCGAGAAGAAGCTCGAGCGCGCGATCCGGGCCGGACACATCCGCCGCTATCACGGCCTCGACTGGATTGCCGAAGCGGCCGGCAAGGGCATTCTCACGCAAAGCGAGGCCGAGTTGCTGCGCGAGGCGGAGGCGCTCGCCGCCCGGGCCATCGCCGTCGACCATTTCGACCCCGAGGCCTTGAAACCCAATTATCAGAGCCCGAGCTCGGAAACGATCGGGCACAACTCGCACGGCCGCGGCAGCGCCGCGGCGGAGTAGGGCTCGGAGAGGGAACATGTCTGGCGATCTCACTGACTTAAAGGACTGGCGCTTCTCGGTCGATCAGGAAGGCATCGCCTGGGCCGTACTCGATCGCGAGGGCTCGAGTGCGAACGCGCTCGGCCGCCGTCCGCTCGAGGAGCTGGCGGCGATCGTCGCCAAGACCGAGGAAGGGGCGCGGGAGCGGTCCATCCGCGGCCTTGTCATCCTGTCCGGCAAGGAGAAGGGCTTCATTGTCGGGGCGGACATCAACGAGTTCGAGGCGCTCGATACGGAAGCCCTGGTGATCGACAGGCTGCGACCCGTGCTGGCGCTTTTCGACCGCATCGAGCGCCTGCCGGTTCCCGTCGTCGCCGCCATCCACGGCGTGTGCGTCGGGGGTGGGCTCGAGCTGGCCCTGGCCTGCCATTGGCGCATCGCGACCCGGGACGATGCGACGCGCGTCGGCTTCCCCGAGGTAAAGCTCGGCATTTTCCCCGGCTTCAACGGCACCGCGCGCTCGATCCGCCAGGCGGGGCCGCTCGCCGCAATGCAGGCGATGCTGACGGGCTCCATGATCCGCGCCACGGCCGCGCGCGCGATGGGGCTCATCGACGAGCTGGTCGCGAGCCGCGGCGCGCTGCGCTGGGCGGCGCGCCGGGCCGTGCTGCGACGGCGCAAGTCGAAACCGGCCGGCCTCGTGAAGTCGGTGCTCACGATGTGGCCGGCGCGCGGGCTGATCGCCAGGAAACTGCGCGACGAGACCAGAAAGAAAGTGCGGCAGGACCATTATCCGGCGCCGTTCCGCCTCATCGACCTGTTCGAGCTGCACGGCGGCGACAGCGCCGCCTTGAAGGCCGCCGAGACGCGCTTCTTCGCCCCGCTCATGGTGTCGGAGACCTCGCGCAATCTCAGGCGCGTCTTCAAGCTCTCCGAGCTGTTGAAGAACCAAGCGCCGAGAGACCTCAATTGGAGGCCTCTGCGAGTGCATGTGATCGGCGCCGGCACCATGGGTGCCGACATCGCCGGCTGGTGCGTCGCCTCGGGCATGGAGGTGACGCTGCAGGACGTCTCGGCCGAGCAGATCGAGCGCGGCATCAAGGCCCAGGCCAAGCTCATGGCGCGCAAGTTCAAGACCAAGGCGCAACGCGACGCGGCCAAGGCGCGGCTGATCTCCGACCCCAACGGCCATGGCGCCTCGCGCGCCGACGTCGTGATCGAGGCGATCGTCGAGAAGCTCGACGTTAAGCAGAAGGTGTTCAAGGAGGCCGAGCGCAAGCTCAAGCCCGGCGCCATACTGGCGACCAACACCTCCTCGCTCGAAATCGAGGAGATCGCCAAGGGGCTCGCCGATCCCTCCCGGCTCGTCGGCCTCCACTTCTTCAACCCGGTCGCGCAGATGCCGCTGGTCGAGGTCGTGCGCGGGGCCACGAGCCGCGACGAGGACGTGAGGAAGGGCTGCGCGTTCGTCAACGCGATCGACAAATTCCCGCTCGTCACCAGGAGCGTGCCGGGCTTCCTCGTCAATCGTGTGCTCGCACCCTACATGATGGCGGCCATGGCGCGCCTCGAGAAGGGCGACGAGAAGGAGAAGATCGACGAGGCGGCGCGCTCGTTCGGCATGCCGATGGGACCGATCGAGCTCGCCGACAACGTCGGCCTCGACGTGTGCGCGCACGTGGGCAGGATTCTGAAGCTGTCGCCCGAAGGCTCGCTCCTCGAGCGCCTCGTCGCGCAGGGCCGCCTCGGCAAGAAGACCGGCGAGGGCTTCTACGTGTGGCGGGACGGCAAGCCGGCCAGGGGAGAGAGGACCTACAACAAGCGCGAGCTCGAAAGGCTGGGGCGCGACCTTGTCGAGCCCTTGATCCAGGAATCCCAGAGAGCTCTCGACGAGAAGGTCGTCGAGAGCACTGACCTGGTCGATGCCGGCGTCATCTTCGGCACCGGATTCGCGCCCTTCCGCGGCGGGCCCCTGCACTACAAGGCGAGCGAGACCAAAGGCCCGCTCCGCCTCGTGGCGGCGGCGGAGTAAAGGAGCCTAGGGCGTGGTGCCCGTAGGTTGGACTGACCCCGGACCTGATCCGGGGGAGTGCGGCAATTGCGTTCGAAGATGTCGGACTTCGGCCGGCAAGAGCCGGCCTCACTCCGACTACAGCGATGGCGAATTTCAGGGGTGAAATCCTGCAGGTCGGACCTCGAATTTAGGAGCCAGGAATGCAGCAACAGGCCGTGCGGCGCGTGGGCATCATCGGCGGCGTCAGAATTCCGTTCTGCCGCTCGAACACGCTCTACGCCGATCTGTCGAACCTCGACATGCTGACGGCGGCGCTCAACGGCCTCGTCGACAAATACAACTTGAAAGGCGCGCACATCGACGAGGTCGTCGCCGGCGCGGTCGTGACGCACTCGAAAGACTTCAATCTCGCGCGCGAGGCGGTGCTCTCCACCAAGCTCGCGCCCTCGACGCCCGGCATTACGCTGATCCAGGCCTGCGGGACGAGCTTGCAGGGAGCGCTCGGCATCGGCGCCAAGATCGGGATCGGCGAGATCGAGTGCGGCATCGCCGCCGGCTCCGACACGACGTCGGACGCGCCGATCGTGTTCTCGAAAAAGTTTGCCGGCCGCTTGACCCAGCTGCCGCAGCAGAAGACGGCGCTGGACCGGATCCGCGTGTTCAAGGGCTTCTCCCCGGCCGAGCTCCTCCCCCAACCCCCCTCGGTCTCCGAGCCGCGCACGGGTCTTTCCATGGGCCAGCATTGCGAGCTGATGGCTCAGCAATGGAAGATCTCGCGCCGCGACCAGGATCAGTTCGCCTACGAGAGCCACAAGAAGGCCGCCGAGGCTTACCGGTCCGGCTACATGGACGACCTGATCGTGCCCTGCGCGGGCGTGTTCCGCGACAACAACCTGCGCGACGACGTGAGCCTCGACAAGCTGGCAACCCTCAAGACCGCGTTCGAGAAGTCGGAGCGCGGCACGCTCACGGCCGCCAACTCGA
>DATETZ010000081.1:0-24531 GCA_035283385.1 Hyphomicrobiaceae bacterium
TTTAGCGTTGAAGGTGGGAGAGAGTGAGGCGGTCTCGTCGTGCGGCGGCCCACGCCGCTCGAGCGGGGGGCGGATCGCGCGGTTCGAGCCTCTTTGCTCAGGGCGCAAGGGGCCGGCCATCAACGGCGCCCCACCGAAGGCGTCGGCACGCCGCGGCGGTCGTCATCTGAAGCCCGCGACGATGGCCGCCCGCGCGATGGATAACGAGGACGAGCCGACGCGGCACCCTATCCCCCCGAGATGCGCTCGATCCGCGCGCCGCACCGGGAGAGCTTTTCCTCGAGCCGCTCGAAACCGCGGTCCAGGTGATAGACGCGGTTGATAGTGGTCTCGCCCTCGGCCATGAGCCCGGCAATGACGAGGGAAACCGATGCGCGCAGGTCCGTCGCCATGACGGGGGCCCCGCGCAGCGACTTCACGCCTTTGATGGTGGCGGTATCGCCGTGGAGCTGGACGCTGGCGCCGAGGCGCGCGAGCTCCTGCACGTGCATGAAGCGGTTCTCGAAGATCGTCTCGCGGATGACACTCGTCCCGTGCGCGCGCGCCATAAGGGCCATGAGCTGCGCCTGAAGGTCGGTCGGGAAGCCGGGAAACGGCTGCGTCTCGATGGAGACCGGCTCGAGCACCGTGCAGTCTCGCGCGATGCGCAGGCCGGTTTCGCTCTCGGCGATGCGAGCCCCCGTCCTCTCGAGCACGTCGAGCGCCGTCTGCAACAGCTCCTTGCGCGCACCCTGAAGCTCGACGTCGCCGCCCGTCGCCGCGACCGCCATGGCGTAGGTCCCGGTCTCGATGCGATCGGGGAGCACGGTGTGAACCGCGCCCTCGAGCCGGTCGCGGCCCTCGATGCGCAAGGTCGAGGTGCCGAGGCCCTCGATCCTCACGCCCATCTTTGCAAGGCAGGCGCCCACGTCGCCCACCTCGGGCTCGCGCGCGGCGTTCTCGATCAGGGTCTCGCCCCTGGCGAGCGCGGCCGCCAGCATCACGTTGTGTGTCGCACCGACCGACACTTTGGGAAAGATGATGTGCGCGCCGTGAAGCCCCCTGGGCGCGCGCGCAACCACATACCCGCTGTCGATGTCGATCTCGGCTCCCAGTGCCTTGAGTCCCATCAGATGCAGATCGACGGGGCGGGTGCCGATCGCACAGCCCCCGGGAAGCGAGATCCGCGCCTCGCGCATGCGGGCAACGAGCGGGCCCAGCACCCAGAAGCTCGCGCGCATGCGCGAGACCATCTCGTAGGGAGCCGTGGTGTCGACGATGTCGCGCGCCGTGAGATGAAACGTCTCGCCCAAATGGGCTGTGGGCCCGGGGCGCTTGCCGTCGACCGCGAGATCGACGCCATGGTTTCTCAGAATTCGGGCCAAGAGGTTGACGTCGGCGAGATTCGGCACGTTCTTGAGGGTCAGCCGATCACACGTCAAAAGGCTCGCGATCATCAACGGCAGCGCGGCGTTCTTGGCCCCCGAGATGGGGATGGTCCCAGAAAGGCGTTCGCCGCCAATGATCTTGATGCGATCCATCGAGGTGTCTGCCGCGCGCTGGAGAAGGAAGGCCGGTTCGCTACGATAAGCCGGTCTCGATTGACTACGGTGGCCTGATGATTAGACGCTGAGCGGTCCATCCAGCAAGTGGTGCGTCTCGGCTCGAGGCCCTAGCTGCAAATTCCGTCAATCCTGCTGGCGACTATCGGCGGCCGGAACTTTCTGTCGCGCCGGCTCGGGTTGGAGCGCCTCTCCGTCTTGTTGGCCGTCGGCCTTTCGCACCCGGGCCTGCTCCTTGCGCTTCCCGATATTGGCCATGAGAGCGAGCGCGAGCCGTCGCTTCCGGGCCGGGCCACTGCGTGGCTTATCTTCAGTGGGCATCTGCCCTCACCTTCGACTGGCAGCGTTTGCGCCGTGCCTCGTGCAGCTTCAGAGGCCATTAGCCGATTTGCGGCCGCCCGTGAATGGGGGCGCGAGCCCGGTCACCGTAGCTTGCCCCTATCAGGGGCTTGTGGCAGTGTCGCGGCGATTTGCGGCCGGCCATCAAGTCTGGAGTCCAGCGCACGGGAAGGCAGCGGCCGCGCCGCGCACGAGTTTGCTGCCGTAGCTCAGTGGTAGAGCACTCCCTTGGTAAGGGAGAGGTCGTGTGTTCAATCCACACCGGCAGCACCACCAAACGCGCTGCATCCAAGACGCCCGGCGCCTTGGACCGGGGCGGCCCTAGCTCACAGGCGCTTTTCCGATTGTGCCCCAGCCTCCCGCCGTCTCGAAGGCGCGCGCACCGATCGCGAACGCGACGGCCGCGAGGCCGAACATCGCCATGTACCAGCTCTGCCAGATCCCATAGCTCGAGGCCATCAGCGTTGCGGCCGAGCAAAAAGCCGCGAATCCGAACGGCTGGACGGCCGAGCCGAGCCGCCCGATGCGTCCAAGGACCGTGAGACCCGCCGTCATCAGCAGCAGCGCACCCACGGCCCCCAACTCGAACCATGTCTGCAGATAGACGTCGTGCGAATGTCGCGACAGCTTGCGCTGGAGATGTTCACCGGGTGAATTCACCGCCTTGGCCGTGATTGTCGGTCCCACAATGTAGGTCATATAAGCGCCGATGCCGAACAGCGGCGCCTGCAAGGCCTGCTCGGCCGTAAAATTCCAGATGATGATCCGATGCTGAGCCGATGTCTGCAGCCAAGCCGCATTGTGAAGATCGAGCCGGTGCGCCAGCATCGCCAAGGGCACGACCGCAAGGCAGGCCGTGATCCAAAACAGCGCAATCATGCGCAAGGCCCAGCGCGCGGAAATGTGTGTGAGAGCGAATGCCGCGACCCCGGCTACAATCGCCGTCTTCGAGGATTCCTGCGGAGACAGAAACACGGCGGCGATCGCCAGCACGAACATGAGCATGGCTATCGGCTTGCTCCACGGGCGAGCGATCGCCCCAAGCGCCGCCATCAGCGCAGGCCACAGCAGGAGCGTGATCGGCGTCGCACTCCGCGTGAATGCGGCTTCCGCGACACTCAACAGCCTGCCGTCCTTGGACCACGAGTAGGCCTTGTCGGGTTGCAGCAGCTCGGGGCCAATCTTGAAGGTATTGACGACCCATATCTTGATCGCCTGCCCGGACACGCTCTCGGCGCAATAGAACAAGAGCCCGACGAGGAGGCCGAGCCAAAGCCCCTCGGCGGGATGCAGAATTTCCATCCGTCCTTCTGCCCAAAGGAGCCGGACGGTGACGAGGCTGATCAGGACCGTCGCGAGCATCAGCCCGACCTTGCCGATCGTCGCGGCTGGAGCAACGGCCCACAGCGAGCTCAGAAGCGCATAGAAGAGAAGGGCCCCAATGCTCGCCGTCAGGCCGTCGATCTCCGGCATCGCCGCGGCAAGACCGCGCTGGGGCAGCCGGATCCACAGCCACGCGATGGCCAGGGCCAAAAGAAAGAATGGGGTCAGGCGCGGGCTGACCAGCAGCAGCGCCACCAAGATGCCAATGAAAGTGCCAATCAGAACTTCACTGCGCCGGAAGGCCCAAGAGGCCCGGACGCTTTGAATATCGCCAGAGAACACCGCCCACCCCGATTACCGCCGGCAGCCACGTTAAGCATACTCGCAAATGACCTTCAATTGCGTGGCAAAGGAGCCGCGCGGCCGTTCCAAAGCGCTTAATCCGTCGCCGAATTTTGGCCGCAGCCAATGAGTCTCCACTGTGCTAATCAATTGACATATCACGAGGCCGGGCCTCCCGGGACCCGTCGATACTGGATTGCTTCCTCACCGAGCGCTGGTGCCGATCCGCAGGCGGCCCCCGCGCGTAGACGTTGTATCAGTCCGAAGACCCAAAATGGAGCCGTCGCTTCGTCCGATGAAGAGCAAGCTCGTCAAGGCCAGCGCGCCTGAGATCGTCCGCCCCACCCGCGCCGAAGCAGAGGCCGCGGTCCGCACCCTCATTCGCTGGGCTGGTGACAATCCCGACCGCGACGGCCTCCGGGAGACGCCGGCCCGCGTCGCAAGTGCCTACGAAGAGTACTTTCAAGGCTACCATGAGGATCCAGAGGCCCTGCTCCAAAAGACGTTCGAGGAGACCGAGGGCTATGACGAGATGATCGTGCTGCGCGGGATCCGATTCGAGAGCCACTGCGAGCACCATATGGCGCCGGTCATCGGACGCGCCTGGGTCGCCTACGTCCCGAACGGCCGCGTGGTCGGCATCTCCAAGCTCGCGCGCATCGTCGAGGCTTACGCCAAGCGCCTACAAATCCAGGAAAAGATGACGGCGCAGATCGCCAATACCATCGACAAGGCGTTGCAGCCTCAAGGCGTCGGCGTGGTGCTCAAGGCCGAGCACCAGTGCATGACGACGCGCGGCATCATGAAGCCGGGCACGGACCTGGTGACGAGCCGCATGCTCGGCATCTTCCGCGACAATGCCATGACACGCCAGGAGTTCCTGTCGGTGATCGATTGAGCTGCCCTGGCGCTGACGCTTGCGGCTGGCTCTCGATTCGGCGCACGTGGCAGCGTTCTATTGCGCCACTCCGTTTTCATCCGGGACGCATGGGAGCTCCGCCGTGAATCAAACGGGTACGGTCCTCATCACGGGGGCCTCGAGCGGTATCGGCAGGGCCACGGCGGAGCTGTTCGCGGACCGTGGCTGGAGCGTCGCCGCGACCATGCGATCGCCCGAAAGCAGCGACCTTGGAGCCGCTTCGGACCGTATCAGGGTTTTCCGCCTCGATGTCACGGACCGAAGGTCGATCGAGGCAGCCGTCACGGAGGCCATCGCCGCCTTCGGCCGCATCGACGTCCTCGTCAACAACGCCGGCTACGGCCTCATCGGGCTGTTCGAGGAGATGAGCGAGGAGCAGGTCCGCCGCCAACTCGACACCAATGTACTCGGCCTCATGAACGTCACGCGCGCCGTGCTCCCCCACATGCGGAGCCAAAGGTCGGGTTGCATCATCAATGTCGCCTCCGCCGCCGGCCGCTTCACACTGCCGCTTTACACGCTCTATTGCACTTCGAAATGGGCCATCGAAGGCTTCTCCGAAGGGCTCGGCTTCGAGGTTGCCCAGCACGGCATCACGGTCAAAATCATCGAGCCCGGAGCCATAAAGTCCGAATTCTTCGGTCGCTCGCTCGAAGTCCCGGCTCGCGGGCCCATTGCGGACTATGGCGATTGGGCGGCTCGCGTCTTCGCCAACATCAAAGCACGGTGCGTCGACATTCCAGGTCCCGGTCTCGTCGCTCGGAGCATCTTCAAGGCTGCGACCGCCAGGCCCGGATGGCGCCTGCGCTACAAGCCGAATGGGAGGCTCCTCATCCTGGGCCGTCTGCTCGTCCCGGCCGAGATCCACAACCTCTTCGTCCGCTTCCTGCTCGGAGCATGGTGAGGCTCGCGCAGTGGAGCAACACTCCTCGCCGGAGCCTTACTCGTCGTCCTCCGCGATCTCGCCGCCTTCGCTCGTGCTCGTCCCATAATCGACACGGACGAGATACAGGCCCGAGGCCGGGGCGACGGGGCCGCACTCGGCGCGATCGCGCGCAGAAAGCGCGCGCGCAAGAGCCTCAGGCGGCCATTTGCCCTCGCCGACCAGCTTCAGGCTGCCGACCATAGAGCGGACCTGGCTGTGCAGAAACGAGCGCGCCGAGGCCTCGATGCGAATCTCCGAGCCCACGGCGCTGACTTCGAGCCTATCGAGCGTTCGCACGGGTGACTTCGCCTGGCATTGGGCGGCGCGGAAGGTTGTGAAATCGTGCCGGCCGAGAAGCGCGCGGGCGGCCTCGCCCATGGCTCGCGAATCGAGCACCATGGGCAGCCACCAGACGCGGTCGCGATCGAGCGCGGGCGGTGCCCGCCGCATCAGGATGCGGTAGAGATAGTGGCGCCCCGTCGCGCTGAAGCGGGCATCGAAATCGCTCGCGACGAGAGCGCACTCGACCACGACGACGGGCGCCGGGCGCAGATGAAAATTGATGGCATCGCGCACACGGGAAGGGTCCCACTCCTTCTCGAGGTCGAAATGGGCGACCTGGCCGAGCGCGTGGACGCCGGCGTCGGTGCGCCCGGCACCCCTCACGGATACGGCCTCGCCCGTAAAACGCCCGATCGCCTCGATGAGCGCCCCCTGCACCGAGACGCCGTTCGCCTGCGATTGCCAGCCGACGAACGGCGTGCCGTCGTACTCGAGGGTCGTGCGGTAGCGGGGCATTGCGAGGGCCGCGTTAAGACATGCCCAATCCGTAGCGGCGCCTCTGCCCGACCTCAAGCCCGGTCGCCGGGCGCCGGACCGATCAGGATCCGATCACGGAATGGCCCCGGGTGCGTGACCGCGCGCCGGACCGCCGAAGCCCCTGGGGCCGAAGCCGCGAACAAACGGGAATCCGCCGAGCCCATACGTGCGCGGAAAATAATAGGGATCGCTGTAATAGTAGTTGTGGCTCGTAGCCTCCTCGACCACGCGTGTATCGTTGTAGCTCAAGCTCAAAGGCGTCGCGCCGCCGGGATTTACGATGACCTGGCGCTGCGTCGGCAGAGGACGAAAGACGCGCACGCCTTCCTCGATCGTGACGCTCGCGCCGTAAAAGGCGCGCGGCTCGATGCGCGTGGTGAAGGCCTCTTCGGCGCGCGCCGGCGCACCGAGGGCCAATGCGGCGCTCGCTACCATGCTTGCCGCGATCAGAGAACGCGCCATGAGGTGCTCCACAGAGTTGCTCCGACAAGACGACAGCAAGACAATATACGGCAGATCAATCGCCGGAGCCGCGCGATCACGATCCATAATTAATCGATCCGCGGTATCGCAGGGCGAACCGGCTCCTACTTCGCCCGAAACCGCTTTAGGTGAGCCGTGCGCCCTTGGCGAGCGGGAAGCCGCGCAGGAATTCCGCTGCCGTCACGGCCCGCTTGCCTGCGCGCTGCACCCGCATGAGCCGCACCGCGCCCATCCCGCAGGCGATCGTGAGCGCGCTGTCGAGCAGCTCCCCCGGGGTCCCGCTCCCGTCCGCCAGCGCCGAGCCCAGCACCTTGATCCGCTCGAAGCCGCCGTCGACGGTCGCCGCCTCGAACCAGGCGCCCGGAACAGGCGAGAGAGCGCGAACGAGATTGTGAACCTCGCGCGCAGACCGCCTCCAATCGATGCGCGCTTCCGCCTTGTCGATCTTCGCGGCATAGGTGGCGCCGTCCGGAGACTGGGGCGCCGCGGCGAGCCGGCCGTGCTCGAGGCGGGCGAGCGCCTCGACCATGAGCCTCGATCCCAGACGCGCAAGCACGTCGCGGAGCTCGCCCGCCGTCATGTCCGGCCCGATCGCAACGGGCTCGGCGAGACAGACGGGGCCCGTATCCAGCCCCTCCTCGATACGCATCACCGTGACCGCCGTCTCGGCATCGCCGGCCATGATGGCGCGCTGGATCGGCGCCGCTCCGCGCCAGCGCGGCAGCCGGGAGGCATGCAGGTTGAAGCAGCCGAGGCGCGGGGCCTCGAGCACCGGCTTCGGCAGGATCAGGCCGTAGGCGACGACGACCGCCGCATCCGCTTCGAGGGCGGCGAAAGCCTCTTGCTCGGCCTCGACCTTGAGGCTTCTCGGGGTCGCGACCGGAATGCCGCGGGCTTCGGCACAGACTTGGACCGGCGACTTCTGCTCAACCATCCCGCGCCCGGCCGCCCGGGGCGGCCGCGTATAGACCGCGGCGACGCGATGCCCGGCGGCGAGGATCGCCTCGAGCGTCGGCACCGAAAATTCGGGCGTCCCCATGAACACGATCTTGAGAGGCATCGGCCCACCTCGTCGGAGCAGTTCCAGCCCGTCGGCCCGATCAGCGCCGCGACCGGCGACGTTCTCCGCTCCTTCCCCCTCGACGGGGAAGGGTGCGCGTGGCGCTAGCAGATGAGGAAACGCCGGGTTGCGCCACACTCCGCGCTCAAAGGGGCACCTCGCCGCGCGGCAGCTTCTTGAGCTTCTTGACCACTAGTTCGCGCTTCAGCCGCGAAAGGAAGTCGACGATGAGCTTGCCGTTCAAATGATCGATCTCGTGCTGGATCGCGGTTGCCAGCAGCCCTTCGGCGGCGAGCTCCCGGCGCTCGCCCTCGTGGTCGAGGTAGCTGATCGTCACGGCCGAGGGCCGTTCGATCTCGAGCCGAAAGTCCGGGATCGACAGACAGCCTTCCTCGTGCAGCCGCGGCTCGGACCCGAGAGCGACGATCTCGGGATTGATCAGGATCAGAGGGCGCTTCTCATCCTCGTCTTCGGAAACGTCGAGAACGACGAGGCGCCGCGGCACGCCGACCTGGACCGCAGCAAGGCCGATGCCGGGCGCGGCATACATCGTTTCCAGCATGTCGGCAGCGAGCCTCAAGAGCTCCAAGTCGACCCTCTCGACGGGGGCCGATACCCTGCGCAGCATCGGATCAGGCAGCGTGATGATCGGCAGTTTGGACATCCGCGTGAAATAGGAAAGATAGACCAGCGGGTCAATTGCCCGGTAGCCATCGCCGTTTACCTTAGGCCTTTCCGAGGCCCCCACGCACCGCATGCGGCTCGGCCGGCGGGCGATCCAGCCCGGGGTGCTGGTCTTTCCCCGCTCTCCTTCGTGCAGCCGCAGCCGAGCCTGCGCCCGCCTCACCCTCTCTGCGCTTTCGGAGCAGGGAGAGGAGGTCCATCGCCGTCCCGTCGCATGGCACCGGCAAGGGCCTCGCGCGTGCTTTCGACAGGCGTCCAGCCGGTGCCACGCAACGCACCCGTGTCGGCGACCAGGTCGCCGGTTAGCCGCTCCCATTCCTCCGTGAAACCGGCGAGGCTTGCGAGCGCTGCCATGGGTGCGATCGGAACTGTAAAAAGTCGAGGGCGCCGGCCGAGTCCGGCACGCAGCGCTGCCACGATCTCTGGCACGGACTGGGGCTCCGGTTCGGCGACGAGATAGGTCCCGCCCGCGCAACGGCGCTCGACCAGGCCATGGCCGACCGCGTGAGCGAGGTTCGAGACGCTTACCAGCGAGCGGCTCCCGCGAAAGCCGCCCACGGGCAGCGGCAGGGGGAGCCTCGCCAAGTCGAAAAGCGCGCGCATGTTGCCCTTCACTCCCGGGCCGTAGACGAGCACCGGCCTCAACGTCACACTTTCCGTTGCGCTGCCGGCCAGCGCGTCGGCAACGGCCTGCTCGGCGGCGAGCTTGGAGCGGCCATAAGCGTCCGTCGGCCGCGGCTCATCCCGCTCCGAAATGATCGTATCCGAGACCGGGCCCGACTGGGCGCGCACCGACGACATCAATAGGAATCGCCGGACGCCGGCGCTACGGGCGGCCCCGGCGAGCCGGGCCGCGGCCCCGGCGTTGATCGCAACGTAGCGCGCTTCCGGAATGGCAGTCGCCGCGTGGGCAAGCCCGGCGAGATGGACGATATGGGTGACCCCTTCCAAGAGCGGCGCCCAATCGATCGGATCGGCGAGATCCGCGATTGCGCGCCCCGCCGCACCCGCGGGCCAGGCGAGCCTCTCGGCCTCGCGGGCGGCCGCCACTACGCTCCAGCCGGCGCCCGCCAAATGGCGAACGAGCGGCCGGCCAACGAACCCCGTCGCGCCGGTGACGAGAACCCTGCCTGTCATGTCGATTCGCAAACAGGGCTCGCGCCCAGGAGCCGGGACATTCGACCGCCCGCGACCGGTGCAAGTTGGACGTTGCGGTCGCGAGCCAGCAGCGGCCAAGCGTTCAATGCAGCATCCGCGACGCAGGGCTCCACGTGGAGCGGGTGGCGGTCGCGCGCGCGGAGACGCCGTCGCCGTCCGGTCGATAGCCCTCGACGGTGCGCATCAGCACGGCCTGGATGGCCTCGACATCGCGCGCCGTCATGGCGGCCTTCAAGACGTCGAGCTCGCGCTTCAGTTTCTCAGCCTCGACACACGGCTCGTCCGATTTCAGAATGCGCGGATGCTCGGTCGCGGTGGTATGGGCACCGATCAACAGCTCCTCGCACAGCTTCTCGCCGGGCCTGAGCCCGGTGTAGGTGATGGCGATTTCTCCGCCGGGATTCTTCTCGTCGCGCACCTCGAGGCCCGACAGGTGGATCATATGCCGGGCCAGATCGTCGATCTTCACGGGCTCGCCCATGTGCAGCACGAACACCTCGCCGCCCTTCGCCATGGCGCCGGCCTGGATCACGAGCTCGGCCGCCTCGGGAATCGACATGAAGTAGCGCACGACATCGGGATGAGTGACCGTGACCGGTCCGCCCGACTTTATTTGCTTGCGGAAGCGGCGCACGACAGAGCCCGAGCTGTCGAGCACATTGCCGAAACGGACCATCGTGAACACGGTCCCGCTGCCCTCGGCGGCCTCCGCCTGCAGCACCAGCTCGGCCAAGCGCTTGCTTGCGCCCATCACGTTGGTCGGCCTCACCGCCTTGTCGGTGGAAACGAACACGACGCGCTCCACGCCTAATTGGCGGGCACTCTCGGCGATGACACTGGCGCCGAATACGTTGTTGCTGAGACCGACGATCGGATTGTGCTCGACGATAGGGACATGCTTGTAGGCGGCGGCGTGATAGATGGTCTTGATCCCGTTCTGGCGAATCACCTCCGCGACAAGCGCCTGATCGAGCACCGAACCGAGCACGGCCTTGATCTCGGGCTTCGGCGGTTCGCAGCGCAGCGTCTCGGCGGCCTCCGTGATCTCCATCTCGATCTCGTAGAGTGCAATCTCTGAGACGTCCAGAAGCACGATGCGGCACGGAACCTGCTTGAGGATCTGCCTGACGAGCTCGGACCCGATCGAGCCGCCGGCGCCGGTCACCAGGATCGACTTGCCCTTCGTGTTGCGTTCGAGCAGATCCGTGCTCGGCTGCACGGCATCGCGGCCCAGCAGGTCGCCGGCCTCCACGGGACGCAAGTCGTTCACGCCGACCCGGCCCGAGGCGAAATCCTCGTACGCGGGCAGGATCTTCACCTCCACCGGGAACTCCTCGAGCTCGTTGAGGATCTGACGGCGCTCGCGCCGTTGCGAGCCCGGAAGCGCCAACAGAACCTCCCGCACGCCGGCCCGCGCCATCAGCCGCTCGAACTTCTTCGGCGGAAAGACCTTGACCCCGCCGACGTACTGGCCCCACAGGCTCGGAGAGGCGTCGAGAAAGCCGACGGCCTCGCGGTCGCCGGCACGGCGCACGGCCTCGAGGAGCTGCACGCCCATCTGCCCGGCGCCGTAAATGAGAACCGGCTTCTTGGGCTGCTCCCGCGGGAATATGGGGATGCGGATGCCGGCGCTCTTCAGAATGAGCCCCGCGGCCTGCCGGCTCGCGGTGATCAGAATGGCGGCTGTCACTCCGTACAAGAGAACGGATGACCGCGGCACGCCGAGCTGCCCCGACATGAACACCACCAGCGACCAAACGAGCACCGACAAGCCCACGCTCACGAAGATCTGCGTCGTGCCGCGATAGCCCATGTAGCGCGTGACGAGGCGATAAAGCCCGAACCACCAGAAGGTTGCGAGCGTGATGACCGGCCCGGCCAAGAGCAGGGCCCACCCGGCGGGGTGCTCGGGCACGTAGAGCTCGCCATAACGCACGGAGATCGACCCCCACAGCGCAACGGTGAGGAGCACGAAATCCATAATGACGAGGACAAGGCGCTTTTGGAACCGCGGCAGCTCGAGTAGCCATGTGCGCCAGAGCGCGCGGACCCCGCCGTAGTCAGGCGTCGTGATCAATTGCGACCCTGCTCCATCCTATTTCGAGCTAACGCCAGTCGCAGCGCTGGCTTCGACCCGGCAACGGCCAAGCGAGGCTATAACGCCCGTCGAACCTAAAACAAGGCCCGGGCGGTACTTAACCACTGTCAACTAACCGCTGGCGCGTTCCGCCCCAATGGGCACGGAAAGCGGGTGGGGGCGGTCTCAGACAACCGCGCCCAGTCATGGGCGGCCCGCTGCGTCCCCCTCGGCCGCCAATGAATTGATCAGACGGTAGCAGAGGCAGACCGCTAAGGCTCCGAACACGATAGCCCCCAGCATGCTGCCGGCAAGGACCCCCTTCGCGCCTGCCAGCGCACTCCCGGCCTCGACGAAGGGGATCGTGCCGATGGTGGCGCGGCCCCAGTTGAGGATCGTCGAGTAATGCGGCCGCCGGAGCGTATTGAAGACGGCGTTGGCCACAAACAGCGCGCCGAGAAACCCGAACAGCGGCGCGAGCCACCGGCAGAACAGGACGATCAGTTGCGCCGCCTCGCCCGTAGCCTGAAATAGCTGGACGAGCGGGCTTGCTAGCACCACGAGCGCGATCCATGCCGCGGCGGTGAACGCGGCCGTGACCGCAAGAGACAGCGTGAGCGCGTGGCGCATGCGCTCGCCGTTCCCGGCGCCCCAGTTCTGGCCGACGATCGGACCGATCGATCCCGAAAGCGCATAGATGGCGCCGAACGCGACCGGCATGATCCGTCCGATGATCGCCCAGCCGGCCACCGCGCTGTCGCCGAACGGCGCGATGGCGGCCGTCACGTAAGCATTGGCGACCGGCGTCGCCATGTTGGTTAAAACCGCGGGAGCGGCGATTGCCGCGAGCGCCGGCGCGTCGGCGAGGAACGGCCGCAAGCGCGGCCGGCCCATGAGGGTGTGCACGCGGATCACGCCCCACAGCCCGACGACCATGACAACCAGCCGCGCCAGGAACGACGCAATTGCCGCGCCGTCGATCCCGAGGCCGAAGCCGAAGATGAATATTGGATCGAGGATCACATTGACCGCGGCGCCGGCGAGCGTCACGTGCATCGCGCGCCGCGCATCCCCGACCGAGCGCAGCACTGCCGATGACGTGATCGCGAGCGCAAGCGGCGGCAGCGACGGCACAAGTATGAGGAGGTAGCCCGTGGCAAGCGCGTGCGTGCGCCCGCTTGCGCCGAGCAGCGCAAGGAGCCACGGCACCGCGAGCCAGACGGCGAGCGCCAAGATCGATGACGCGGCGAACGTGGCGAGATGCGCGTTGACCGAGAGCCGCCGTGCCTTGACGCGATGGCCGGCGCCAATCGCCGGCGAGACGAGCGATGTCGCAGCGATCGAAAGCCCGATGCCGATCGAGACGGTGAAGAACAGGATCGAGCTCCCGTAGCCGACCGCGGCCACGACCGCCTCGTCGCCGAGCCAGGACAGGAACAGGATGTTGGCGAGGTCGCCCAAGAAGATCGCGACCAATCCCAAGCCGCCCGTGCCGGTCATCACGAGGATGTGGCTCAACAGCGGTCCGGAGACGAATTTCGGCGGCGGGCGCACGGGGCGCGGGGCCCGGGCGGAGATTTCCATCGAGAGACCTTCCGGCTGTGTCGGCGGACCGGCCGCCGCGCCTCTCTTCTGCACTCAGACCTTCCGGCGCGCCTTGAAGGCGGCGGCGAGCGTGCCCTCGTCCAGGTAGTCGAGCTCGCCTCCCACGGGAACGCCCTGCGCGAGCCGTGAGACGGTGACGCCCGTGGAGCCAAGCTGTTCAGTGAGATAATGCGCAGTGGACTGGCCTTCCACGGTGGCGTTCAAGGCCAGCAGCACCTCTTTCACCGCGCCCGAGCCGGCGCGCTCGATAAGCGGCCCGATCTTGAGGCGCTCGGGACCAATTCCATCGAGGGGCGAGAGGTGGCCGCCTAACACATGATACTGCGCGTCGACGACGCCCGCCCGCTCGAGCGCCCACAGATCGCCCACCTCCTCGACGACGACGATAAGAGACTTGTCGCGCCGCTCGTCGCGGCAGATCGTGCACGGCGAGACAGTGTCGACGTTGCCGCAGCTCGGGCATTCGACGATCCGCTCGACCGCCACCCTCATGGCCTCGGCGAGGGGAATGAGCAGCTCCTGGCGTCTTTTCAAGAGCGCGAGCGCGGCCTTCCTCGCCGAGCGGGGCCCGAGGCCCGGCAGGCGCGACAAGAGCTGAACGAGACGCTCGATCTCTGGCCCTGCGATCTTTTTCGACATTGGACGTTCCGGCGCCGGCCGCCAAAGCTTATTGCGGTTGTCTCGCTAGGCCTTACGGGCCGACGCAATAGGCTCGAGCGCGCTTCAAGCGCGCGACCTAAGCACGCCGGCTGCCAACTGTCATGATCTCGAGCGGGCCCCCCAACGTCATCCCCGCCGTTCAGATCTCATGTGCCGACGCGCGCGCCGAGCATAAGGCCGTCGGCGCCCGCTCCAACGGCGAGGTGGCACTCTTCAAGCGCGAGATAATCGTCTCCGGCGCGGCAAAGCCCGCAGGGTTTTGCACTATCGGGCGTGCGGCTCTTGCCGCGCCAAGGCGTCCAGGGCCTATGACCCGCGGCCGGAGCTTTGCAGGAGCTTCGCGGCGGCCGCTACGGACTTGCGCAGAGCCTCCTCGCAAGCGATGTAGGCGGGTGTCGCGGCACCCCAGTTCATCTTCCTGATCTCGGCGAGCATCCGGTCCGCGTTCTGCTGCGCCTGGGCGACCCCCTGCGACAGCTCGGTGCAATGTGCCATGTCGGCCGGATGCGTCCTCGCGTGCTGCTCGGCGTCGGCAAGGGCATTCGTTGCGACTAAGGGGGTCTCGGTTTGCGACGCGGCAACGGTACCGAGCAGGATCGAAGAAAGGCCCCGCTTCCAAGCCGCCGCATCGGCGGCAAAGCGAATGAGGCCCAGCCGGTCGACGGGCCCGTCCGAGCCGCCGTCAAGGGTCTGCCGAACGACGCCTTCGCTCTCCTGAATCCGCCGCCCGATCGTCTCGACCTCATCCTTGGTCTTGGTCGCCTTTTCGGAGATGCGAAGGACATTTCGGGCGATTTCCGCAGTGGCGGTCCGTTGTTGCTGCAGCACGTCGGACAGTCCGCGGATACGGCCCGAAAGCTCCGACACCTCGTCACCCACCCCTTCGATGATCGTGCCCACTTGCTTGACGACCGCACCGCCGCTGCCGACGAACTTGAGGCTGTCTTTGACGGCCGAGCTGATTTCGCTCATCTCCATGGACAGAGTGTCGACACGGCTGCGGATCTCGTGCGTCGCCTTGCCGGTCTCGACTGAGAGTGCCTTCACCTCCGCGGCCACGACCGCGAATCCGCGCCCCGCCTCGCCCGCGCGTGCCGCCTCGATCGTAGCATTGAGAGCGAGCAGATTAGTCTGTTGCGCGACGCCATCTATGGCGCCCGCCATGTCGCCGATTTGATCCACGGCCGACTGCAGAACGGCCAGGCGTTCTCCTATGTAGCTCGATCGCTTCTGGATGGTGTCCATGGCACCGACCGCGCCGCGGCTGTCGGCGATGCAGCTGCGCATGGTATCGCGGGCGCCCTCGGCCTGGGTCGCCCCGATGGCGGACGAGTTGGAGAGCTCCGCAATCGACTTCGCCAACTCCTCCACCGCGGCCGAAATGGCGACAGCCGATTGGGCAACCTCGCGAAAATCGTGGTAGACCCAGCCCAGATTGATCGCGGTCTCACAGGCTTGCGTGCCGAGTTGGGCCACGGCGCCCAAGTGCCTGCCGTTCGCTTCCTTCACCAGACGAACAATGCGTTCCAGAGCCTCGCCGAGGCGCCCGTCGAGCGCGATATTCGCCTTGAGCTTGGATCGAACGAGGCCTTCCAATGCGTTTAGCAGGCGTTCTTCGTGAAAAGACCAGTCAGCAGACGGTGAAGCGCCGCCAACCGATTCGTCCGCTGCCGGCTTGCGACGAAATGCTAGCACCACAGTCTCCGAGCTGTGCAGATCAAGTCACGATCAATCCGAGACAAACGGCGCTTGCAAGGGAGCGGGGCACTCACGCGACCTCGGCAATGGTCGAAATTATCGCGACAGGTATTAACAGCTCTTTAACCGCGATACCGGGCTCAGCCCGCGGAGCTTGCTCGAGAACGGGAACGCGGGCCTCGAGATCGACGCTGCGCATCCCGGCTCAGTGTGGCTTTGGTTCAGAAGCTCCCTCACGCCCCAGCCGCGAGTGGTGCGGAACTTTTGAACCGCCAAACTAGTGTCCCGAACACGAAGTTTGCACATACCTTGCGGCACTCGCGTTTGCGAACTTCGTGTCCGGGACACTGGGGCCGCGGCCTCACGCTTGTTTCTCCCAGCGCCCGGCCTCCGTCTGACGCCAGTACGTGACCGTGCACCCGGCGGCTTTCGCGGCCTGCCACTCCCGGCGCGCCCGTCCGGTTGCATCTTGATCGCGCCCGTCGAAGAGATAGACGAGCCGTGCAAATCCCGAATGGCTCGCCGCCTCGGCGCCATCGACAAGAAAGCGCACGCCGGCACCGTTCGGAGTCTCGTTGCCGGTCGTCAAGTAGACCGGCTGATCCGCCGCGTCTCCGTCCTTCTTGGTGCCGTGCGGAAGAAAGCTCTCCTCCGTGTAGGTCCAGAGCGCCAGATCGAGGGCCTCGAGGCGCTCCTCGCTGCCCGTCTGCACGACGGCGCGCCAGCCGCGCTCGAGCGTCTTCTCGAGCAGGCTCGGCAGCACGCGCTCGAGCGGCTGGCGCTCGAGGTGATAAAATAGGATCTCGGTCTCGGCTGCGGACTTTGCCTCGGTCTGGGCCTCGGTCTGGTCTTCAGTCACGCGCCGGCCCTCCATTTTCGCGCGCACGAACGGCGCGCCGGAAGCGCCCCTTGAACTCCAATTGGGCGTGGCCTATTCTCCAACTCCGGTGCGGCGCCATTCCTGGGTGACGCCCGTGCGGGCGGCGAGCCTGGCGGCATCTTCGGGTTCGCTGCCGCGCTCCCGCCCGCTGCGATTCCTGCCGCACGTCGCTGGCTGCTCCTTTCCGTGCGCGCGATATCGCACGGGCGCCTGAGTATGCGCCGACGGCTCCGCGCCTCACCTCCGCGACAGGTACTTCCTTGGAACCTCGCCGGCGTCAATCAGCGCATTGAGGCAGCGCGGGGTGAGCGCGCGCCGCTTTCCTGCTTGTGAAATGCAGGTTCTGAGCTGCGGCGTACCGACCTCATAGGACGGGCAAAAGCGGAAGTAATCGTCCTTACATGCGTTCCTGACGCGCTCGCTGACCGCGCCGGCCTCGACCGGAATCAAAGCGATCGCTCCCAGGACCGCGGCAGCCGCGACTGCCACGCGGCGCGCGCTCAACCCGCTCATCCCCGCGACGGACAAAGTCGACATGCGTTCCTTCCTCGTTGGACTTCGATGCAACCGGCCCCGGATCCGACCGGAGCGTAACGCTTCGCCGCAGGCTGCGCCAGTCCGCAGTGGCGATAAGGCTTGACGGTCCACATACCTCAACGGTGGCGGCGCCCGCGGTCAAATGGATTTTCGCCTTTCCGCAAGTTGAGGCGCAGCGGCACGCCCGGCAAGGCAAACGTCTCGCGAAGGCTGTTCGTCAGGTATTTGAGATAGGACTTCGGGAGACCCTCGGGCTTGGAGCAGAACGCGACGAAGGTCGGCGGCCGCGTCGATGGCTGGGTGATGTAGCGAATTTTAATCCGCCGGCCGGACGCGGCAGGGGGGGCGTGGCGCGCCATCGCCTCAGCGAGCCAGCGGTTCAAGTCGGGGGTCGGCACGCGTCGGTTCCAAACCTCGGATGCCTCGAGCACGGCTTGCATGAGCTTGTCGAGCCCCCTCTCGGCAAGCGCCGAAATGGGTACCACGGGCACGCCGGGCACCTGAGCCAGGCACTCCGCTGCCATCGCTCTTATTTCCGACAGCTGTCTCTGCTTGTGCTCGACGAGGTCCCACTTGTTGACGGCCACGACGATCGCGCGGCCTTCCTCGGTCAGCCGATGGCCGATCGTCAGATCCTGGTGCTCGAGCGGCCGCTCGGCATCGATCACGAGCACGGCGACCTCGGCGAAGCGGATGGCGCGCACGGCGTCGCTCGCCGAAAGCTTCTCGGCAAGCTCGGTGATCTTGGCCTTGCGGCGCAGCCCCGCGGTGTCGAAGAGGCGCACGGGGCGGCCGCTCCAGGCGATGTCGATCCCGACCGCATCGCGGGTGAGACCCGGCTCCGGACCGGTGATCATGCGCTGTTCGCCGACCAGAGCATTGACCAGCGTCGACTTGCCGACGTTCGGCCGGCCGACGATCGCGACCCGCAGCGGACGTTCCGGCTCGCCAAGGGCCGCGCTCTCGCCCCCGGCTGCGACCTCGAGCCCAAGGCCCGCCGCGATGTCGCGCTCGAGGTCACCGATGCCCTCACCATGTTCGGCGGAGACCGCCACGGGCTCGCCGAGGCCGAGCCTGAAGGCCTCGTAGAACCCAGCCTCTCCCGCGCGCCCCTCGCTCTTGTTGGCGACCAGAACCACCGGCCGGCCGGACGCGCGCACGATCCGCGAGAAGACCTCGTCGGCCGCCGTCACGCCCTCGCGCGCGTCGATCAAGAACAGCACGAGGTCGGCGGCGCCGATCGCCGCCTCGCTCTGCTCGCGCATGCGCCGCGCGATCGACCCCGTGCGAGCCTCCTCGAGACCCGCGGTGTCGACGAGCTTTATCCTGTGCCGGCCAATCTGCGCCTCGCCCTCCCGCCGGTCGCGCGTCAGTCCCGGAATGTTGGAGACCAGTGCTGCGCGGGTTCTGGTGAGGCGGTTGAATAGCGTCGACTTGCCGACGTTCGGCCGGCCGACGATGGCGATGGTCGGGATCGCGGGCATTCTCGTATCACGGGTTAGGCGCCGCTTATGCCCGAAACTCGGCGGAAAACAAGATCTGTGGCGCTTCGGGACAATCGGCGCAATGAGCTGGCCCCGGGCCCGCAATCGACCCGCGCGGGCGTGCCGCTAATTGAGCGCGATGAGCTTGGCATCGTCCGTCAACACGAACATGCGGTTCTGCGCAACGACGGGCGCGACATAGACCGGGCTGCCGAGATCCTGCTGCGTCGTCACGCGGCCGGTCGCGGCATCCACACCCACGAGCTGGCCCGTGCTCGAGGTGAGCCACAACGCCCCGCCCGCAAGCGTCGGTCCGGACCACGTCGTGCCGCCCGGCAGCTTGGACGTCCACTGCACCTTGCCGTCACGGCGGGTGATGGCCATAAGCTGGCCCGAGGTATCGACGACGAACACGCTGTCGCCCGCGACCCACGGCGTCTGGGTGCCCGGCACGTTCAATGACCAGATCCGCTCGCCCGACTTGGCCTGCGTCGCCACCATGCGCCCGCTATGGCCCACCGCGAACACGGTGCCGCCGTCGATGGCCGGCCGCGCCGCGTCGCTCATCGAAGTGAGCTGCGAGGTGGTGCGTGTGCGCGCGAGGCTCTCCGACCACACGGCTGCACCGTCGGCGACCTTGAGCGCGACCAGGTCCCCCGAAGGATAGGGGACGACGACGATGTCGCCGTCGACCGCCGGGCTCGAGTTCAGCACCAGGCTCGCCTGCTGCGGCAGGCCGCGCACCGACCAGAGCTCCGCCCCGTCCACGCCCGATAAGCAGAAAAACCGTCCCTCTGCCGTGACCACGAAAACCCGTTCGCCGACCGCGGTCGGGGAGGCGCGAACGGGCGCGCCGAGGTTCTTCTCCCAAAGCCGTTTGCCCCCTGCCGGATCGAGCGCAACGATGGCTCCATATCCGCTCGCGGCATAGATACGCCCGCCGTCCGCGGCGATCCCGCCACCGTAAGCGCCGCCGTCGCTGCCGCCGAGCGAAAACAGGCTGCTGGCGCTGAACGAGGACGTCTGCCCATTCCCGGCGGTCGGTGCGAGGGAGGCCCGCCAGAGCGCCGAGCCGCCCGAAAGGGAGAAGGCGCTCACCGTTCCATCTGCATCGAGCGCGTAGACGCGGCCGTCGAAAACAATCGGACTGGCGGTGACGCGCCCGAATTTGCTCGAGCCTTTGCCGGCATCCGCGCTCCAGGTGGGGTGCACGGAGCCCGATAGCTCGAGATGGCCTGGCGCGTTAGTGGCCTCGCCGCCGGGCTGGGTCCAACTTTCATTGACATGGGCCGGAGGGAGCGCAATCGGACTGGAGGCGTCGGCGAGCTCACCCGGTATCTTTTCCTGGGCAGGCATGACGGGAATGCGCTTGCCCGGCAGCGGGGGCTGAGTCTCCTTGAACGGGTTGAGCTCCGAAATCTTCGGCAGGCTCGGCAGGCTGTCGGAGCATCCGGACAGGACAGCGAGGCCGATGATTGCAGCCGCCTTGAGCCCGGAAGTCCTGCCACTCATGCCGGCTCTCTCCTATTTCGGCGCCGAAGCGGGCTCTTCCTTCCGAGCCCCGGCCCCTTGTGCGGGGGTGACGGCGGTGTCGTCTGCCGCCACCGGCGGCGTCTGCGCCAGCTCGGCTCCCGCAATCCTTGCCATCAAGGTGCGCACGCGCTCCGCCGTCGCGTACGGCACCTTGGGATCGACCAGGAGCGGCGCGAGCGCCTTGCGCGCCTCGTCGAGCTTGCCGGCCTTGAAGGCGGCGGTCCCGAGCAGCTCGCGCGCATAGAAGCGCCACGGACTGTCGTCGGCGGCAAGGGCGCTGAGCCTAGTCTGGATCTCGGCAACGTCGGCCTCGCCCACTCTCAACGCCGCCGCCTGGAGCGCCGCGTAGCTCGACAGAAGGGCGTCGGCAGACGTGTCGCGCGCGAGCTTCTCGAAAACCGCCAATGCCTCTCGAGGCCTTCCCGCCTTGAGATGCGATCCAGCGAGGGAAAGCTCGGCCAGCGTCGCATAGCCGTCGGGCCCGCTCGCGGCAATCGCCTCGAGCGCTCTTGTCGCCTCCTCGGTCTTGCCCGAGCTCAGGAGATCGACAGCGCTTTCGTACTGGGCCCCGCCTGCTTGCGCGAGGGCAAGACGCCGGCTTTCCCAGTACTGGTAGCCGCCGACCAAAGCGACGACGAGCGCCGCCGCGCCGATGGCGTAAAGACCGTATTGCTCCCAGAGCTTGGCCCACTGCTCGCGGCGAAGCTCCTCGTCCACCTCTCGAATGAGCGGGTCGTTCTTGTCCACCATGAGGCGATCAGCCCTCGACCACTGTTGCTGGCGGCTCACGTTCGCCCGCCACCGGCATTGATAGCCGAGCGCGCCCCGAGCGCGCAAATAAGCTCGGCGCCGGCAGTCGAACCCATGCTCGCGCTGACGTTTCCCCGAGCGGCTTAGCTGCTCGGCGTTTTCGGCTTTTTCAAGGCCCTGCCGGAGCTTGGCGACGCGGGCTCCTTGACCGGAGGACAGCCCGGCTTCATGGCGTAGGTATGCTCGGGAGCGGGGAAGCTCCTCGCCCTGACCTCGTCGGCATAGGTGCGAATCGCGCCCTCGATCGCCACACCCACCTGTCCGAACTTTTTCACGTACCGTGCGACGCGAGGCGAGAGGCCCAGCATGTCCTCCATGACGAGAATCTGGCCGTCGCAAAAAGCCGACGCGCCGATGCCGATGGTCGGGATGGCCAGGGCGGCGGTGATTTTCGCCGCCAGCGGCTCGGCCATTGCCTCGAGCACGACGGCGAAGGCGCCGGCGTCGGCAACGAGCCGCGCATCGTTCTCGAGTGCCGCCCACTGGCTCAGCGCACGGCCTTGCGTCTTGAACCCGCCGATGACGTTGACAGACTGGGGAGTGAGCCCCACGTGCGCCATGACGGGAATGCCGCGCTCGACAAGGTAATGGACGGTCTCGGCCATCCGCTTGCCGCCTTCGAGCTTAACCGCGCCGCAGTCCGTCTCCTTCATGACCCGCGCCGCATTGCGGAACGCGACCGACGGGCTCTCCTCATAGGTGCCGAACGGCATATCGACGACGACCAGCGCGCGTTTCGCCCCCCTGACGACCGCGCGACCGTGCATGATCATCAGCTCCAAGGGCACGGGCACGGTCGTCTCGTAGCCGTGCATGACCATGCCGAGACTGTCGCCGACGAGCAGGAAATCGCAGTATCGGTCCGCGATCGCCGCCGTGTGGGCGTGATAGGAGGTGAGCGCAACAATCGGCCGGACGCCCTTCATCGCTGTGATATCGGGCGCCATCAGGCGGCGGAGTGTGACCTTTAAAGACATCGAGTTGGGCGCCGGTCCGGCTTGTCGGAGAGGGAAGCCTAGTATGGCGGTTCAGAAGTTCCCTTTTCCCTTGCGGCTTCCTCGTGAGGGAACTTCTGAACCAAAGCCATACTAGCAAGTCAATGATTCTAGTGTCCCTTATGAACCCGAAGCTCGCAAACACGATTGCCGCAAGGAGCGTGCGAGCTTCGGGTTCGGGACACTAGTCCCCATCGCCGACGCGCGCCAGCTCTCCTGGAATGCAGCGTCAACGCGCCGCCCGTTGATAATGTGCCACACCTCGCGAGCCTACGGACACGTTGCCGTTGACCCACATTGCAACAAAGACATGCACTCTGATAACCAAGAGTTAGGCGACTTCAGCTAAATGGGGGAAGTCGTTGGCTCTTGCACAAAAACCTGGGGTGGGTTGTATCGTGCCAAGCATCTGCAACAAGACGTCGAACGTGGTTGCGGCGAGCCTCGGCCTGGCCGGATTAGTGGCGCTCAGCCCGGCTCTTGGCGTCGCCGTGACGGTTCTCAGTCCGACCGAGGCCGCCGCCCAAGGCATGTTCGGCTTTTGGGAGCCGGCCTACCCCCGAACGATCAAGCGGCCGCGAAGCACGCGCAGCGCCGTCGGCCGGCCGACCAAAGAGGAGAAGGCCGCCGAGGCCGCACCCGAGAGGAACCCGGCCGGCCCTCTCGTCCTCGTCGTCTCGATCAAGAGCCAGCGCGTGACCGTGCACGACGCCACCGGCCCTATCGCCGAGGCGCCCATCTCCTCGGGCCGGGTCGGCTATCCGACGCCGACCGGCGTCTTCACCGTTCTCGAGAAGAACAAGGTTCATTTCTCGAACCTTTACGGGAACGCACCGATGCCCAACATGCAGCGCATTACCTGGTCGGGCGTTGCGCTCCATTCCGGTCCGCTGCCCGGCTATGCCGCCTCCCACGGCTGCATCCGATTGCCCCACGGTTTCTCGAAAAAGCTATTCGATATGACAAAGCTGGGCACGCGAGTGATCGTGACGCGCGATCCCGTCGTGCCGGCGCCGATCTCGCACGAGCGTCTGTTCGCGGCGCTGCCGCCCGAGAACGAGCCGCCGACTGCAGCCGTGAAGGGTGGAACCGGCCATAAAATCGGGGCGCAGGTGGCGGATGCTTCGGACAGCACCGCCCCGGGACCCCTCAGCGGATCGAGCGTGCTCGACATGACGGCCGCCGCCGCAGAGATGAGCCCCGCTGCGACGGATGAGCCGATGAAACGCTCCTTCCGTGAGCGCTGGAAAGGAGAGATGGCGCGTCTGCACGGCGCCGTAATCACGGCCGGATACAACAAGGCCGAAGCGGCAAGCCTCGTCACTCGATCGGCCAAAGCGGCCGAGGCTGCGCGAGGCGCCGCGAAGCAAGCCAAGGCCGAGGCGGACCGCTTGGCGCAGGCCGCCAGGAAGGCGCTCGACGCCAAGGAAGCCGGCACCCGTGAGTTCCTCTCGTTCGCCAAGAAGCTCACGTCGTCCACCGACATGTCCGACGAGGCCCTCAAGAAGGCCGCCGAGACGGAGGAGGCGCTCGAGGGCAAGGTCTTCGATCTCGGCGATGCGGTGGAGGCCGCGCGCGCGGAAGCAGCGCTTGCGGCCGATGCGGCAAGCGCCGCCGAGGCGAAGGCCCAACGAGGGGAAACGAAGCGCCGGTCGGCGGTGAACGACCTCGCTAAGGCCAACACCGATCTCGCCGCCGCCATCGCCGCCAGCGAGGCCGCGAAACGGCGCGACGCCAAGCGCCCGCTGCCGGTGTCCGTCTTCATCAGCCGGGCGACGCAGCGCCTCTATGTCCGTCAAGGCTATGAGCCGATCTTCGACGCCCCCGTCACCGTGGCGAGCCCGGACCAGCCGATCGGCACGCACGTCTTCACGGCTCTCGAATTCAAGGACGGCAAAACCGGCGTGAGCTGGAACGTGGCGTCGATTCCCTATGCCGCGGCGGCGGCAAAGGCGGAGTCCACGAAATCGCGCAGCCGCAAGGATGCCGTGGGCGAGGCCAATCCGCCAGCCGACACCCGTCGGCAGCAGACCGCCGCGGCGGCGCTCGAGCGGATCACGATCCCGGAGGAGGTGCGCGACCAGATCGTCGACGTCATGAAGCCCGGCTCGTCGCTCGTCATCTCCGACCATCCCATTTCCAAGGAAACGGGCAAGTACACCGACTTCATCGTGCTGACGCGCTAGAGCGTGGGCGATTATCCGGTCGGCAAACCCAATGAATCGGTGTAGATGCGGGTCAAGCTCCGGGGTCACCATTTGACACCCCGCACACTGGACCATGCCGTTCGCATAGAGTTTGAACGTCGTGTTCCCACAGCTGCAAACCCAAATGCGAGGGCCGGTGTTCTAAACGACCGGCTTCGGCAGAACCAGGACATTTCCGATGGCCAAGCCACCAAAGAGAAAATCTGTTGAGAGAGGTCGCGATGCTGGCACCGGTGAGTTCATACCGGTTGAAGAGGCGCGACGGCGCAAGGCAACGGCGATCGTGCAGCGGATTAAGCTGCCCGGAAAAAAGAAGAAATGAAATAAAAAGCCCGCCTACTCGGCGGGCTTTTTTGTTTGATCAGTCTACGCTATTCTGAGGCATAGTCATGCGGTGACAGAACCATGCTCGACAAGCTATTAGCCCTGTACTGCATCCTTCGCGGCATTCC
>DATETZ010000082.1:0-2168 GCA_035283385.1 Hyphomicrobiaceae bacterium
GGCGCGGCAGACATCGGTCATCGGCTCGCCCTCGAGGAGGCGGGCGACGAAGCGAAGACGTTCATCCATGACGGAGCATTCCTTCCAGGGCATCGACACCCTCCGCTGGTCAAATCCAGCGAAAAGTGTCACCCATGTCTCCGGAACGAAACGTCACCTATGTCTCAGGACGGACACAACGCGTTGTGCTCGGTTAGCGGGTCTTCCAACTAGAGGGCTGCGACCCTGGTGGTGTCGGCGGTCCGGGACCGCGCACGACTCCTGCGCTCGTGCCCGTTTGCGGTATGCCGTTGCACCCCCTTACCTCACCCATCTCAGAGCGCGGTAATGCGGTCGTCAAACCGGGCGCGATCGTGCGGAAATTGGAACGAGGTTTAGCAGAGCGCAGGCAGAGGACACGGCAAGGATGCGCCAAGGGGGAGGCCGCTGGTGATTCGAATGGGATGAGCAATACGGCTTTGGTCCGCGTGCGATGCAAATCTGTTACATTTGCAGGTGGCCGAGTGGGTTATCACTACAGGTGATTTCAGGAAAAATACCCTGCCCGGAGATTTCGGATCGTGCGCAAAACAGGCTCCCCGAGCAACGTCTGTCGTCGCGTCTTGAGGTCGCTCAGCTTTGTTCTCGCTTCCGGCGGTGCGGCGCTCATGCTCGTTTCAACCCCGGACCGTGCCGGCGCCCAGGACTTCGGCTTCTATGGCTACGACTCGCCGCGCCCGCGCAAGCGCATCGACGTGCGCCGCCCGGCGCATTCGAGGGCCGCGCGGGAGGCTGTCGACGATGCGGGGCCGGAGAAGAAGCGCAAGCGGGGCGAGGGTGACGCGAAGGTGGTCGGCGCTAAGAACGCGACCGGCCCGCTGTTCGTCGTCATCTCGATCGCCGACCAGCATATCTCCGTCTACAACAGCGAGGGGCTCGTCACCCGCTCGGTGATCTCGACCGGCATGGCGGGTCACCCCACGCCCAAGGGCATCTTCAGCATCATCGGCCGGGAGCGGTATCACCACTCGAACATCTACAGCGGCGCGCCGATGCCCTTCATGCAGCGAGTCACGTGGTCCGGCGTCGCCATGCATTTGGGGGTCGTGCCCGGCTATCCGGCCTCGCACGGCTGCATCCGGCTCCCTGCCAGATTTGCCCAAGAGCTTTGGGGCCTGACCAAAATCGGCGAGCGCGTGGTGATCTCGCCTCGCGACGTCAAGCCTGTCGAATTCTCGCACGCGCTGTTGCCGGTGCCGAGGATGCAGCCCGCGCCGGCACCCGTCGCCGAAACCGGGTCCATTGGCACGGCGACGATCGTGAGCGAGCCAGCCCGCGACGGCGCCGTGACGAAAGTTGCGGCGGCAGACGGCGGCACGGAGGCAGTTGCCGCGCCGGCCAGCGCCGCTACCCCGAAGCTCTTGAACCCGATCGAATATGCGGCGCTGCTCAAGGCCAAGGCCGCGGCCGATTCGGCGGCTGCGGCCAAGGCCGTGGAGGACACTTTCGAGGTCGCAAGCGCAAAGGCGGCGGAGGCTCGCCGCGCGGTGGCCGAATTGAAGGCGGCCGAGGCCGCCATGGCTGGCGCCGACGCCAAGGTTGCCGCCACCGCCGAAGCGCTCGCAGCGGCGGCGCCGGAAGCCATTGACGGCGCCGAGATCGCCAAGATCAACGCCGACGCGGAGTTTTCCATTGCGGCCAGGCGGCTCGACCAGGCACGAGCCGTCGAGGCCGTCAAGACGCCCGAGTCGTTCGACGCCGTGCGCCTTTGGAAGGAGGCGCGCGCCGCGGTCGGGATCGCCAGCGCTGCCGCCAAGGAGGCGGCGCAAAGAGCATCCGCCGTCTCCGTGCTCGTTAGCAAGAAGGACCAGCGCGTCTACGTGCGCCAGGGCCTCGCCCCGGTGCTCGATGCGTCTGCGACCGTCCGCGATCCGGATACGCCGCTCGGGACGCATGTCTACATCGCGGCCGCCGTCGAGGGGGATGGCGCGTCGCTCAAATGGGCGGCGATATCGATGCCGTCCACGGGCGCGAGCGGCGAGCAGGCAAGCGCGAGGAGCAAGAAGAAATCGTCCCGGGAGGAGAAGGCCAGAGAGCCGGAGGCGCCGCGCCGGCCGGCGTCGAGTGCGGCTGAGGCGCTCGAGCGCATCGAGATCCCGAACGATGTCAGCGAGCGCATCTCGGAGCTC
>DATETZ010000083.1:0-13564 GCA_035283385.1 Hyphomicrobiaceae bacterium
CAACAAGCCGTCGAGAAGCTTCCTACTGCTGACCTTGATCACGTAATCGCCGCGCTTGATTCCAAGCGCCTCCATCGTGTCGGCGGCGAGCATGCACATCTCGGCGTCGGCCGCGACGCTCTCGGCCCCCACCGTGTCGGCATCGAACTGCAGGAACTCGCGGTAGCGCCCCGGCCCCGGCTTCTCGTTGCGCCACACATTCCCAACCGCGTAGCGGCGGAACGGCTTCGGCAGGCGCTCGTAATTCTCCGCCACATAGCGCGCGAGCGGGGCGGTGAGATCATAGCGCAGCGAGAGCCACTGCCCGGCGCCGCCCTGCTCGCGCGCTTCCGGCGCCACGTCTTGAAACGAGAACACGCCTTCGTTCGGCCGGTCCTGGTCGGGCAGGAACTTGCCGAGCGCGTCGGTAAACTCGAAGGCGGGCGTCTCCAAGGGCTCGAAGCCGTAGCGCTCGAAGACGGCGCGGATCTTGGCCAGCATTTCGGTGCGCTGGCGCAGCTCGGCGGCCTCGATGTCGCGCAGACCCTTGGGCAGCCGGGCTCCCGGGCGCTGCTCTGCTCGCGGTTGCCCCTGCGCTGCGGGCCGGGGCTCGGGGCCCGCATCCTTGCTGGTTTTGGCCATGGATGGTCGAAAGGTTTCCTTGCGCCCGAAACGGGGGCCGATTGCGTGCCGCCTTATAGCGGATCGGTTCGGGGCGGGAAAGGCGGGGAGCCTGCGTGGCGGCGCGGCTCGCCGGAGGCATTCGCAAGCTGGCAAGCCGACGGGCCGGCGCGCCGGTGGTGCCGAGCTTGGCCCAGCGGCCGGCGCGCCATGTGGCCCTGCCGGAGAGCGGAGCAAGAGTGGTGCCATGGCAGAGGCTCGACGACGGACATGCTTAACCCTTAACCGCCGATCACCGCGAGGTCCGCTCGCGCACCGGCGGGTGGCCGAAGGGCCGCACGGGCGCCGAATAAACCTCTCGGACCGGCACCGACACGATCTCGCGCTCGGGCCAGCGCAGCGCCGAGAGCTTGCCGCCGAAGCAGCACCCGGTATCGATGCAGATCGTGGTGTTGACCCATTCCGGCTCGGGCACGGGCGTATGGCCGTAGACGATCGCCGTCCGGCCGCGGTACTCGGCCGCCCAGTGATACCTGACCGGCAGCCCGAGCTCGTCCATCTCGCCCGAGGTCTCGCCGTAAAGGCAGAAGCGGCGCACCTCGCCCGAGGCTTCGCCCAGCATCTCCTCCTTGATCCCGGCGTGGGCGACCGCGAGCCGCCCGCCGTCGAGCCACAGGTGGGAGGGCAGCCCGGCGAGAAAGTCTTTGACGCGCGCGCGAAAGGCCTCGCTCTCGCCCTCGAGCTGCGCCGCGGTGCGCTCGAGACCGTGGGCGAGCTCGACGGCTCCGCCGCCGAGCCAGCGCACGAGCTTCATGTCGTGATTGCCGGGCACCGCGAGAGCGCCCCCGCTCTCGGCGAGCGCCATCGCCACGCGCAGAGCATCGGGGGAGCGGGGGCCGCGGTCGACCAAGTCGCCGACGAAGATCGCACGCCGGCCGGGCGCAGCGTCCACGATCGCCCGGCGGAGCGCTCCATGCCCCGCGTAGCGCACCCCATAGCCGAGCCTCGACAGCAGCTCCTCGAGCTCGAGCGCGCAGCCGTGCACGTCGCCGATGATGTCGAACGGCCCCTCGATGTGACGCAGGTCGGAGGCGGCTCGCAGCGGCTCGCTCATCACGCCTCGATGTAGTCGGCGACCACCCGCTTGGGCTTGGGCACGTCGCTGACGAACCGTGCGAGAGGCTCGAGCCCGTGCGGCACCGGGCCGCCGTAGGCCCAATCCAGAAGCTCGACGGTATGCACGATCGGGATATCGAGGCCTTGGGCGAGCTGCGCGATGCAGCCGATGTTGCCGGCCGCCACCAGGTCGGCCCTGACCGAGCGAATGCTCTTGAGCTTGCGCGCGCGGAGCTCGGCCGCAAGCTCGGGCTGCAGGATGTTGTAAGTGCCGGCCGAGCCGCAGCAGAGATGGCCGTCGGGGACATCGGCGACCGAGAAGCCCGCTTGGCTCAGCAGCGCTCGCGGCTCGTCGTGGACCCCTTGGCCGTGCTGGAGCGAGCACGCGGAGTGATAGGCGACCCTGAGCGACGACCAGCGGTCCGGCGCGCCGAGCTCGTAGCTGGTCAAGAACTCGACGACGTCAGTCGCGAGGCTCGCGATCCTGGCGGCGCGCTCGGCATAGCCGCGATCGTCCTTCAGCAGGTGGCCGTAGTCCTTGACCGTGGTGCCGCATCCCGAAGCGTTGACGATGATGGCGTCGACTTCTCCTTTCGCCATCTCCTTCGACCACGCGTCGACGTTGCGCCGGGCCTGCCTCTTGGCCTCTCCCTGACGCCCTAGGTGATGGACCAGCGCCCCGCAGCAGCCCGCGCCGTTGGCGACCACCACATCGACGCCGCGCCTCGCGAGCAGCCGTATGGTCGCGTCGTTGATCTCGGGCCGCAGCACCTGCTGGACGCAGCCCGCGAGCAGGATCACGCGCGCGCGCCGCTCCGCGCCGGTGACGGCCGTCCCCGCGCCCTCGTACTTGGGCGAGGGAGGGAGCAGCATGACGGGCGCAAGCTCGACCATCGCGGCGAGCTCCTTGAGCCCGAGGCGGCGCATGATCGCGATCAGGGGGCGCGCGAGCGGCACCGCCTTGAGCGCCCAGCGGAAGCGGCCGGGGTACGGAAGGATGGAGGCGAGGAGCCGCCTCACCAGGCGATCCTTGAAGCTGCGCGCGCGCTTCTCCTCGATATGGGCTCGCGCGAGGTCGATCAAATGCATGTAGTCGACCCCGCTCGGGCAGGTCGTCATGCACGAGAGACACGAGAGGCAGCGGTCCAGGTGGTAGCGCACCTTGAGGCTCGGCGCCGTCGCGCGCTCGAACATGTCCTTCATCAGGTAGATGCGCCCGCGCGGGGAATCGCGCTCGTCGCCGAGGACGACGTAGGTCGGGCAAACCGCGGTGCACAGGCCGCAGTGCACGCACCGCCTCAGGATGCCGTCGGCCTCGGCGACACGCGGGTCGATAAGTTGCTCGGGGCTGAAGCTCGTTTCCATCGCCTCCCGTCCGCCGGCGGCTCACGGGTTGTGCCGCCGAACTTATGTCAGATCTTAAGCGAGCACGACTCTGGCCGGTGCCGGGCCTGCCTCGCCGGTGTCGGCTCACATGGTGGCATACATGCGGCCCGGGTTGAGCAGCCCCAAGGGATCGAAGGCGGCCTTGAGACCTCGTGTCAGGCGCTCGATCGCGGGCGAGAGCGGCTGGAAAACCTCGACCGCGTGGCGCACCTCGGGGTCGGCCCGGATCAGCGTCGCATGGCCGCCATGGATGGCGACGGCGCGGCGGATGTCCGCGGCGCCGGCGTCGGCCGAGGCCGGCGTCTCGAGCCAGATGAGCGCGCCCCCCCAATCGTAGAAGGTCTCGACGGGCATGTGCCGCTTGATGGCGCCCACGAGCCTCGGCGCCGCCTTCGCCGTGGTCGAGATGCGCCAGAGGTAATGAGAGTCATTGGGAAAGACCGAAAGGCGCCTGAGCTCGCCCCACAACCCGAGCGAGCTCTCGAGGTCGAGCTCGAGCGGCGCGCCGTAAGCGGTGAGCGCCTCCTTGAGCCGCGCCTTCCGGTACACGATGGAGCGCGTGAAATTCTCGATGCGGATGGCGGTCACCGCCTGCTTCTCGGTCCGCAGCTCGTGCTTCAGGCGCCGCACGAGGGAAGCCGGCAGATGCACCGCGCCCGAGACCTCGAACGGCAGCCCGAGAGCGGTGCTCATCAGCTCGATGGCGAGATCGTCGGTGAGCCCCATGAACGCCAGCGTCACCACGTCGTCGGGCAGCGGCAGCACCTTGAACGTGACCTCGGACAGAACGGCCAGCGTGCCCCAGCTCCCCGAGAGCCCGCGCGCCACGTCGTATCCGGTCACGTTCTTCATCACGCGGCCGCCGGACTTGAAAACCTCCCCGCGCCCGGTGACGCCGCGGACGCCCAACAGGTAGTCGCGCCCCGCGCCCGCCGCGATGCGGCGCGACCCCGAGAGATTGGTGGCAAATACCGCACCGATCGTCTGCACGCCGGCCTGGGCGCCGAGAGCGGGACCGGGATCGATTGGCTCGAAGGCCAGCATCTGTCCGCGCGAGGCGAGCTCGACCTCGATCTGGGACACGGGAGTGCCGGCGCGCGCCGTCATGACGAGCTCGGTCGGCTCGTAAAGCGGGATGCCGCGCAAGCCGCTGGTCGTGACCGCGACCGGCGCCGCCACCGGCCGGCCGACGCCGCGCTTGGAGCCGGCGCCGATGACCTCGACCGGAATCTGCCGCTCGCCGAGCACCGCCATCGTGCTTTTCAGCTCCCACTCGGTGGCGGGCCTCAGGATCTCGTCCACGGAGGCATCCTCCTCACGCCGCTTCGGCGCCGCTTGCCGGCCGCGGCGGGGCTTCCCGGCCGCTCGCCTCGCTCTCTTGGGCGTCGAGCGGAAAAACCTTGCCCGGATTGAGGAGCCAGTCGGGGTCGAACACCGATTTGATGCGCATCTGCACGGCGAGATCCGCATCCGAGAACTGCACGCGCATCAGATCGCGCTTCTCGATGCCGATCCCGTGCTCGCCGGAAAGGCAGCCGCCGACCGCGACGCACAGCTTCAGGATCTCGGCGCCGGCGTTCTCGGCTCTCGCCGCCTCGCGGGCGTCGTTGGCGTCGTACATGATGAGCGGGTGGAGGTTTCCGTCGCCGGCATGAAAAATATTGGCCACCTGGAGCCCGTGCTTGGCGCAGATCTCGGAAATCTGGTCGAGCACGTAGGGGAGATGCGCGAGCGGGATCACGCCGTCCATGCAGTAATAGTCGGAGAGCCGCCCGATGGCGCCGAAGGCCGCCTTGCGCCCTTTCCAGATTCTCGCGCTCTGCTCGGCCGACGCGCTCATCTCGACCACTTTCGGATTGAGCTCCTGGGCGATCTGGGCGATGTAGTCGAGCCGGTCCGAGATCTCCTCCTCGGAGCCCTCGACCTCGACGATCAGGAGCGCCTCGACGTCGAGAGGGTAGCCGGCCTTGGCGAAGGCCTCGCAGACCGCGATCGCCGGCCGGTCCATGAACTCGATCGCGACCGGAATGATCCCTGAGGCGATGATCCTGGCCACGCAGATGCCGGCCTTGGCGCTCGATTCGAACCCGATCAGCATGGGCCGCGCCCCTTCCGCGGCCCTCAAGATCTTCACCGTCGCCTCGGTGATGATCCCGAACTGGCCCTCGGAGCCGACGATCAGCCCCAACAGATCATAGCCTTCCGAATCGAAATGGGGCCCGCCCACATCGACGATCTCCCCGTCCATCAGCACGATCTTCACACCCAGGACGTTGTTGGTCGTGACGCCGTACTTGAGACAATGAGCTCCGCCCGAGTTCATGGCGAGATTGCCGGCCAGCGTGCAGGCAAGCTGGCTCGAGGGATCGGGGGCATAGAAGAAGCCGCGGGCCGCGACCGCCGCCGAGATCGCGAGATTCGTGATGCCTGCTTCCACGCGCGCCCAGCGGCCCTCATAGTCGATCTCGAGCACCCGGCTCATCTTCGAGATGCCGACCACGATCGAATCCTCGGCCGGCAGCGCGCCGCCCGAGAGCGATGTACCGGCGCCGCGCGCGACGACCTTGACGCCGTTCGCTTTGGCGTACCTCAAGAGCTTCGCAACCTCTTCGGTGGAGCTCGCCAGCACGACGGCAAGCGGCAGGCACTTGTAGGCCGTGAGGGCGTCGGTCTCGAAGGTGCGCCGCCCGTCCTCGTCGGCGATCACGGCTTCCGGGCCGATGAGGGCCATGAGATCGCGCACGATGGCGCCGCGGCGGGCGATCACGGAGCGGTCCGGAGGCTGCAGCTCGATCGACGGCATTCTCGACAACACTCCAATTCCGGGCGCGGCGCACGCCGCGGTCGCGGCGGCGTCAACGGGACGCAACCGGTCCCTTGCGGCGGTTTCGGCCCGAGCTATGCTCTATATTCAACGAAACAGAGAAAGATTTGTTCATACATTTGGCCGCGACGACACACTTCAGTCACCGGTGAGCACAATCAACGGAATGGAGAAGGTCCTTGCACCGCCGCGACGGCATCCGGACCGCGATTTCTCGAAGGATCGTGCCGTGACCGCCATCAGTGACTTCGACATCTTTGCACGCGTCGCCAGGACCGGCAACATGTCGGCGGCCGGGCGTGAGATGGGCATTTCGCCGGCCGTGGTCTCGAAGCGCATCAGCCTCTTGGAGGAGCGTCTCGGGGCCCGCCTGTTCCAGCGCACGACCCGTCAATTGACCTTGACCGAGACCGGCGAAGGCTATTTCAAGCGCGTGATCGACATCCTGAGCCTCGTCGAGGAGGCCGAGGACTTCGTCAGCCGGCGCAACACCAAGCCCCGCGGCCAGCTCAAAGTCACGGCGCCGACATCGTTCAGCCGGCTGCATGTCGCGCCGCATCTGCCCCGGTTCTTGGCCCGCTGCCCGGAGATCCAGCTCGACTTTCACCTGACGGACAACTTCGTCGACATCATCCGCGAGGGCTTCGATGTCGCGATCCGCATCGGCGAGCTTTCCGATTCCTCGCTCGTGGCACGCAAGCTGTCGCCCGACAGTCGCGTCATCTGCGCCGCGCCCGGCTACCTCGAGAAGGCCGGCATGCCGAAGACGCTCGCCGAGCTCGACACCCACAACTGCCTCTCGGCGGGCGCGCAGGACATCTGGCGGCTCGAGGGCCCAGAAGGCCAGCGCCAAATTCGCGTCAGAGGCAACATCCGCTCGAACTCGGCCGAGCTCATTCGCGAGGCTCTGCTTTCCGGCTTGGGCCTGGGCTTGAGGAGCATGTGGGAGGTTGCGCCCGAGCTCAAGAGCGGCGCGCTCAAGATCGTGCTGCCCCAGTATAAGGGCTCCTCGAAGGTGGCGATCTATGCCGTCTATCCGAGCCGGGACTTCATGCCAGCGAAGGTCAACGCCTTCATCGAGTTCCTGGCCGAGAATTTCGGTCTCGAGCCCTATTGGGAAAAGGGGCTGGACAAAACCGCGGCCAAGCCGGCGCCGACGAGGACGGGCCCACGGCGGGCGGCCAAAAAACAGGGTCGCTAGGCTGGGCGGCCTGGCCCATGATGCGGCAGAGGCTTGACGCACGCCCGTCTCCGCGCCTCAATCCTGGGAACGGCTTTGTCTTGGCCCGGATCGAGGAGCCCGTCGATGCGATTGCTCACTTTACTGCTCTATGCCGCAACGGCCGTCATGGCGCTTCACGACCCGGCCGCGGCCCAAAACGCCGAGAGCGGCAAGCGATTGTTCGAGAAGTGTCTCGCCTGCCACGCTGTTGGACCGGGGGCCCAGAGCAAGAACGGCCCGGTGCTCAATGGCATCGTCGGCCGCGCCATGGGCTCGGCGCCGGGCTTCGAGTACTCGCAGGCCTTCCAGGCGGCCAAGGCCAAGGGGCTGGTCTGGACGGAGGATGCGCTTGCGCGCTTTCTCGAATCCCCGCTCGCGTTTCTGCCCAAGAACAAGATGGCCTATGGCGCGGTCAAGACCGCCGGCGAGCGTGCGGACATCATCGCCTATCTCAAGACCCTGCAATAGCCGCGCCGTTACCGCGCCATGAGGAGGTGAAGGGTGAAGCCGCGCGTCGGGCTGTTCGTCACGTGCCTCGTCGACCTCATGCGTCCCTCGGTCGGCTTTGCGGCGGCCAAGCTGATCGAGGCATCGGGCTGCGACGTCGCCGTGCCGGCCGGCCAGACCTGCTGCGGCCAGCCCGCCTACAACTCGGGCGACAAAGCCGATGCCAGGGCGCTTGCCCTCGCGACCATGGGCGCTTGCGACGGCTGCGACTATGTCGTCGCGCCGTCGGGCTCGTGCGCGGCCATGATGAAGCTCCACTATCCGCAGCTGATGGCCGGTGACGAGTCGGCCCAAGCCCGAGCGCGAGCCTTCGCGCTCACCGTTTACGAGCTGTCGTCGTTTCTCGTCACTGTGCGCCGGATGACCGCGGTGCCGGGCAGATTCGACGGCCGAGTCGCCTATCACGATGCCTGCTCGGGGCTGCGCGAGCTCGGAATTGCCGCCGAGCCGCGCCGGCTTCTCGCGCAGGTCGCGGGGCTCGAGCTGGTCGAGATGGCCGATCGCGAAAGCTGTTGCGGCTTCGGCGGCCTGTTTTCGGTCAAGTATCCCGACATCTCGAACGCCCTGGTCGAGAGGACGGCGGCCGCCGCCCGCGCCGCCGATCCCCAGCTGGTGCTCGGCGGCGACCTCGGCTGTCTCATGAACATTGCCGGCAAGCTCGCGCGCCAAGGCTCGAGGATCGGATGCCGGCATGTCGCCGAGGTGCTCGCGGGCGAGCTCGCCGATCCGCCGATCGCGCACGACGCTCTAGAGACGGGGCCATGACTCAGCGGATGCTTGATTTTGAGGCCAGCGCGCGGGCGGCGCTCGCCGACGCGAGCCTGCAGCGCGCGCTCGCCGGGCTGCCGGGCGGGCTCGTCGCAGAGCGGGCGGCGGCCAAGGCGCGCCTGCCCGAGTTCGAGGCCCTGCGCGACGCCGCGCGCGACATTCGGGACCATACGCTTCGCAACCTCGACCTCTACCTTAAGGCTTTCGAGCGCCGGGCGGCCGCCTCCGGAAGCCGCGTTCATTTCGCCTCGACGGCTGCCGAGGCACGGGACGCGATCCTCGCGATCTGCCGCGCCGCCAACGCCACTCTGATCGCCAAAGGCAAGTCGATGGTTTCGGAGGAGATCGGCCTCAATTCCCACCTCGAGGCTGCCGGGGCCGAGGTCGTCGAGACCGATCTCGGGGAGTATTTGGTGCAGCTGCGCGGCGAGCGCCCGAGCCATATCATCGCGCCCGCCATTCACATCGATCAGGCGCAAGCCGCGGCCGACTTCCGCCGCCGCCACACCCATCTTGCGCAAGACCGCCGGCTCGAGGAGGCGCCCGACCTCGTCGCCGAGGCCCGCGCCATTCTGCGCGAGAAGTTCCTCGCCGCCGACGTCGGCATCACGGGGGTGAATTTTCTCATCGCCGAGACCGGCGCGGCCGTCATCGTCACCAACGAGGGCAACGGCGATCTGGTCGCGCTGCTGCCCAAGGTGCACATCGTCGTCGCCTCGATCGAGAAGGTGGTGCCGACGCTCGAGGATGCGGCAACTCTGATCCGGCTCCTCGCCCGCTCCGGCACCGGCCAGGACATGACGGCCTACACCACGTTCCTCGCCGGCCCAAAACGTGACGGCGACCCGGACGGGCCCGAGGCGTGCCACGTGGTGATCGTGGACAACGGCCGAGCGGCGCTGCTCGGGAGCGAGTTTCGCGAGGTTTTGCGCTGCATCCGCTGCGGCGCCTGCATGAACCACTGCCCGGTCTACAACGCGGTCGGCGGGCACGCCTACAATTCGGTCTATGCCGGCCCCATCGGCGCGGTGCTGACGCCGGCGTTGATCGGTCTCGGTGAGGCTCGCGATCTCCCGAACGCCTCGAGCTTTTGCGGGCGCTGCGAGGAGGTGTGCCCGGTGAAGATCCCGCTGCCGAAGCTCATGCGCTCGTGGCGCGAGGTGGACTTCGCTCGCCGCGAGGCGCCTCTTGCCGCGCGCGCCGCGCTCGAGGCTTGGGCCTTTTGCGCCAAGCGGCCCCGCCTTTACCATCTCGCGACGCGCTTAGCCGTCCTGGCCCTCAAGATGGCCGCGCGCGGGCGCGGCGCCTTCGGCTCATTTCCGCTCGCACGCGGCTGGACGCGGCATCGCGACTTTCCGGCCCCGCAGGGGCGCACCTTTCACGAGCTGTGGGCGAAGACGAAGCGCGGGGCCTCGGCATGAGCCGCGATCGCGTTCTCGCCACGATCCGCGCGTCCCTCGGGTGCTCAGAGCCGGAGGACGAGGAGCGCGTGGCGGCCGTCGAGCGGAGACTGGCGGCCCCGCTCCGGCATCTGATCCCTGCGTGTGCTTCGCGGCCGCACAGCGAGCGCGTCGGCCAATTCACGCGCTCTCTTCGCGAGCAATCGGCGGCGGTGATCGAGGCGGCCGCTCCGGGCCGCATTCCCGAAGCCATCGCCCGCTATCTCGGGGAGGCCGGCCTGCCGCTCAGGCTGAAGCTCGGCGCCGATCCTTTCCTCGCCGCCCTGCCATGGCAAGAGACGCCGGCGCTCGAGCGCCTGCAAGGCCCCGCCGGGCCGGGCGATGCGGTCGCTCTCTCGAGCGCCGGCGCCGGGGTCGCCGAGACGGGCACGCTCGTGCTGCTCTCGGGCCGCGACAACCCGACCTCACTCGCGTTTCTGCCCGAGACGCACATTATCGCCGTCGCCGAAGCCGCGATCGTCGGCGCCCTCGAGGACGCCTTCGATCTCGTGCGCGCGCGCCTCGGGCGGGGCGCGATGCCGCGCAGCCTGAACCTTGTCTCCGGCCCCTCGCGCACGGGCGATATCGGCGGGCGCATCGTGCTGGGGGCGCACGGGCCGCGCCGCCTCGCCGTCATCGTGTACAAGACGGACGAGGGCGCCGTCGGGGCGCCCTGATAAACTCATCGGCGAAATTGGTGTCAACGCTTCGTGCGGCAGGCCTGCAGGCATCGGGTCAGTGCGGCATCGCAGCTCTGCGCGCCCTGGGTCGCGCGGCGGCAGGCGTTCTCCTGCGCGTAGCACCGCGCGGCACAATCGTTGGCGGCTGCGATTTCGCACCCGAGACCGGCCGCGCCGGCGAGGCAAATCGCCACCGCAAGCGCGGTCGAGACCGCGAACCTCCTGCCCGGATGAACCACGTCGACCTCCTCGCTCTCGGAAACGCGGTGCACAAGGCGCTTCGGCGGGTCCGCACGCCCGCCGTCCGCACGTATACGCGAGCGCCTCCCGCATGAATGACAACGCGAGCACGCTCTAGTATGGCGGTTCAGAAGTTCCCTTTTCCTCGCGGCTTCCTCGTGAGGGAACTTCTGAACCAAAGCCATACTAGCAAGTCTATTTTTCTAGTGTCCCTTTTGAGCCCGAAGTTCGCAAACGCGATGGCCGCAAGGTGTGTGCGAACTTCGGTTTCGGGACACTAGGCTTCCGATCTGTTGCAGCTCTTTCGGCGAACTCGTTCCCACTTCGCCGGACACTGCTCTAGCGCCCAAAGGATGAACGTCACCTGAACCGGTGCGTCAAGGCTTGGATCGTGACATCGTTGCCGCTCTCAATCATAAATTTAAACCATGATCGACGCGTCAGACCGAGAGGGTCCGATGCGATCACGGTCTAGAACGCGTGCTCCTCGAAGATGTGATCGATGTTGCCCCGCCACGGACCCTGGTAGCGCTCGAGGAGCTCGTCGGCGACGGTTTTGCCGGAGGCTGCGAGCGCGATCAGCGGCTCGAGGTAGATCGTCTCGTCCTGGCTTTTGGGGTTGATGCGCCGCCGCCTAATGAGGCCCATGCGGGCGATCCGGAGCGCCTGGCGGGCGAGCTCGGCGACGGTTGTATCGCGAAAACGAGCCGCGAGCGCGAGCCTCGGCACGCTGTCGCGAAGCCCCTGGCGCTCCTCCGCCGTCCACGATTTGACGAGATCCCAAGCCGCATCGAGGGCAACCTCGTCGTAGAGCAGCCCGACCCAGAACGCCGGCAAGGCGCAGATGCGCCGCCACCGGCCGCCGTCCGCGCCGCGCATCTCGAGGAAACGCTTCATGCGCACCTCGGGAAACAGCGTCGTCAGGTGGTCCGACCAATCGTCGAGGGTTGGGCGCTCGCCCTCGAGCTGCTCGAGCTTGCCGTCGAGGAAGTCGCGGAACGAGGCGCCGGCGGCGTCGATGTAGCGCCCGGCCCGGAACACGAAATACATCGGCACGTCGAGCGCGTAGTCGACGTAGCGCTCGAAGCCCATGCCGTCCTCGAACACGAACGGCAGCATTCCGGTGCGATGGGGATCGGTGTCGCGCCACACCTCGCTGCGCAACGACTTGAAGCCGTTCGGGGCGCCTTCGGCAAACGGCGAGCAGGCGAAGAGCGCGGTCGCGATCGGCTGCAGCGCCAGGCCGACGCGCAGCTTCCTCACCATGTCCGCCTCGCTTGCGAAGTCGAGGTTCACTTGGATGGTGGCGGTCCGGTACATCATGTCGAGGCCGCGCGTGCCGACGCGGGGCATGTAACGGGTCATCACCGCGTAGCGCTCTTTCGGCATGCGCGGGGTCTCGGCGAGCGTCCATTTCGGCGAGAAGCCGAGCCCGAGGAAGCCGATGCCCAAGTCCTCGCCGACATCGAGCACCTCGTTCAAATGCTCCTGCGTTTCTGCCGCGGTCTCATGAAGGTCGGCGAGCGCGGCTCCCGAGAGCTCGAATTGCCCGCCGGGCTCGAGAGAGATAGTGCCGCCAGCCTCCCCTTCGGGCCGCTTCAAGGCGATGATGTTCTCGCCCTCGTTGATCGCCTCCCAGCCGTAGCGGTCGATCAGGCACTCCATCAGCGCGCGGATGCCGCGCTCGCCCGCATAGGGAACCGGAGTCAGCGTGTCGGTGTAGAAGACGAACTTCTCGTGCTCGGTGCCGATGCGCCACGCCGGTTTCGGCTTCGCCCCCGCGGCGATCCACCCCACGAGGTCGGCGCGTGAGCGCACGGACTGGCTCGGCGCTCCTTCCTGGCGGGTCGACATCGATCAAAGCCTCGGGCCTATACCAATTCGCGTCAGATCCTCTCGGTCTGACGCGTCGATCATGGTCTGAATTTATGATTCAGAGCGTGATGAGCCCGAGTTATGGCCGCGCGGCCCGGCCGGCACAAGACTTGACAGGCCTCACGCCGGCCTTTCGAAGAACGCCGCGTCAAGCTACGGCTTTTCGTAAGGCTGCCATTTGGCGAGGGGCTGACCGTCCTTGGCCGTCAGCCAGAGCTTGCCGCGCAGGACGAAAAGAGAAATATCTTCGGGCCGGTTCTCGAGCAGCTTCGGGTCCTGAGCCAAGCAGGCGATCACGATCCGCATGACGTTGACCGGCGTCACGCCGGGATAGACGCGATCATCGCAGCGACCTCTCGAGCGGACGGCGATCATGGCCCCGAAAATGTCGTAGGTGACGATCTCGGGGTCGATGCCCGCCTTCTCGAAGGCGCGGTTGGGATCGGCGTCGAGCGTCCACACCTTCCGGTATCGCCACGCCCCGTGGTCGCCGATAATGACGACGATGGCCTCCGGGTCCTTGGCCGCGATCGCATCGATGACACTCAGCATATGCTCGTTTGCGCGCGCCGTCGCCTCGACATAGCCCTCTTCGAAGCCCTTGAGCTGAAGCCAGGTCTTGTCGGTGGGCCCGTGCTTGGGCAGATTGACGTGCGAGAACGTGAACCAGGGGCCGGACCGGGCGCCGGGGGGATCGGGGAAATGGGAGAAGAGAACCGCCTTCTGCTCGCTCACCCTCCGGCCCTCGGCGAAAATCCTGTCCCGGCCCACGAGCTTATTCAACAGCGGACTGTCGTAGATGCGCATGGCGCTGTAGACCGGCTCCTCGGGAAAGACGAAGTCGAGCACGCCGCGCTCGCTCAAGAAGTAATCGATGCCGTGGATCTGCTGCAGGCGGTAGCCATTG
>DATETZ010000084.1:0-24686 GCA_035283385.1 Hyphomicrobiaceae bacterium
TCCTTCATGAGGATGGTGTCGTCGCGCTCGGGCGAGGTCGAGAGCAAGTCGACCCTGCACTCGATCAGCTCCTCGATGTGGCGCACGTATTTCACCGCCTGCGCCGGCAGCTCGGCCCAGCTCCTGGCGCCTCGGGTCGATTGCGACCAGCCCTCGAACGTCTCGTAGACCGGCTCGACGCGGGCCTGCGAGTTGCTGCCAGCGGGCAGCCGGTCGAGGCGCTCGCCGTCGAGCCTGTAGGCGACGCACACCTTGATCTCGTCGAAGCCGTCGAGCACGTCGAGCTTGGTGAGCGCGATGCCGTCGATTCCGCAAACCTTGGCGACCTGGCGCAACAGGACCGCATCGAACCAGCCGCAACGGCGCTTCCTGCCGGTCACCGTTCCGAACTCGAGGCCGCGCTCGCCGAGCCGCTCGCCGATCGCGTCCCTGAGCTCGGTCGGGAACGGGCCCGAGCCGACGCGCGTCGTATAGGCCTTGGCGATGCCGAGCACATAGCCGATGGCGCGCGGCCCCATTCCGGAGCCGGCCGCCGCCTGGGCGGCAACCGTGTTGGACGACGTGACGAAGGGATAGGTGCCGTGGTCGATGTCGAGCAGCGCCCCCTGCGCGCCCTCGAACAGGAGGCGCTTGCCCGCCCGCCGCTCGCGGTCCAGGAGGTCCCAGGTCACGTCCATGAACGGCAGGACCTTGGGCGCGACCTGTGCCAGATCGGCGATCAGCTTGTCCTTGGAGATCGGCTCCTTGCCGAGCCCCGAGCGCAACGCATTGTGATGGACCAGGATGCGGTCGACCTTCGGCCCAAGCGTTTCGACGTTCTTCAGGTCGTGCACGCGGATTGCGCGCCGCCCGACCTTGTCCTCGTAGGCCGGGCCGATGCCGCGCCCCGTGGTGCCGATCTTGCCCTCGCCCGCCGCCTCCTCCCTCAGCACGTCGAGCTCGCGGTGGAACGGCAGGATCAGCGTCGCGTTCTCGGCGACCCTCAGGTTGTCGCGGCTGATCGAAACGCCCTGCCGCTCGAGCTTCTCGATCTCGCTGCACAAGGCCCACGGATCGACGACGACGCCGTTGCCGATGATGCCAAGCTTGCCGGGACGGACGACGCCCGAGGGTAGCAGGGACAGCTTGTAGGTGTTGTTGCCGATCACGAGCGTGTGGCCGGCGTTGTGGCCGCCCTGGAAGCGCACCACGATGTCGGCGCGCTCGGAGAGCCAGTCGACGATCTTGCCTTTGCCCTCGTCGCCCCACTGGGCGCCGACCACGACGACATTTGCCATCCGACCAACCCACACGATTAGGCCCCGGCTCGCCAAGCCGGGGCCAAGGATCTCGCGCTCGACTTATAGCGCCCTTCGAGCCGGGCAGCCACCCCCGCCTTCGAGCGACCATGCTTTCGCGAGCAAGGCGGGCTCGCCTTGTCCCGCTAGCGCCCGTAGACGACCTGCTTCGACGACGGCCAGGTGACGCGATAGCCGAACTCGATCACCTGCTCCTGATCGGGCTCGAGCTTGATCTCCCACGCCAGCACGCCGCGCTTGTTGTCGATGTTGTGCTTGGTCGGCGCGGTCTTGGACATGAGGTCGACCTTGATGTCCTGGTTCTGCGACGCCGGTATCTGGTCAAAAACGGTGACCTGAATGGCGCGCTCGTGCAGGTTCTTGATCGTCATGCGATAATTGCGGCTGTCGGTGCGCGAGGTCGAGATGAGGCCCGTCTCGCCGCGCGTCTCCTGCTCGATGGCGTGGCGCACACGCACGAGGTCGTCGACTCCGAATCCGAGCGCGTGCTCCTCGCCCGGCGAAAGGATCGGCAGCTGGCCCGTGCCGACAAACGTGCCGTCGCGGAACAGCGACACCGCGCCCGGCAGGAGCGGCGAGCCCTTGGGCAGAACGAGCTTGGCGACGAGATAGGCCTTGGCGTCCTCCTTCGGCACCGTCTTGACCACGAGCTGAGGCTCGATGCTGTTCTCCTCGAGCCGCACGCGCTTAGCCTCGCCGGTGTTGGCGACCGTGAGACGGCCCGGCACGGAGAACAGGGCCTGGAACGGCGCCGCGACAACGGCCGCACCGCGCTCGGCGACCTCCTCCTTTTTTTCCGCCACGACCCCGAGTCTGTCCTGATCGACGGACTCGGCGGGAGGAGCGGCGGCTTCGGTCAGCGCTCTGGACCGGGCTGCACCCGGCTCCGGGGCCGCCATCGGACGGAGCATTGCTTCGGGCTCGAAATCGACGGTCAAAGGCTCGAGCTCCGGCGCGGAGGCTCCCGCCGTCGGCCGCGTCGTCGAAAGGACGAGCGCCACTCCCTCCCAAATCTCGCCCGTTCGCTGCGTGACCGCCGCGCGGCGCGTCAGGTCGAGCTTGGGCGCGACGGTCTTGGCCCCGGTCGAGAGCCGGGCATCGTAGAGCGCCGTCCAGGATGCCGACGGCACCTGGTAGCGCACGGCCACGTCCGCTTCGAGCGGGGCCTCTGCCTCGACGAACACCTTGACCTCTGTCCGCTCCTCGCGCGCCGGCGCGAGCGCGGCGAGCTTCTTGTCGAGGTCCTCGATGGCGCGATCGAGGGAGCGCACCTTCACCTGCGCCTCGCCCAGCAGGCGCTGTGCGTCGGCGCTCCCGGTTGCGATGAGGGCGAGTATCTGGGGCCAGTCCTCCTGCCGTTCGCTGGAGATGGCCGGCCCGGCGGGGCGGCTCGGAAGCTGCGTCAGGTTGGCGATCAGCGACTTCTGCGTCTCGGCCGCCAGCACCTGGGCCTCGAATTTCGCCTTTTCATCCCTGAGCCTCTCGATCTCGTCCTCAATTCTGCGCCGCTCGGTCTCGGCGACCTCGATATCGGTGCGCGGCACGGAGAGGCGGCGCGAATCGACGGAGCCGATCTCGAGCTTGCCGGTCGCCTTCCCCTCGACACGAATCGAGCCCGCAACCGCCTGGGCCGGCACGTCGCGGAAGATCAACGTGTGCTCGCCCTTGTCGATCTTAAGCTTCGAAACTCGCGTCACCTCCGCGCCGGACGGGAACACGGTCACCGCATCGACACGGGAGGGCGCCAGAATCTCGTCGGCCTTAGCGCCCGCGGAGGCACCCAGCACCAACAGCGCGACGATGAGAGAGCGCATTTTTCTGCCTCTTTTCATGAGGTTGGTCGCTAGCCACGGAGTGGGCCCGCGGGGACTCCGTTTGCGGCCGCTTCGCGTCCGAATTATGGCGCGCCGGCAAAACTTGCGCAGATGGGACCGCTCGGTGCGACACGCGGGGAGCAACGGCCTCGTCCGGTCATTCAAAACGCGAGGCGGCACGCGCGCACGACGTGGGGCAGCGCCCGGACCTCGGCGAGGACGAGGTCCGAGACCGGCTCATCGACCGCAACCATGCAGATGGCGTCCCCGCCCGCCTTTTCGCGTCCGAGATTGAAGGTTGCAATATTGACGCCGGCCTCGCCGAGCAGCGTGCCGATCCTGCCGATGAACCCCGGCTTGTCCAGATTGCGCACGAACAGCATGTGGGGGGCGAGCTCGAAGTCCATGGGGATATCGCGCACCTCGATGATCCGTGGTCGGCCGCCGGCGCCGAGAGTGCCCGCGAGCGAGCGTTCGTGCTGGGGCATCCTGACGGTGAGGCGCAGGGAGCTTTCGAACATGCCGGCCTTGCCGCGCGACACCTCCTCGATGAGGATCCCACGCTCCTTGGCAAGGACCGGCGCCGACACCATGTTGACATCGGCAAGCGACGGCCGCAGGACGCCGGCGAGCGCCGCCGCCGTCATCGGCTTTGTGTTGAGGGCGGCGACATCGCCCGAGTATTCGAGGCGCACGCCCAGAATGCTGGTCTCGGTGAGCTGGCCCGCAAATGAGCCGAGCTGCTCGGCAAGCTTGACGTAGGGCAGAATGCGCGGGGCGTCCTCGGCCGATATCGACGGGAAGTTGACGGCGTTGGTGATCGCGCCGGCGAGCAGGTAGTCCGACATCTGCTGTGCAATCTGCAGCGCCACCATCTCCTGCGCCTCCGTGGTCGACGCGCCAAGGTGGGGCGTGCAGACCACGCTGTCGAGACCGAAGAGCGGGTTGTCGCGCGCCGGCTCGACCTCGAACACGTCGAGGGCTGCTCCGGCGACGTGCCCCGAGCTCAGCGCGGCCGCCAGCGCCGTCTCGTCGATCAGCCCGCCGCGCGCGCAGTTGATGATCCGCACGCCTTTTCTGCATTTTGCGAGGGCCCCGGCCGACAGGATGTTGCGCGTCTTGTCGGTGAGCGGCGTGTGCAGCGTGACGAAATCGGCGCGGCGCAAGAGCTGGTCGAGATCGACCTTCTCCACGCCGAGGGCGATCGCACGCTCCTCGGAGAGGAACGGGTCGTAGGCGAGCACCTTCATCCTGAGGCCCGCTGCGCGCTCGGCCACGATCGATCCGACGTTGCCGCAGCCGATAATGCCGAGCGTCTTGCCGCAAACTTGGACGCCCAGGAATTTCGACTTTTCCCACTTGCCGGCCCGGGTCGAGCGGTCGGCGGCCGGAATTTGCCGGGCCAGCGCCAGCATCAGCGAAACCGCGTGCTCGGCGGTGGTGACCGAGTTCCCGAACGGCGTGTTCATCACGATGATGCCCTTCGCCGTCGCGGCCTTCACGTCGACGTTGTCGACGCCGATGCCGGCGCGGCCGACGACCTTGAGGTTCGCCGCGGCGGCGATGACGGCGCCCGTCACCTTGGTCGCCGAGCGCACCGCGAGGCCATCGTAGCCGCCGATGATCGTCTCGAGCTCACGCTTGTCGAGCCCGGCCCTCACGTCCGCGGCGATGCCGCGCTCCTTGAAGATCGCGACCGCGGCCGGCGACAACTCGTCGGAGATCAAAACCTTGGGAGCCATTGATTACGTCCTCTGGTTCCACACATCGCGAACGCGTGAAATGCCACAGTCGCGCGAGAGTTGCATGGGGTCCCTCTCCCCCTTGCGTCCATGCGGAGCATGGCTTCGCCATGACCGGGGAGAGCTGGTCACGCAGCCTTCCGGAGCGCGAACTTAGCCTCGGCGAAGGCCCAGTCGAGCCAGGGAAGCAACGCCTCGAGATCGCTCTTTTCGATCGTCGCGCCGGTCCAGATACGCAAGCCGGGCGGCGCGTCGCGGTAAGAGCCGATGTCCTTCGCCACCCCCTCCTTGTCGAGCAGGCCGGCCATTTTCTTTGCGAACGCGGACTGCGCCTCGGCGGCAAGCGCCCGAACCTCGTGATCGACGATCCTGACGCACACGGACGTGTTCGACCATGTCGCGCGATCGGCCGCGAGGTTCTCCACCCAGGCCGTGTCCCCGATCCAATCGAAGAGCACCTTGGCATTGGCGTCCGCCCGCGCCATCAGCCCTTTGAGCCCGCCCACGCTCTCGGCCCAGTCGAGCGCATCGAGATAATCCTCGACGCACAGCATGGACGGCGTGTTGATCGTCTCGCCCTCGAACAGCGCGGCATCGAGCTTGCCGCCCTTGGTCATGCGAAAGAGCTTGGGCAGCGGCCACGGCGCCCGGTAGCTCTCGAGCCGCTCGACCGCGCGCGGAGAAAGTATGAGCACCCCGTGCGCCGCCTCTCCGCCCAACACCTTCTGCCACGAGTACGTCAGCACGTCGACCTTCGACCAGTCGACGGGCTGGGCGAAGATCGCGGAGGTGGCATCAACAAAGACGAGCCCAGCGCGATCGGCGCTGATCCAGTCGTAATCCGGAATGCGCACGCCCGACGTCGTGCCGTTCGCGGTAAAGACGACATCGCGGCTGAAATCGACGGCTGACAGGTCGGGCAGCCTGCCGAAGTCCGCCTCCATGATGCGCGCATCGCCGAGCTTGAGCTCGCGGGCGATGTCGCCGATCCAGCCTTTGCCGAAGCTCTCCCATGCGAGCGCATCGACCCCGCGGGCGCCGAGCATCGACCAGAGCGCCATCTCGAATGCGCCGGTATCGGAGCCCGGAACGATGGCGGCTTGAAACCCGGGCGGGAGCTCGAGGATGGCTTTAGTGCGCTCGAGGACCGCTTTGAGGCGCGCTTTTCCCTCCCTCGACCTGTGCGAGCGGCCGAGCAAGGCGCCGTCGATGGATTGGGCGGTCCAGCCCGGATGCTTGGCGCAGGGCCCGGACGCGAAGTTCGGATTGGCCGGGCGCCTCGCCGGCCTCGGCGGCGGAGTCATGCGTCCATCCTTAGCGACAGCGGCCCTCGTTGGGAAGGGTGTGCGCCCCCGCCTTTTCCAGCGCGCTTAACCGGTGGCGCACATGCCGAGAGCGCTTAGGCGCGCGAGCGGGGCGATCACCGGATGTTGAAGCGCAGGCCGGCGCGCACCTGGTGATCGTTGCTGGCGTCGGTGGAGAGGCGGCTGTTGTGGCCGTTGACGCCGACGTCGGCCTCCATGCCGCCGATGTAGAGATAGCGGTAGCTCAAATCGAGGTCCGTCGCATCGGAAAGCGCGAAGCTCAGGCCGGCCGAAGCCGCCGCGGCCAGCGCATAGTCGGTCTCCGTGCTCTCCGAGGTAAGGTTCCTGACGACGGTCGTGCCCACGCCAGTCTCATCTGCGATCTCGGTCGTCTCATTCTCGCGCTTGAGGCGCGCGACGGCGAAGCCGAGCCCGCCGCCGACGTACGGCCGCACCGGACCCCAGGGCGCAAAGTCATAGTAGCCGTTGAACAGGAACGTGGCGCCGCGGATCGACGTGCGGTCCCTCACGGTCACGTCATAGGAACCGGGGACGGGACCCTGGTTGAATTCCAGCGGAGCGCTCGCACTGCCCTCGATCATCACTCGCCCGTCGCGCATCGATTCGGCCGTGACATCGGTCCTGAGCGAACCTCCCCAGCGGTAGCCCACGCCGGCGCCGTACGTGGCATGCTGGCCAAAGTGATGCTTGATCCAGGACGGCGACGAGCCGAAGGGGTCGGCGGCTCCATAGTCTGTCGCCGCATCGTACTCGCCGAACAGGAGGCCGCTCTCGCTGGCGTCGGGGCTGTCGCCGAAGGCCGCCGCGACATCGACGCGGAAGTACCACAACGGCTCGTAAAGGGGGACCGGGATCGGCGCCGGCACGGGCACGCCCGCCCTGCCGTAATCCTTGATGCTGCCGGGCCCGCCGCCCCAGCCTCCGGCCGCAGCCATGTCGATGCGAGGGGCAATGACGGCGAGGGCCGTCACAAGGCCCAACCCGAGGCGTGCGAACTTACCGTTCATGGGGTCGATCCCTGATCTCAGAGCGTGGCGCGGCAGGGCGTGGCCCCAGCCTTACGCGACAGGAAGCAAGGAGACATGAACGCATGGGCCCGATGCCTTGACGCCGCGTGGCGCGGCCCGGGCTACCGCGGCGGCGCAGCCGCCCCGCCGTTCGCCTGTCGGCTGCGACGCGTGACGCAGAGAGGCCTCGTCTCGGGACTGTGATCGAGAAGGCTTAATGGATGCTTAACTGCGGGCCCATTTTGAAACGCTCGCCGCCAAGTAAAGGGCTGCGAAGGCCCAGCGGCCCGTAAACCGGAGGCGCACGATCGGGCCGAAAGGCGCCGGCCCCGCCGCGCGATGCGGGCTTGCGATTTGACGAAACGAGGCGGGCCTCGCTCAGGCCGCCTGGGCGGCGGCCTTGACGGCCTCGACGATGTCGCCCACCAAGCGCGAGACGAGCTGGGCGTCGTCGCCTTCGGCCATGACGCGAATGACGGGCTCGGTGCCCGAAGGCCGGATGACGAGCCGGCCGGACTCGCCGAGCTTCGCCTTGGCACCCTCGATCGCCTTGCGGACCCGGGTGTCCTCGAGCGGCTTGCCGTCGGTGTAGCGAACGTTCTTCAAGATTTGCGGCAGCGGAATGAAGCGCTCGCAGACCTCCGACACCGGCTTGCCCGACGCCACCACGCAAGCCAAGAGCTGCAGTGCCGAGACGAGCCCGTCGCCCGTGGTGGTGAAATCGGACAGCACGATATGGCCCGATTGCTCGCCGCCCACGTTGTAGCCGTGCTTGCGCATGTGGTCGACCACGTACCGGTCGCCGACCGGCGTGCGCGCGAGCGACAGGCCGATGCTCTTCAAATAGCGCTCGAGGCCGAGATTGCTCATGACTGTCGCAACGATGCCGCCGGCAGCCAGCTTGCCGCGCCGGTGCCAGCTCTCGGCGATCACCGCCATCAGCTGATCGCCGTCGACGATGCTCCCCTTCTCGTCGACGATGACGACGCGGTCCGCGTCCCCATCGAGGGCGATGCCGATGTCGGCCCTGACCTCGCGCACCTTGTCGATGAGCGCGTCCGGCGCCGTCGAGCCGCACTTGTAGTTGATATTGCGGCCGTTGGGGTCGACGCCGATCTTGACCACCTCGGCGCCCAGCTCCCACAGCGCTTCCGGCGCCACCTTGTAGCCGGCCCCATGCGCGCAGTCGATCACGATGCGAAGCCCGGTGAGCTTCAGATTTCTCGGCAGCGTGCGCTTCGCGAACTCGATATAGCGCTCCTGGGCGCTTTCGACCCGCGTCGCGCGGCCGATGGCGTCGGGCGCGGCGAGCAGCGTATCCGCGTCCGCCCCGACCAGCCGCTCGATCTCGCGCTCCGTCTCGTCCGACAGCTTGTAGCCGTCGGCATCGAAGAGCTTGATGCCGTTGTCGTCGTAGCGGTTGTGGGAAGCGGAGATCATCACGCCGAGATCGGCTCTCAGCGACCGCGTCAGCATGGCGACGGCGGGGGTGGGCATCGGGCCAAGGAGGAACACGTCCATCCCCACCGCGGTGAAGCCGGACATCAGCGCCGCCTCGAGCATGTAGCCCGAGAGCCGGGTGTCCTTGCCGATCACCACGCGATGGCGGTGATTGCCGGTCCGGAACACCTTGCCGGCGGCCATCCCCACCCTGAGCGCCACCTCCGATGTCATGGGATCGCGATTGGCAAGTCCGCGGATGCCGTCCGTTCCGAAGTAGCGGCGCGTCATATGATCCCTCGTCGATTTGCTTTGCGACCCGGTGCCGGCCCGCGCGCGAATGCGCCGGCGAGCCCGGCCCGACTCGCGTCCCTCCGAGAATATGCCAATTGGCCGATCGGTCTTGTATCAAGAACAGTCTTACATGATTAAAGGAGGCTTATGCAATTCGGGAAAAGCTGTGCCGGGCCAATTGCCGGGGGCCACGATTAAGCTTTCCGATCCTGGCCAAGCTCGGTGCCGCGCATGGCCGCCTCCCAGACGCAGAGAGCCTGGCGTGTCGCGGCGACGTCGTGAACGCGTACCATCTGCACGCCCTGCGCCACAGCGGACAGGGCCGCCGCAATGGAGCCCGGCAAGCGCTCCTTGGGATCCTCGACATTGCACAACTGGCCGATCAGCTTCTTGCGCGAGGCGCCGAGCAGCACCGGCACGCCGAGGCCGTGATAAAGGCTCATGGCGGAGAGCACCGCCACGTTGTGATGGAGGTGCTTGCCGAAGCCGATGCCGGGATCGGCGATGAGCTTCGCCTTGGGGATGCCCGCCGCCTCGCACGCCTTGATGCGGCTCTCGAGGACGTCGAACACGTCGAGGGCGACATCCCCATAGTGCGGATTTTGGTTCATGGTCTTGGGATCGCCCTGGGCGTGCATGAGAATCACCGGCAACCCCGTCTCGGCCGCGGCGTGAACGGCCTGCGGATCGTGGGCGAGCGCCGAGACGTCGTTCAGGATATCGACGCCCGCCGCCGCGGCCCGGCGCATGACCTCGCCCTTGCGCGTGTCGACCGAGAGGCGCGCCTCGGTCCGCGGGCGCAGAGCCTCGAGCACCGGCATCACGCGGCGCAGCTCCTCGTCGAGCGGCACGGGATCGGAGCCCGGCCGCGTCGATTCTCCGCCGATGTCGAGGATGTCGGCCCCCTCCTCCGCTAGACGCAGAGCGTGGTCGACCGCCGTCTGCGCCGTGGCAAAGCTGCCCCCGTCGGAGAAACTGTCCGGAGTGACGTTGACGATGCCCATGATGCGCGGCCGGTCGAGGGCAAGCCCGGCGAGCCGCGCCCGCGGCGCACGCATGGCTTCCAGGAGATCGGAGGCAGCGAGCGTGTGGCGGCCCCAGTCGCGCTCGAACACGTCGCCGAGGCCGATCACCCGCCGCAGCGCTCCGGACCCCTTGCGCTCGATCACCTCGATCGCCGAGAACGAGAGCGGCCCCCCGGCGAGCGGCAGGCCGCCCCAGACCTCGTCGCGCTCGGCCCCGCGGCTGGCCTCGAAAATCCCGACCGGGCGGATGTAGATCGAGCGTTGCAGGATGGCGCTCCATCGAAAAAGGCAAGGGCCGCAAGGTCTCTCACGGCCCAACTCATTGCCTCATGGGAAGCGCTCATCAAGCCTGGGGCTGCGGCTCCATATTGCGCTGCCTCGTCATCAAACCGATTAGCTCTGGGATACTACCGATCCCGACTTGTCTATCTCCTCCAGGATCGTGTCGAAACGCTTCTCCAAGAGGCGCCACGCCACGAAACCAGCTACTACCCCAACAACAACGAGCCACCTATACCCAAATAACTGCGCAGTCGAAAAGCCAAGAACAATACCGGTGGTCATGGTCGTTGATAGCGGCAGTCCCCTGGCTGCTCTAGGCCATCTGCGAAAGGGTGGTTCCGGCAGAGGTTGCGGCGTGGCCGCTGCGGCAAATATACGATACTTGACCAACGCAATTGTGAGGGCAACCAGCAGGAAAGCACCCAAAAGAAGAACAACCCCTCGGACCTGCTCCAACGAAAGCAGCCAACCATTTGCATTTTCGATCTGACTTGCAGCAACCACGGCGCCCACGCCGACGGCCATTGCGATCGATGGCACCTGCCAGATTAAAGTGTCGAAGTGCAGGAACGTTTCGTTCAGATCCAATGGCATTCGCTGTCTTGGTTCGGCCGCCATTAGCACCCCCCAATCAGTCGCTATGCCGACGAAGCCCCGCTCAAGCCTGCGGCTGGGGCTCCATGCTGCCGGTGCCCGGCTCCTCACGCGGGCGCGGCCGGCCGGCGGTGGGCACGGCCGTGCTGGCGGGCCCTCGCGTCCCCTCGTCGTCGGAGCGGCGTACGATCTTTTCGCCGCGCAGGATGGCCTGCACCTCCTCGCCGTTGAGCGTCTCGAACTCCAGGAGCGCCTTGGCGACCGCGTGCAGCGCATCGATCTTCTCGGTCAGGATGCGCCTCGCGGTCGCTTCGCCGGTTTGAATGAGACCGCGGATCTCCTCGTCGATGAGCGTTGCCGTCTCATCCGAGATGTTCTTCGTTTGCGTCACCGAATGGCCGAGGAAGATCTCCTGCTCGTTGCCGTTGTAGCGAACGCGGCCAAGCTTGTCCGACATGCCCCATTCCATCACCATGGCGCGCGCGAGCTGGGTCGCCATCTGGATGTCGCCGGTGGCGCCGTTCGTCACGTTGTCGGGGCCACCCAGGAGAATCTCGGCTTCGCGCCCGCCGAACAGCACGGCGAGGCGCGCCTCGCACCACTGGCGGGAGCGGCTATACTTGTCACCCTCGGGCAGGTTCATGGTGATGCCCAAGGCGCGACCGCGCGGGATGATCGTCACCTTGTGGAGGGGATCGTAGGGCACCGACAAGCCGACGATGGCGTGGCCCCCCTCGTGATAGGCGGTATTGCGGCGCTCCTCCTCGCTCATGACCATCGAGCGGCGCTCGGCGCCCATCATCACCTTGTCTTTGGCGTCCTCGAACTCCTGCTGCGTGACTAAGCGCTTGTTGCGCCGCGCCGCGAGCAGCGCGGCCTCGTTGACGAGGTTCGCTAGATCCGCCCCCGAGAAGCCCGGCGTGCCGCGCGCGATGACCCGCGGCTCGACGTCGGGCGCCACCGGCACCTTGCGCATGTGCACCTTCAAGATCTTCTCGCGGCCCAGGATATCAGGGTTCGGCACCACGATCTGGCGGTCGAAGCGGCCGGGGCGCAGCAGTGCGGGATCGAGTACGTCGGGCCGGTTGGTCGCGGCGATGATGATGATCCCTTCGTTGGCCTCGAATCCGTCCATCTCGACGAGCAGCTGATTGAGCGTCTGCTCGCGCTCGTCGTTGCCGCCGCCGAGTCCGGCGCCGCGGTGCCGGCCGACGGCATCGATCTCGTCGATGAAGATGATGCAGGGCGCGTTCTTCTTCGCCTGCTCGAACATGTCGCGCACGCGGGACGCACCGACGCCGACGAACATCTCGACGAAGTCGGAGCCCGAGATGGTGAAGAACGGCACGTTGGCTTCGCCCGCCACAGCCCGAGCGATCAAGGTCTTGCCGGTTCCCGGCGGGCCCACGAGCAGCGCGCCGCGCGGGATGCGCCCGCCGAGGCGCTGGAACTTCTGCGGGTCGCGCAGGAACTCGACGATCTCCTCGAGATCGGCCTTCGCCTCGTCCACGCCCGCCACGTCCTCGAAGGTGACGCGCCCGGTACGCTCGGTGAGCAGTTTCGCCCGGCTCTTGCCGAAGCCCATCGCCCGCCCCGAGCCGGACTGCATCTGGCGCATGAAGAACACCCACACGGCGATCAGCAGCAGCATGGGGAACCAATTGAGGATCACGCTCATGATCGACGGCACGTCGTCCTCCGAAGGCCGCGCCTTGAACTTGATCTCCTTCTTCTTCAGCCGCTCGACGAGGCCGGGATCGTCCGGAGCATAGGTCGTGAACGTGCTGGCGTTGTCGCGCATCGTTCCGTAGATGCGGCTGCCCGCAAGCGTGACCTCGGAGATCGTGCCCGCTTCGACCGCGCTCAAGAATTCGGAATAGGTGATCTCGGTGCCGCGCCGGCTCTGGGCCGGGTTGTTGAACAGATTGAAAAGCGCGGCCAAGAGAACGAGAACTGCCACCCAGATGGCGAGCTTCTGAAAGTTCGAATTCATTTCGGTTCCCATGCGAGCGTGCGGTATCGGCTCCCCCTCCCCTGCCAGAGGTGCGAGAACCGATACCAACCCAGCGCTGACTAACGGTTAAGATAGGGGGCCACCGGGGGTTTGCCAAGCTTAGTTGCCCGGCCGCCCATGCCTATTCGAGCCGTGCTCAGGGTGTGGTGAACGACCGATTGCGACATGATTGGGGCACGCTGCATCGCTAACCGATGAACGCGCACTCGCAACGCTCGGCCCCGCCGGCGCCGGTTCCCGACAGAGCATGACCAGGCGGCACAAGCTGCGGAACGGCGATGAGCTCGTCCCCGGCCCAGAACGAGGGCAGCGTCGCCGCCGCGCGCGCCGGGACGCGAAGCACAGCGGAGTCCTGCGCGCACAGCTTCGCATAGGCGCTGGCTCCCAGCGCACGCACGACAACGGGCCGGGCATTGGCGTCCGCCACCGGCCTCGTGCCGGCCGCGAGGCTCACCCGGAAGCGGCGGTCCCACGGAGCGGCCATCCCGGGCCTGAGCTCGAGCTCTGCGAGCCGGGCGCGCCCCGGCTCGCGAAAAATCCGGATCACCTTCGCCCCGGCGGAGACCACGCACCCTCCGAGCGTGAGCGCCAAGTTCCCCGCTTCCTCGAGCTTCTCGACCAGACTTTCGATCTTGGCGGTTCGCGGAGCCTTTGCCTCGCCGCCGAAGGCGCAGAGCGCACGCACAAGCACTCTCACCCGCAGCTCGGCCGGCGCGCCACGAAACGTGCCGCGATCGATACCGGCGAACACGCCGCCGTGCTCGTCGACCGCGCCACGATAGAGGTCGGCCGCCGCCAGATCGAGGGCCTCTCTTGCGCGCGCAAGGCGCCTCGCGGAGAGCGCGATCCTCTCATTCTCGAGTCCCAGCTCGGCGAGGGCGGTGCGCGCCCCGCGCAGGCGCACGCGCTCGAACTCTGGCAGGAAGTTGCTCGGATCCTCGAGCCAATCGGCCCCGCGCGCCGCAAGCGTCGCAACGAGCCGGCACTTCGCCACCGCGAGCAGCGGCCGGACGATCACGACGCGACCTTCCCGATCGAGCGCGCGCCGCGCGGGAATGCCCGCGAGCCCGTCGAGGCCGCTCCCGCGCGCGAGCCGCATCAGAACGGTTTCGGCCTGGTCATCCTCGGTGTGCGCCGTAACGATGGCCGCAGGCCTCAGCGGCGAGCGCTCGACATGCCCGGCAAGCAGCCGGTAGCGGGCCTCGCGCGCGGCCTCCTGGACGCCGGTCGGAAGCTTGTCCCCGGTCCAGGCGAGCGTCGCATGCTCGAGGCCTGCCGCACGGGCGCGCACCTCGACCCAGTGCGCCTCGCGCGCCGAGCCGGGCCGCAGCCCATGATCGACGGTTACGACCTCAACCTTCGGCGCGCGCTCGGGCCTGGCTCGGCGCCAGGATGCCACGAGGTGCATCAGCGCCATGCTGTCGGCCCCGCCCGAGACCGCGAGCACAACGAACTCGAACGCGCCGAGATCTGTGAAGAGGGCCTCGAGCTCGTCGTCGCCGACCGGGCCCGCCTCGAGGTGAGGCAGATCACCCCGCGTCACGGACAGCCGACGCGGCGGCGCTCGCTCTCCGCCTTGGCCTTCACGTGCGCCGGCGCGTTGGGAAAATTCGAACCGAGCCGCCGAAAGGCTTGGCATGCGTCCTCTTTCTTGCCGAGCTGCGCCATCGCCATGGCGCGCTTCAATTGCGCGTCCGGTGCTTTTGCGCTCTGACTGTAGGAGCTCGTCACGAGGTCGAAGGCCTCGGCGGCGTCGATGAAATTCTTCTGCACGTAGTGCGTTTCGCCGAGCCAGTAGAGGGCGTTCGGCGCCAACGGATCTTTAGGGTAGCGCTTGAGGAAATCCGCGAACCCCGCCTGCGCGGCACCGTAGTCCTGCTGCAGGAGATAGCCGTAGGCGGTCTCGTAGAGCTGCTTCGGGTTGCCGCCGTCCACGACCCCGGTCACCGGCGTGGCCGCCGCCACAGGCCCGAGGGCCCCGTCCGGCGGCTGCGGACGGTCGGACGGGCCCAAGTCTGCCGTGCCTTTGGGGGCCCCACTCGCGTCCGGGATGAGCCCGCCGATCGGATCGTCCTGGCCCGAGGCGACTGTCGTCGAGCCGAACCGGCCGGTTTCTGGCGGGGGCGGCCCGCCGGCATAAGGCGCGCGGGCAGCATCGAACGGCGGGTTTGCGGCGTCGGAACGGCGCGGCTGGCCGCCTTGCGCGCGCACCTGCTCGGAAAGCTGTTCGAGCTGCGATGTCAACGCGCGGATCTGCGTTTCCATGCCGTCGAGCCGCGATGACTCGCCCGCCGGGAGCCCGCCCGGATCCGACCCGTGGAAGGGAGGGGGCGCGGCGGCGTCTGTCGCGCCGGGCCGGGCGAGCGATTCGAGCGTGCCGATGACCACTTGCAGATCGACGAGCTGCTCCTCGAGCTGCTCGACACGCTGCCTCAGGCCTGCGTCGCCGGCCGCGGGCGCGGCCGGCTGGCCGCCTGTGTCACTCCCCTTGCGCTCAGCGGCACGCTGAGCCCTTTCCGTGCCTGATTTCGACTGGTCGAACGGCGCCGCCGAGGGTTGCTGCCCTTGCGCCCCATTCGGCTCCTGGGCCTGGGCCCCAGGGAGCAGCAGAAGGGCCAGGGCGGTCGCGAGGAGCGCACGAAGTGGTGTTCCTGCCATGACCAAAGCACATCCTGTCTACAGTGGGTCGGAGAGCAAGCCGCAGATGAGCTTCGATGCGGCGGGGGCTCAGCCCCGTTCTCTGATCTATGCCATCGGTCCTTTGGGTCGCCTTGTCAACCTAGTGTCCCGAACCCGAAGCTCGCACACACCTTGCGGCCATCGCGTCTGCGAACTGCGGGTTCATAAGGGACACTAGATTTATGGACTTGCTCGTATGGCTTTGGTTCAGAAGTTCCCCCACGTCCCAGCCGCAAATGATGGGGAACTTCTGAACCGCCATACTAGCGCCGGGGACCTTGCTCATTGGGTCGCATCAGCGGCGTCGTCGCCGGTCAGGGGTATCGCGCTCGGACGGTCGCCCATCGGCCCGCTCGTGCGCCGCGAGCCGGCGAGGATGAGCACCGTGACCGCCCTGCGGTTCTGCGCCTCGCACTCGGGCGCGGGGCATCGCGAAAGGCGGCGGTCGCGGCCCCAGGGTGCGATCTCCAGTCGCGCCTGCTCGACACCTTCCTCGATCAGACGCCGCCGCACGGCCTCGGCTCGGGCTTCCGAAAGCCGATCCTGCTGTTCGAGGGTGAGCGGCGCGTCGTCGGCATGGCCCTCGATCGTGGCGTCGAGATCGAGACGGCGCATGATGAAGCGGGCCTGCGCCGCCAGGACGGCGTGCGCCCGGCCGCCGAGCTCCGCGCTGCCCTCGCTGAAAAACACGCGATCGCCGGCCTCGGCGACGAATTGCTCCTCGACGGCGGCCGGGGCCGGAATGCCGGAGCTGCGGCGCGCGAGGAGCAGCGATTTCGGCGCCTCGCCGGCCGGTCTCCCTTCGGCGCCGGGACGGAGCGTTTTCCCCCTCCCCTCGGCAGGTGCAGGCTTTTCGCCTGGGACAAGATAGAGCGCGGCGAGGTAGCGGCGCGCCTCCGCCGCACGTGCGCTGTCCGGGGCACGCGCGATGAGGCGCTCGAACAGCCGTTGCGCCGAAGCCTTGCGGCCGGCCTCGAGAGCGGCAAGGGCCGTCTTGAAAAGCTCCTCGACCGCCTCGCTCGCGGCCTCGGTCCCGTAGCCGGCGCCGGGCTCGCCGCGAGCGTCCGGCGGCTCGACGGGGCGTCTATCGGGGCCAAGATCCGGCTTTAGGTAAAACGTGCCGATCGGCACTTCGCTCTCGTCATCATCCGCCGCCACAAGCGGCAGCGTAGCGGCCGCGACAAGTGCTAACCCCGAGCAAACCGCAAGGAAAACGCGCCGGCCCGACAAAGCGGCCGACGCGCGAAGCCAAAACATGGCGCAAACCTCGTGCCACAACCCTATAACTCTAAAACATTATTATGCTTGGCCATTGAGGCCAAACTTTGCTTCTCGAGCGTGAAGTCTGGCACCTAAACCTACCTCGATCAGACCCGGATGAACAACCTATTGAAAGGCCACATCCAGCGGCCGGCGCGCGCGGCCAGCCATGGATTGCTCGATGAGGTGTGCCAGGGAGTGACCGGCAGAAGACCGGTCGCTGTCACGCCCGGCCGCACCGTCCCTCAGGACGCGACGCGGCTGTTGAGAACCGTCTGTGCCCGCCGGTTCTGCGACCAGCACGAAATATCGTCGCACACCGCAACCGGGCGCTCCTTGCCATAGGAGATCGTCCGCACGCGCCCGGCAACGACGCCGTTCTGCGCCAGGAAATTGCGCACCGTCGTCGCCCGCTTGGCGCCCAGCGCGATGTTGTACTCGCGGGTGCCGCGCTCGTCCGCGTGGCCCTCGAGGGTGATGGTGAACTGCGGATACTGCCGCAGCCACTGCGCTTGCTTCTGCAGCGTCGCCTGAGCTTCCGGCGTCAGGTCCGAGCTGTCGGTCGAGAAATACACGATGTCGCCGACGTTGACGGCAAAATCGCGCTGCGTACCCGGCGTGATGGGCCCCTTGCCGAAACCGGGGCCGAGCTGCGACTCGCCGTTCTCGTTGTTCGCACAACCGGCAAGACACGCACACGCTGTCGCGAGCGCCAGTGTGCGCACCAAGCGTGACACCCACTTCGACCCCGCCATTCGATCATCCTTTCTCCGCTCGACGGCTGCCAACCGCGGCCGGAGCTATCTGAGAACTTGAACCCCTAATGTCCGATTAACCGACTGATCGTACGAAAATGTGGCCGAGTCCCGCCGCCGCGGGAAGGTCCCCGCCGATCGGGATGCACAGCCCAGAACGGCCACGCGCCTGTTCGCAAAAGATTTTCTTCGGGGGAGATTTCATTCGAGCCAGGGCGCCGCACTAGCGTGGCGGTTCAGAAGTTCCCACTTCGCTCGCGGCCGGGTCGTGAGGGAACTTCTGAACCAAAGCCACACTAGCAAGTCTATGATTCTAGTGTCCCTTATGAACCCGAAGTTCGCAATCGCGAGTGCCGCAAGGTGTGTGCGAACTTCAGGTTCGGGACACTAGATCTCGAGCCGCCGGCCAACTTTTTGCCCCGTCCCGGCCGGCATCCGAAGGCCTGCAGGGCGAGGAACCGCAACCCCCCGAAAAAAAAGCGAAGACCGAATTGCTGCCGCGCGGAGCGGCGGCAACTCGGTCTTGTGTTGATCCTGCGGCAAACGCCGCAGGAGAAATCAGCGAACCCGATTAGCGGACGTCAGCAGCCGCTGGAACTTCCGCACCGAGCTTCATCGGCGCAGCCTCTTCACGACGGCAAGCGCCAAGAGCGACGGCCACGATCGCGGCAGCAAGAACGATAGCGCCCTTCATTGTATTCTCTCCTCAGTTGTCCTAGCTTTCACCGGACCTTCTAGCGTGCCACATCCGTGGCGGCCGATACCTCAGCGCCGAGCTTCATCGGCGCCGCTTCTTCACGACGGCAAGCGCCGAGCGCAACAGCGACGATGGCAGCCGAAAGAACGATCAGCCCCTTAACACCCTGCATGGTCTTATCTCCTGATGCTTGTTCGGCAACTAGCCGACTATTGGGGTACCGGCATGGCTCGCTTTGATCAAGAACAGAGGGGGTTGTCCCACTGTTTTCCACCCTAATAGATGCGAAAATGCCACTCCGTAACCGGTGCTCCCCAGACATCAGACTTCGTCTGGAGCGGCGCCAAGAAGCAACTGAGTTCACACAATAAAAAGACTTCAAAAAACGCGGCATCTGGGCCCGCTTTGTGGCCTTCCCGTTAACTCCTGATTAAGGGGTGTCTCAATTTAGGAGCGGCGACCACGCGGGATCGGAACCGTAGGCCGGCGTGGCGACCACGCGCTCGTTGTAGCCGGTGAGATCGACCGAATAGATTCGCGGCCCGCCCTGGCCTTGCGATTCGCGGAAAAACATGAGCACGCGCCCGTTTGGAGCCCAGGTGGGCCCCTCGTTGTGGAAACCTTCGGTGAGAATCCGCTCGCCCGCCCCGTCGGGGCGCATGACGCCGATGAGGAATCGGCCAGAAAGCTGCTTGGTGAAGGCGACGTAATCGCCGCGCGGCGACCAGACGGGGGTCGAGTAGCGGCCCTCTCCGAAGCTGATCCGTCTCACGCCTGACCCGTCGGAGCCCATCACGTAGAGCTGCTGGGTGCGTTCACGGTCGGACTCGAACACGATCTCGCGCCCGTCGGGCGAGTAGCAGGGCCCCGTGTCGATGGCCTGCGCGTTGGTCAGGCGCCGGGTCTGCCGGGTCCGCAAATCCATCTCGTAGATGCTCGCATTCCCGTCCGCCTCGAGGCTCATGACGATGCGCTGGCCGTCGGGGGAGAAGCGCGGCGCAAAGCTCATGCCCGGGAAGTCGCCGACCACCTCGCGCTGCCCGGTCTCGAGGTTCATGAGAAACACGCGCGGCTGATCGCGCGTGTAGGACATGTAGGTGATCTCGTTGTTGATCGGACTGAAGCGCGGGGTGAGCACGAGCTCCTGGCCCTGCGAGAGCAGTCTGACGTTGGCGCCGTCCTGATCCATGAGGGCGAGGCGCTTGACGCGCTTGTCCTTCGGACCGGTCTCGTCGACGAACACGATGCGCGTGTCGAAATACCCCTTCTCTCCCGTCAGGCGCTCGTAGATCTGGTCGGCGACGAGATGGCCGACCCGGCGCCAGTTCTGCCCGGCCGTCGCAAAACGCTGGCCGGCGAGCTGCTTGCCGGTCGCCACGTCCCACAGCCGGTACTCGGTCGAAAGCCGCCCGTCGGCGGTGCGCGAGACGCGACCGACGGCGAGCGCGTCGGCTCTGATCTGGCGCCAGTCGGGAAAGCGCGGGACGGCGTTCACGTCGCGCAGCTGCTCGAGGAACGAAGCCGGGTCAAGCGGCTGAAACAGCCCCGAGCGCTCGAGATCGGCTCCAACCACGCGCGCGATGTCGGCGGCGAGCTGGGCATCCTCGCCGAGGAACGCGGGAATCGCGATGGGAATGGGGGCGATGGTGCCTTGGCGCTGCGTGCCGCGAAGGCCTTCGCCGAGCATGGCGTCCCCGCCCCTCTGCTGAGGGCCGGCGCCTTGCCGCTCAGGCTCGAAACCGCGCCGCACCCCGAGCTGGCCCTGAAAGCCGCTGCCGGGGGACGGACCTTTGTAGCTGTCGTCGACCCCACGCTGGGCGGCCGCCGGGAGCGGCCACGCCAGAGGGATGAGAGCGAGCAGGGCGAGGAGCGCCCGCGCGCCCGAGCGCGTCCTCGCGCCGGGGGATGAGCCGGGGGCCTTGTCCGAGATCGCAGCGTCACTCATGTCATGACCTTCAAGCGCCAGGGCCGATGTCGAGCCGGTGTCGAATCGATTTTACACGTCCACGCGCCGGCCTGCTCACAGCATCTCGCGCGGATCGAAATTCCAGATGATGGTCCTCCAAGCGGCGTATTTGTCGGCAGGGAGCGTGAAGGGAGCGCATGTCCTCACGGCGCGAACCGCCGCCTCGGCCGCGATCTGGAACACGGCGCCCGATTGCGGCTGCTCGACCGTCGGCTCGCCGTCGAGCGCACCGTCCGGGCGCAGGTGCCATTTGAGCGTCACGACGGTCGTCTCGATGCCGCCGCCGCCGCCGGGCAGCTTCCAGCAACTCCTGAGCTGGGCGCTGATCTGCCCGCGCAAGAGATCCTCCTCGCGTGCCGAAAGCACGGCCTCGCTCCCGACCCGCGCACCCGCCGTCGGGCCGGTGTAATCGGTCTCCTTGGCCGGCGGCAGTGCCGACTTCGGCGCGCCCCGCTTGGTCGGGTCCTTGTCGAGCAGGGCCGCGAGGCGATCGGCCACGGTGGCCTTTTTCTTGGCTTCCTCCGCCTTGCGCCTGGCTTCGGCGAGCTTCTTGCGCTGCTCGATCTTTTTCTTGAGCTCCTCTGACTTTTTCTTCGCGTCGGCTTTACGTTTTTCTTCTGCTTTCTTCTTTTCTTCCTCTGCCCGCTTCTCCTCCTCGAGCTTCTTCACCTCCTCGGGGCTCGGGCCCACGGGCTCCGGCGGGAGCGTCGCAAGCTTTTCGGCGATCGGGTCGGACTTCGGCGGCTCGGGCGGCGGCTCTCTCGGCTTGGCCTCCTCGGCCGGGGGGGGCGGCTCGGCTGGAGGCGTCGGCGCCTCGACCGGCTTCGGCTTTTCGGCCTCCAACTTGGAGACCTCGGGCTTCTCCTCCTTCTTGGCCTTGGCCTCGAGCTCCTTGGCCTCCTCGCTGCCCTGCTTCAAGCGCAGAAGCTCGGACGGCGTGATGAGGGCAACGGTGATGGGCTCGTCCTCCGGCGGCACGAGCTGCGGCGTCGCCAGCATGGTCATGATCGCCCAAGCCAGCAGGCTGGCGTGCAACAGCACCGAGATGGCGAGACCGAGCTGCACGGCCCCTAGTACCCACTTTCAGTGAAGGATGCCACGTCTGATCGCGGATCACCGCGGCGATCCGGCAGGAGCCGTCGCGAAAACGATGCCCAAGCATCGGTGAGCGGCGGCGACGAACCGGGCGCCCGGTGGCCGCGACCCTTCGGGCGACAGAGGATGGCCGGCTGCGGCGTCAGGCCGGCTTGCCGATGGGCAGCCATCGCCTGCGCCGTCCTTCCTGGCATCCGGCCATCCTCTGTCGTCATACGTGGCGTCCTTCACTGAAAGTGGGTACTAGCCTCCGTCTTCCACCTCTGTGACGAGGGAGACCTTCCTGAAGCCGCCGGCGCTGATCCGGCCCATGACTTTCATCACGGTGCCGTAGGTGATGCCCTTGTCACCGCGCACGAAGATCTGCTCGTCGGTACCGTTCTTGGCGATGGCCTTGAGCTTATCTGCGACCTCGTTAAGAGACACCTTCGTCTCACCGATGAACACCTCGCCGCTGGCCCTGACCGAGATCGTCAATGGCTCCTTGCTGCTCTCGAGCTGCTTGCCCTTGGCCTGCGGCAGCTCGATCGGCACGCCGACCGTCAACAGCGGCGCCGCCACCATGAAGATGATCAACAGCACGAGCATCACGTCGACCATGGGCGTGACGTTGATCTCGTGCATGGGCGCGTGGCGCTGGCCGCGGCGGCTCCTGCGCCGACCGCCGCCCGCCGCCTGCTTGAGGCTCATCGCCATCGGCTCAGCTCCTGACGTCGATCTGGCGCGAGACGATGGCCGCGAACTCGTCCGCGAAGGCCTCGAGCCGCTGGTTGATCTGCTGCGAATCGGCGGCGAACTTATTGTAGAAGATCACCGCCGGAATGGCTGCCATGAGGCCGAGGGCGGTGGCGAAGAGGGCTTCGGCAATGCCCGGGGCCACGACCGCGAGGCTGGTGTTCTTCGACACCGCGATCGCCTGGAAGCTGGTCATGATGCCCCATACGGTGCCGAACAGGCCGACGAACGGCGCCGTCGAGCCGACGGTGGCGAGAAACAGGAGGCGGCGGTCGAGGCGCTCCATCTCGCGGCTGATGGTCACGTCCATGACCTTCTCGACGCGCAGCTGGATGCCGCCTAGAGCGCGGATGTTGCCTTCGACCGAGCGCTTCCATTCGCGCATCGCAGCGACGAACAGCGCGGCCATGGCGATCGTGCGCCCGCGCGAGAGGCCGCCGTAAAGCTCGTCCAGCGACTGGCCCGACCAGAAGGTCTGCTCGAAGCGGTCGGCTTCGATGCGCGCGCGGCGGAACGCGAACAGCTTCTCGACGATGATCGCCCACGACCAGATGGACGCAAACAAGAGACCGATCATGACCAGCTGGACCAGGGGAGAAGCGTTGAGGAACAGCTCGAGAAAGGAAAACCCGCCCGGCGTCGCCGGAGCAAGGGGCGTGGTCGTCAAATCAGACGGATTCATGCGCCAAGGTCTCGTCAACCGGTCGCTTAAGGCAAAACGCCGAGCGGCCAAATGAGCCGCGAGGAGCCGGCGCAGGCGACGAGCCACGCCCGGCCGGGCGACCGGGCAGCCTTACCCCGCCAAACCCCCGTCACCACTATCCCCATGTTGGCGTGCAATATGACCAAACAAGGGCTCCGAGGCTGCCGGGAATAGCGCGGTTATCCCCCGTTTCGCGACGGCCTCCCCTCTCTCCACACATCGACTGGCGAGATTGAGCTCTCAGCCTCCCGCGATCTCGAGCAGGCCGCGCCACGCGCCGCTGCGCGGGTCGTAAGCCAAGAGCTCGCCCCGCTCCATCTCGTAGAGCCAGCCGTGAATGTTGACTTTGCCCGCGGCCACGCCATCGGCCACGATCGCGTAGCTCATCAGGTTGTCGAGCTGGAACTGGATATGGGCCTTGATGGTGGCCGGAATCCGGTCCTCCTCCGGCACGCGCGCCGCCCTCACCAAGTCGTGGGCGGGACGCGTCAGCTCCACCCAGCGCCCGAGGTGGGCTTCGCGATCGGGAGGGATCGGCTCGGCGAGGGCCCCGATGCCGCCGCAGCCCGAGTGGCCGCAGACCACGATGTCGTCGACGCCGAGATGACCGAGCGCGTACTCGATTGCCGCGCCGACCGCGTCGTCGTCCGCCTGCGCCGGCGGCACGCAGTTGGCGATGTTGCGCACCTCGAACAGCTCGCCCGGATCGGCGGACGTGATCTGCGAGGGAACCACGCGGCTATCCGAGCAGCCGATCCATAACAGCCGCGGCTTCTGCTTCCTGGTGGCGAGGCTCTTGAAGAACGCCTGGTCGCGCTCGAACTCGAGCCGGAAGCGCTCGTAACCTTCGATGGTGTCCTTGATGTCGAGATCGATGCCGCGCTCGTCCTTTTCGGTCGTCATGATGCTCCCCCCGGATCGCATGCGCCCCTCGGCGAGCGTCCATCATCCGCGGCCGCCCCGCCCTTGTCCATCCGCGAGCGCCCGATGCGAGGACCGCGAGCGTGCTCAGGCCGTTTTGGGAGCCCCGAATGCGGTGCGGATGGCGGTCGAGAGGCGCAGCGGCTTGCCGGAGACGGAGATCAGCACGACCGTCACCTCGGCCTCGAACAGTGGCCGCCCGGCCCGGGAGATGGCTTGCAGGAGCTTCACGCTCGCGCCCCCGACCTCGCCGACGCGCGTTGCGACCTCCAGGACGTCGTCCATGCGCGCGGAGCGCAGGAAATCGCAGTGCATGCGGCGCACGACGAACGCCGCCGGCTCGTGGCTATCGGAGCCGTCGATGAGGCGGCGCGCGTCGGTGCCGAGGAGACGCAGGAAATCGGAGCGCCCGCGCTCGCACCAGCGCACATAGGCACCGTGATAGACGAGCCCCGAGAAGTCCGTGTCCTCGAAGTAGACGCGGATGGGGAGGATGTGGCGGCGCCCGCTCTCGTCGTCGACGATGCGCCCCGCCAGATCCGGCCAGCTATCTGCGCCCATCCTGGTCTCCAAGTCGATTAGCCGCATGCTAGAGAGAACGTTGCTGAACTCAAAGTTTACGGGTGCTCGAGCATGGTGGGCCTTGTAAGACTGCCCGCCGCCCAAAATGCAGTGATCGACCGCCGCAAGATCGTCGACTACCTCCTTGCCGACGATCATCCCACGGGGCGGACGAAGGCCGCATTCTTTCGACAATTCGGGTTCACCCGGCAAGACCCCGAAGTCCTGGAGGCAGCGATCCGGGTGCACGCGTGTGAAACGGGATGGGTGGACGATATCGAGTTAACCGAATTTGGGGTTAAATTCGTCGTCGAAGGAGAGCTGCCGTCCCCCGATGGACGACGTCCTCGAGTATATGCTGTATGGTTCGTAGAATGGGGCGCGAGGCGTCCCCGTCTCGTCACAGTGTACCCGGTTCCGAGAGCGAGCCCCTTCCATGATTAGGGAGATGGATCTCGTCGTGCTTACGATCGACCTGC
>DATETZ010000085.1:0-20442 GCA_035283385.1 Hyphomicrobiaceae bacterium
CTCGGGATCACGTAGAGCACCGGGCGCCGCGCCAACTCGGCGCGATAGGCGAGCACGTCGACGAGGCTCGAAAGCTGGCTGTCGTCTTGGGGCACCGGAGTCGCCCGGTAAAGCCGCATCACGGCCTCGGGGGGCACGCGCGGCGCGAGCGAATAGAGCGCGAGGAGTGCGAGCCCCGTCAGGACGATGCCGACAGGACCCCAGAGTATCGATGTCGCGAGTGCCAGCACGCTGCCGATGCCCCCCAAAAGGGCAACCGAATGGAGAACATTGCGTCGCGCATGATCGCGCCGCGTCCTCTCATCGAGGAAGGGCACCATGACGAACCTCGCACCCTGCGCCGAAGCTGCGGCCAGCTCTTGCAGGAAAAAAAGACTTTCGTGAGGACAAATGGCGGTCGAGCGGCCGGATGAATTCGGCCGTCGCAAGGCGTGCAGATTCAGGTCCGCGGATTAGAGCTTTGTCAAGGCGGCGGACGCGGGCTCGATCGCCCGGCGCTCGCCGACGGCCTCGATGACTGCGGGAACGATCTCCTTGGCGTCCGTCACCACCGCGAAGCGCACGTCGAGGCCGGTGCGGATAAATGCCTCTTCCTTCATGTGCTGGAGAAGATTGAGAAAAGGGCTCCAGAATTCGGCAATGTTTGCGACCAGAATTGGCTTCTTGTGGCGGCCGAGCTGAGACCAAGTGAGCTGCTCGACGAGCTCCTCGAGCGTGCCGATGCCGCCCGGAAGCGCAATGAAGGCGTCCGACCGCTCGAACATCAGCTGCTTGCGCTGGTGCATGTCAGCGGTCACGATCAACTCGCTGACCTCGCGCAGCATTTTTTCCCGCTCGGTGAGAAACTCGGGAATGATCCCGGTGACGTGTCCGCCGGCCTTGAGCGCCGCCCGCGCCACCTCCCCCATCAGCCCGAGACCGCCGCCACCGTAGACGAGGCCGATGTCGTGCTCGGCCAAAGAACGGCCGAGGATGCGCGCGGCCACCGCATAGGCAGGATTCTCGCCCGTGCCCGATCCGCAGTAGACGCAAACGCTGCGAACGGCTCGGGGGTGCTTTTGGGCGTCATGCCGCCTATTTTGCATGGAAATCTCGGCCGGCGGCATGGGTACGGCGCGAAAGGTTTTGGCGTTTGTCACGGGCTTCCTTATGGTTCTCGTGTCGTTTTAGCGGCCCTCCGCGAGGCTATGGGGCGGCCCCGCCTGAAATAGGGCGGCCGATCGGCTGAGTTAAGGGTCCGGAAGCCGCGGCCTCGCCGGGTGTGGTCTGAGGCGTGATCCCATGGCCAACATTGTACCTCACGTAAGCCGTCGGGGAGTATCCGTTGAGTCTAGCAGACAACCCCGCCGCTCGATCTCGAGACCCTGCAATAACCATAAGAAGCAAGAACAGCCGAGCATTTCTGGCGGGTGGTTCTGGAGAGCGCCTGAATCTGGGGAAAAGTATGCGTGTTGAGCGTCTTGTCGCGATCCTCCTCGCCGCCGGCACCGCGTGCGGGCCTCTCGGCGGAATGGGGGCGAGCTTTGCCCAGTCATCGCAAGACGGGCAACGGCCGGTGCATTTGGGAGCAGAGGACTATGGGTCGCGGAGCGAGGGCCCCGCGGCGATGCGTCCGGAGCGCGGCGGCATCGAGCCGCCCTCCTTCTCGCGCCTCGTCATCGACCGGCAAGGGGCATCGACGCTCGAGGGGCGGGGGACGCCCGGCAGCCAGGTCGTAGTCGATTCCAGGGGCCGCGTGATCGCGACAACGATTGTCGCCGAGACGGGCCGCTGGGCGGTGACGCTCGAGCAAGGGCTGTTGGCGGGAGATCGCTGGATCGCGGCGACGGCAGGGAGCCGCGACGGGTTTGCGTTCGGCGATGAGGTTCGCCTCTCGGTGCCGGAGGATTTCGTTGGTCCAACCGTCGTCGCCTACGACGGACAGTCCGCGCGCGCTGGGGAAGCCGGCGGGGACGGCGGCATGCGAAGCGAGGATCCCGTGCGGTCGGCGGCTGAAGAGCTTGCTACCGGCGCTTCGAGACGGTTCTCGGAAATCTTGCGTGACACGCACGGCGTCCGCATAGCGCAGGCGGAAGATGCGGCGCGGCCCCCTGGCCCAGGCTCGGGGGCGGCTGTCGATCTCATCTCCCCCGTGACCCAGTGGCTCGCGCGCGCGGCGGCGGAATACAAGGCCAAGATCGCCGACAAGCTCTCGGCGCCGAGGGGCACGGCCGCCGCAGGGTCGCAAATGGCGGCGGAGGGGGACGTGTCAGCGGATGAAGATGGGCTGGTCGCCGAGCGGCCCGAGGGGACCGCGGCCACTTGGCTCGACCGGGTGACCGAGTGGCTCGAGCGCGCCGCCGTCGCCTTTCAACGCGAGATCGCGCAGAGGCTCTCCGTGCCTTTGGCGCCCGAGACCCCGCTGGTGGCCGGCAAGGAGGAGCCGACGTCCTCGACCGCGAAGGGCCTCGAGGGCGGGCCCGCTGCGCCGGCCTCTGGACCGACGGAGGACGAGGCTCAGCGCCGGGCCGATGAAGCGGCGAAGAGTTTTTCCGAGGCGAGGCGGCGCACTGAGGAGGCGTGGAAGGAGGCCCAGGCGAAGGCTGCCGAAGCCAAGTCCGATTCGGCCGAGGCCAAACGGCAGGCCGAGGAGGTGGCGGGCAAGGAGCGGCGCGACAAGCAGAAAGCCGAACTGGCGAAGCGGAAAGATGCCCAGGAGAAAAAGCTCGCCGAGGGGCTGAAAAAGCTCGACGAGGCGAAGGCAGAGGCGGAGCGCAAGGCGGCCGAAGCCAAGCGGGCGGAGGAGGCTAAACGGGCCGAAACCGAGCGGGCCGCCGAGGAGGCGAGGCTGGCAAAGGCGGGCAAGGAGGACGTGGAGCGCCAGGCCAAGGCAGAGGCAGGGCGCACGGCGCGTGAAGCCCGTGACCTCGGGTCTGCGCAGCGTGCCGGGAAGGCAGAGGCCGAGCCGCGGCAAGACGGGAGCGAGGACAAGGCTGAACAAGAGGGCGCCCCGGTCGAGGCCGGCCAAGCGGTCCCGCCACGGCGAGTGGCAGAGGCGGGTGCGACGGCTGCCAAGGAGGCGGGCCGCCGTTTTGCGCGGCCCCAGGGCGTTGCGTCACGATACCATTCAAACCGGCGTCCGAAGGCGCGCCTCAGCTCCCGGGGAGGCAAGAAGTGGCGTTCGCAGCGCGCAAAGCGCCACGGGGCGGGCCTCGTCTGCCGGCAGCGCGGCGCGCGGACAATCCGCGGGGGCACGGTGCACGTCGTCAGGAAAGGCGACACGCTGTGGGGGATCGCCGACCGCTACTTGAGAAGCGGCACCCGCTACGGGAAGATATACCGGGCCAACCGCGGTAAGATTCGCGATCCGAACCTCATCTATCCTTGTCAGCGTCTGATCGTGCCGAGGATGCGCCGCTGATGGCGCGTCCGTGGCGGGCCGATGGCCGGCCTCGAGCGCCGAAAGCGTCTCCAGGCTAGACCATGATCGCGTCAGACCCCTATCAGTCTGACGCGTCGATCATGGTCTAAACTAATGAATTAGAGCGTGGTTCACGTTTCGGATGATTCCATCCGAAACGATCATCCGAGGCGATCATGCTCTAGGCAAGCTGCGCAGGAGCGAGATAGCATCCCCATATGCATGATGCACGCGCGATCGGCCGCCCAGAGCTGGCAGCGGGCGCGTGAGGCGGCAGCCCAATAGTAGAGCAGGCTCGATGGCATCGATACGCACGTCACTCGCGGCGCGAAGCGAACGGCCGGATTTGATGGCGCTTTCGGCGCGCTCCGACCACTGGACGGTGCTCAAGGGGCTATTGCCCTTCGTGTGGCCGAAGGGCCGCGCCGATCTGCGCTTCGAGGTCGCGCTGGCGTTGGCGGTTCTCTTGCTCGCCAAGCTCGTCACCGTTTCCGTGCCGATCCTGTTCAAGCAGGCGACCGACTGGCTCGCCGCTCATGGCGCGACCCCACTAGAGATCGGTGCCGATGATCTCGGCATCGGCGCGACCGCCTTGATCCTGGCTTATGGAGCGGCGCGCGTGCTGATGATGGTCCTGAACCAAGTGCGCGACGTGCTGTTCGCCAAGGTCGGCCAGCACGCCGTGCGCGCGCTCAACAATCGCACCTTTCAACATTTGCACAGGCTATCGCTGCGCTTCCATCTCGAGCGGCGCATCGGCGGCCTGTCGCGCGTGATTGAGCGCGGGACGCGCGGCATCGATCTCATCTTGCGCATGGGGGTCTTGAGCCTGGTGCCGACGGCACTCGAGCTGGTCCTCGTTTGCGCGCTCCTCGTCTACTATTTCAACTGGATCTACGTCGTGGTCGTGCTCGCCACCGTCGCCCTCTACATGTGGTTCACGTTCGCGGCCTCCGAGCGTCGCATCACGATCCGCCGCGAGATGAACGAGAGCGACACCGACGCCAACACCAAGGCGATCGACAGCCTGTTGAATTTCGAGACCGTCAAGTACTTCGGCAACGAGGGGCTGGAGGCAAGGCGGTTCGATGGTTCGATGGCGCGCTACGAGAAGGCGGCGGTCAAGACCTACTATTCGCTCGGTGTTCTGAACTCCGGCCAGTCGCTCATCTTTACGGCCGGCATGACGCTCGTCATGTGGCTCGCGGCGCGCGGCGTGGTCGCAGGGGTGCACACGGTCGGCGACTTCGTGATGATCAACGCCATCATGATCCAGCTCTACATGCCCTTGAACTTCATGGGCATGGTCTACCGCGAGATCAAGCAGGGGCTCGTGGACCTCGAGACAATGTTCGCGCTGCTCGAGGAGAGCCCCGAGGTGCAGGACAAGCCGGGCGCCAAGCCGCTCGTCGTCGAGCGCGGCACGATCCGCTTCGAGAACGTCACGTTCGCCTACGACCGCGAGCGGCCGATACTGAGGGATGTCTCGTTTGTCGTGCCGGCGGGCAAGATGGTGGCGATCGTCGGCCCGTCGGGCGCCGGCAAATCGACGATCTCGCGCATCCTGTTTCGCTTCTACGACATTCAGTCGGGACGGGTGACGATCGACGGACAGGACATCCGCGACGTGACGCAGGCTTCCCTGCGCGCGGCCATCGGCGTGGTGCCGCAGGACACCGTGCTGTTCAACGACACGATTTTCTACAACATCCGCTACGGCCGGGCCGACGCGAGCGAGAAGGAGATCCACGAGGCCGCCAGGCTCGCGCAGATCGGCGATTTCATACGCACGCTGCCTCTGGGCTTCGACACGATGGTGGGCGAGCGGGGCTTGAAGCTTTCGGGCGGCGAGAAGCAGCGCGTGGCGATTGCGCGCACGATCCTCAAAGGCCCTCCCATATTGATGCTCGACGAGGCGACGAGCGCCCTCGACAGCCACACCGAGAAAGAGATCCAGGACGCGCTCGATCGCGTGGCCGAGGATCGGACCACGCTGGTGATCGCGCACCGGCTGTCGACCATCGTGCACGCGGACAATATCGTCGTCCTCGAGAGCGGGCGGCTCGTGGAGCAGGGCACGCACGCCGAGCTGATCGCGAAGGGCGGCCTTTACGCGAGCCTCTGGAGCCGCCAGCGGCAGGCCGAGAAGGCGCGCGAGGAGCTGGCGCACGCACTCGAAGAGGCCGAACGGACGGGGGCTCTGCGCCCGCGGGACACCAAGCTGCCGGAAGGGGTTTGAGGGCGATGCCGGCTTGGAGGACCGGGCCGAATTTGCGCGCGATTAACCGCCCATGAGCTTGCAGCGGGTTAGGCTAATCGCGAATTGCCGCTTGGGTTTTCGCCATTGCGCCGGGAGAGGCGCTGGATGCCGGAGCAACTGTTAAATAGAGTGAGACTGGAGCTGCGCAATGCCGGAGCCGCCGCGCGCGATGGCGTGCTCGCGCTTTGGCGTGCCGTGCAGGGCCGGCTCACGGTGTGGCTCCCGATTGCCGCAGCTCGCACGGACGAGTGGGGCCGGCGGTCGATTGGCGCGCTCCGCGCCGGCCTCGCGAGCTCGCGGCCGCGGCTCGAGCAGCTCGCGTGGTCGCTGGCAGCGGTGCTCCGGAGGTCGGGCGCATTGGCCCTCGCCGCCGCAACTCGGCTTTGGACAGGCGTGCGCGGCCCGCTTATCGCGGCGCTGCAGATCGTTGCCGCGCTCATCGTCCTGTTCGAGGAGTGGGGCTGGCGGCCGCTGGTCGAGCTCCTTTCGCGCCTTGCCCGGTTCAGGATTTGGACGCGGCTCGAGCTCTGGATCGCGGGTCTGCCGTCCTACGGCGCGCTCGCCGCCCTTGCGCTGCCGACCTCGATCCTGTTCCCGCTCAAGTTTGTTTCGGTGTTCCTGCTGGTGCGGGGCTACATGGTGGCGGCCGCCGCGCTGTTCCTCGCCGCCAAGATCGCTTCGACGGCGCTCATCGCGCGCATCTTCATCCTCACCAAGCCGGCGCTGATGCGGATCGCCTGGTTCGAGGCCGCCTACAACAGGTTCGTGCCGTGGCAGGAGGCGATGTTCGCCGTGATCCGCGCGTCCTGGGCCTGGCGTTATGGGCGCATGGTGAAGACCCGGGTCCGGCTCGAGGCGAACCGGGCCTGGGCGTACTGGAGGCCGCGGCTCATCGATGCGTGGGCCCGATGGCAGCCGTGGCTGCAAGAGATCTGGGCCGATTTCCGCTTCTCCTCCGCCGAGGCCTGGGCGCGGATGAGACCGAGGATCAGGTCCGAGATGGCGCGCTTTCGCATCGTCGCGCGGGAGGCGTGGGAGCGCGTGCGGGGCGTGTAAGCCTGGCGCTCTCGTCACGCTCCCGCCGTACACGGCGGCCTAAATCGCGCGCCAAATTGTCAAGGGGAGCGCAATTGGCTACCCTGCCGCTCGGAGCTGGGGCTCATTCGGAAAATTTCGGCGGACAGCCCGGCGCAAGGGCCGCCCATACGCAAAGGGATTTCCAATGATCAATGCGTGGGCCGTCAATGCGCCGAATGAGCCGCTGAAACCTTTCCAATACGATCCCGGCGAATTGGGCCCGGAAGAAGTGGAGATCGAGGTCGAGAACTGCGGCATCTGCCACTCCGACGTCTCGGTCATGAACAACGAGTGGGGGATTTCGACCTACCCCGTGGTGCCCGGCCACGAGGTGATCGGGCGCATCGCGGCGCTTGGCGCCTTGGCGAAGGGCTTGAAAGTCGGCCAGAGGGTCGGTGTCGGTTGGGGTGCGGGGAGCTGCATGCACTGTCACCTCTGTCTCGGGGGCGATCAGAACCTGTGCGCGCAGAATGCTCCGACGATTGTCGGTCACTACGGCGGCTTCGCCGATCGTGTCCGGGTCCAATGGCCCTGGGCCATTCCGCTTCCCGATGGCCTCGACGCAGCCAACGCGGGGCCGTTGTTGTGCGGAGGCACGACCGTATTCACGCCACTCAAGACCTTTGACGTAAAGCCGACCGACAGAGTGGGCGTCGTCGGCATTGGGGGCCTCGGCCATCTGGGATTGAAATTCGCCAACGCATGGGGATGCGAGGTCACCGCCTTCACCTCGACCGAGGGAAAGACCAACGAGGCCCGCTCGTTCGGGGCGCACAACGTGGTCAACACGCGCAACGACAACGACCTCAAGGCAATCGCGGGCTCGATCGACCTGCTGCTCATCACGGTCAACGTGGCGCTCAACTGGCCACTCATGATGGCCACGCTTCGGCCCAAGGGGCGGCTGCATGTGGTGGGTGTCGTGCTCGAGCCGATACCGGTAAGCGCATTCGACATCATCGTGGCGCAGCGCAGCGTGTCCGGTTCCCCGAACGGGTCTCCTTTGACCATGGCCCAGATGCTGGAGTTCGCGGCGCGCCACAAGATCCTGCCGCAAACCGAGCACTTCCCGCTCGCTCGGGTGAATGATGCGATCGCGCACCTTTTGGCCGGAAAGGCGAGATATCGCCTCGTGCTGGATATGCGAGGTTGACATCGGGCGACCGATAGTCGGCAGAATTGCCAGATACCGACTAGTGTGGCGGTTCGCAAATCCGTATCATTCTCGAGGCCAGGTTCGTTTACGGACTTGCGAACCTGAACCACACTAGACTCATGGATTTTCTAGTGTCCTTTCTGCTCCGACGTTCGCTAAGCGCTCGCCGCAGAATGAGGCGAACTTCGGAGCAGAGACACTAGCTTTGGTCTCGGGATCGTGCGACTGGATCGAGCCCCGCGAGCATGGAGGAAGACGATGATGGAAATCCCGGCTCTCCTGGGCACGCTCCCGCCGGAAGCCGCGGCGACGCTTGCGGGGTGCATGCAGAGGGTCGAGTTCCCGCCGGGAAGCTGCTTGTTTGCCGCCGGCTCGCCGGCGGATTGCTGCTATGTCATCGACACGGGAGAGGTGCGGATTGAGCTGGATCAGCCCGAGTGGGATAGCGATAGCGTCTTGGCCTATCTCGAAGCGGGTTCGATACTCGGAGAGCTGAGCCTGCTCGACGGCCTGCCGAGGTCGGCCGGCGCCTATGCGCAGACGCACGTTTGCGCGCGCCGGATCGCGACCAAAGATCTAGAGAACCTTTCTGTGTCCGCCCCCCTGGTCTATGCAGCGGTGATCGGCGCGCTCGGACGCAGCGCCGCGCTAAAGCTGCGGCAGACGAATGAGAAGCTGGCCGACGCGCTGTTCGCGGAGAAGGTCCCCGAGATCGATGAGCTCACCGCACGGGCGGCTGCAGCGCAGCGAGAGATCCAGGGTTGGCCGGAGGCGCGTGTGGATGCGCTGCTCCACGCCATGGCAACGGCCGTCGCCGACCGGGCAAAAGAGCTTGCCGAGGCGACGGTCGAGGCGACCGGAATCGGGAATGTCGAGGACAAGGTCACGAAGAACGTCCTTGCCAGCCTCGGCGTCTACAAGTCGCTGGTCGGCAAGTGCGGTCAAGGTTTCTTGTCGACCGACGAACGGAGCCATGTTTCGGAGTACGCCTGTCCGGTCGGGGTGGTGTTGGGGTTGATACCCGTGACCGCCCCGGTAGCGACGGCGTGCTTCAAGGCGCTGTTATGCGTGAAGTCCCGGAACGCGCTCATTCTGAGCTTTCAGAGTAGCGCGCTCAAGTTGGCGCCTCTGGTCGGCAACATATTGCATGACGCCTTGCGCCGCCACGACGCACCCGTGGATTGGATCCAGTGGGTCAAGAGCCGCGGTTCGCGGCGCATGACGACGCTTATGATGCGCCATCCCGGGGTCTCTTTGATCCTCGCGACGGGGGGGACGAGCATGGTGCGGGCAGCTTACAGCTCGGGCAAGCCGGCCATTGGCGTGGGACCAGGCAACGTGCCCACTCTGATCGCAGGCGATGCCGACCTCGACCATGCGGCGCGCTGCATTGTGATGAGCAGGTCGTTCGACAATGGGCTCAGCTGCGCGTGCGAAAATCATGTGGTGGTCAACGTGCGGGTCCACGACGCCATGGTGGCGGCCCTCGAGCATCACGGGGCAGCGGTGCTCTCGCCCGAGGAGGTCTCCCGCTTGACCGGAGTGCTGATCGATCCCGAGCGTGGGGGCTTCGCGTCGCGAGCCATTGGCCAGTCAGCGCGCAGATTGGCCGTGGCAGCCGAGATCGAGCGCCCTTATGCGATCAAAGTGATGGTCGTACCTATCGACCGGATCAGTCATGACAATCCCTTTGCTCACGAGAAGCTCATGCCGGTGACGAGCCTTGTCACGGCCGCCAGCGACGAGGACGGAATCTCCCGATGCCGCGAGCTGCTCAAAATCGAGGGCAGAGGTCACTCCGCAGCCATCCATAGCCGCGACAAAGCTCTGATTGACCGGTTCAGTGCTGCGCTGCCGGTGTCGCGGGTCCTGGTGAATTGTCCGGCAGTTCACGGCGTCGGCGGATTGGTTAGCGGATTGGTCCCGTCGTTCACGCTCGGGTGCGGCACGTTCGGCGGTACGTCCACCACCGACAACGTAAGCTATCATAATCTGTTGAACATCAAGCGCGTCGCCGAGTTCGTGGCTCCGCCGGACTGGCCCGACGAGACGCCGGCGGGGGCTGGCCTGAGGGGATGAGCGCATGCGGGGTGTGTAGCCCGGTCGTGCGCGCGATTCCCGCACGTAGCAACCGTGTTGTTCAGGCGGCGGCGGATGGGATGTTGAAGGGGCGATCGGCTCTGACCATGGCGCTGAGGATGGAGATGATCTTGCCGACGCAGGCGATGAGGGCGACCTTGTGTGATTTTCCCTTGGCTCTGAGGCGTTGGTAGAACTCCCTGAGCAGGGGGTTGTGGCGGTAGCCGGTCTGGGCGGCCATGAAGAGGGCCTGGCGGATGACGGGCCGTCCGCCGGCGATGTGACGCGGGCCTTGCCGGGTGGCGGAGTCGTCGTTGAGGGGTGCGACGCCGACGATTTTCTTGAGCTTTCGTGCGGGGCGCTGACCGAGCTCGGGCAGACACGCCACGACCGTGTTGGCGGTGGCCCTGCCGATGCCGGTGAAGGAGGCGATGAGGTCGCGGCGCTGTTCGATTTCCGGGGTGTCGGCGATCAGGGCCTCGATGGCCTGATCGATGGCTGTGATCTCGGCCTTAAGGAAGGCGATGGAGCGTGCGAGGCTCGCCTTGGCCTCGGGCTCCTGGGCCCGGTGACGGCGGTTGCGCTCCTTCTGGCGGGCGTCGACGAGCTGCCGGCGGCGCAGCATCAAGCCGTTGAGGCGGCGCTCGTTTTTTCCGGCGAGGGGGGTCGGCTCGGGGCGCACGCGCTCGCCGAAGAGGGCGAGGCACTTGGCATCGAGCTTGTCGGTCTTGGCGAGCATGCCGAGGCTCTTGGCGAAGTAGCGCACGAACCTGGGATTGACGCGGGCGAACGCGACGCCTTGGAGCGCAAGGGCCGCCATGAGGGGGAACTCGTAGCCGCCGGTGGCCTCGAGCACGGCGAGGCCGACGCCCTTGGCCTTGAGCTTCTCGGCGAGTTTCTTGAGCGCGGGCTTATCGCTTGCCAGCGAGAAGGCCTCGCTCACCTTGCCGTCAGTGATGATCGCGACGTCGAGGGTGTCCTTGCCGACATCGATGCCGGCGATGGGATGTGCTAGGGTCATGGTGTCGAATCCAGCCTTGTCATTACGAGCTGGCGGGATTGGCTCTCCCGCCGCTCAATCAACCGTTCGGATTTGACGCGACACTTGCCGGGCGGGGATCGAGCTACACAGCGATCTCGAGCGATCAAGGTCGGAACGATCTCCTGCCCGGCACCTTCTCTTATCGCACGAGTCCAACAGACAAGGTCGGAGTGAGCGCGGGAGCGAGCCCGCGCGAAGTCCGACAGGGAAGGTTTGCGGCTATGTGTCGGACTTCGGCCGGCTGAACGGCGGCCTCAGTCCGACCTACGGCCTTCGTCACTCTCGCGGTCGCTCGCGGCGGCATGCTCGTGCGCCGAGAGCCCCGCGATGCCGGCATCCGGGGACTTGGCGAAGTGAGGCTCCCCTCAGGGGACGGGGCGGCGATGCCTCGTCGAGAGGAAAGGTCGATGCGGCATCGGCCGCCCCGTCGTGCCGGAGGCGCGCTTCACACATGTCGTGAGACGAGGGTGGGCCCTCTTCCCGGACCGTCGACACCACCATCCTCCTGCGCATCGTCTCAGGAGTTGAACGGCGATCTTACCCGCCGCCGGCAGTCTTGCTGAAAGCAAGCTCCAGAAGTCTTGCTGGAAGCGAGCCCCAACAAAGTCCCCGGACGAAGCTGAAGTCTCCGGAGGTCCGTCGCGCTCCCGCCGTCCGCGAGGTTCCCAGCTCGAGCCTGCGCCCTGTCGTGTGCGGCGGGACGGGAAGAGTGTAGGCACGGGATGAGGGAGTGGGGATTATTTTGCGTGCGTCGTGCAGGTATGGAAGGCAATGCGGACCAGGTTCGGGCGAGGCGAGAGGGGCGGTGTTGACCCTATCCGGTCCTCTGACTCACCGTCGCCCGATCACGACTTTTCTATACGCAAGCAGAAGAGCGTCGGCTTAAGGGTGGCCCGGTGATCGGGGGTCATTCGTTCATGCTCTGCGATCTGCAGAGTTCCATCTCGACCAGCGAGGCTAGATAGCGCAGCAGGCTGAGCGCCTCAGCATCAATCTGGCGTGGCCGATGGTCCAACACGCACACGGTTCCAACGCAGCTTTCTCCCACGAATATCGGGCAGCCGGCATAAAATCGGATCCGCGGTCCCTGAGTGACCAGCGGATTGTCCGAAAATCGAGGATCGTGAATTGTATCTGGGACGACCAGGGCTTCTCTTGACGAGACGGCATGGGAGCAGAACGAGGTCTCGCGCGACGTTTCGGCTACGTCGAGCCCATAGGTTGATTTGAACCACTGGCGCTCCCGATCCACGAGGCTGACGAGCGCCATGGGTACGTTGAGGCTCGAAGCGGCGAGACGCGTTATCTGGTCGAAACGCTCCTCAGGCGGTGTATCTAGGATGCTGAGGCCATGGAGGACCGCGAGCCGTTGCTCCTCATCCTGCGATGTGAGCGCCCGTTCCCAGTGACAGGTTGTGCGTAGCAGACATGCGCGAATGCGGGTTCGTGCGTAAGCGGCCGAGAACGGCCTGATCAACCAACCCGCGACCTCCGTTTTGATGCCGGCGAGCGCTTCCTCCTGATCAGCCACAACGATGATCGGCACGTCGTTCGCACGCTCATCTGGTATGCCATGAGCTCTCGTGTTGAGCCCAAGGGTATCGGGATCACCCGCTTCCCACTCCAGAATGATCAGCGAAGGTTGAACCGATTTTGCGGCTGCCAACGCTTCAGTGACACTGCCCGATTCCACGACTGCAATGTCGTCTGCTTGCGCCGCTTCGCGTATAGTGTCGGCCGCGACAGGATCCTTTACGGCCATCAAGAGCAAGGGGCTGACCAAGGCCGGAGCATCCGAGATCATGGTTTCGTTGCTCACTGTCAGTGGTGACGTGTCACCTCTCGCTCTGAGTTCGATGCTTTGTCCTTCGGCTGCGGCGAAGATGTCCAAATCCGGCGCCTTGCCACATTGATTGTCGCGTGCGTGCCTCACGATCTGCTCGATGGCGTAGTCCGTCCTAAGGGGGTCGTGATGGGTTAGGGCTAGACGGGCTGCCCCTGCTGCTTTGCACATTGCAACGGCGTATTCGACGGTACTATGTCCCCATCCGATCTTGTCCGCGTACTCGTTCAACGTGAACTGAGCATCGTGGATGACGAGGTCAGCTCCGGCGAGAAATTCGCAATGCTCTCGATCCTGCCCCAGTATTTCCCCCTTACCTGAGGCCAGATTGCGCTGGAAAGGCTCGTGGTCGGAAGCGTACACCAACGCAGCGCCGCCAACCTCCAATCGGAAGCCGAGTGTAAGGGCGGTATGATTCATGTATCGCGTCTTGACCGTAACGTCGCCGATCTGAAAACTGCCTTCGATCAGCTCGTGATAGCGGATTTTGGCGCCCATCTGATCCAGTCGCACGGGGAAATAGGCGTACTGCATCTGCCCAGCCAGCGTATCCTGCACGGACTGCCCGAGCCCTCTGGGCGCATAGATGTCCCACTCGTTTCCCGGAACAAAGAACGGAACAAAGAAGGGGATGCCCTGAATGTGATCCCAATGGGTATGACTGATGAGAATATGGCCTTTGAGTGCGGGCTTGGCGCCGGCCGCCAATGCTTGACCCAAACCGTGCAGCCCACTTCCGCAGTCGACGATCACGAGTGTATCGGCAGCAGTTCGCACCTCCACACACGAGGTATTCCCGCCAAAACGCAGGGTATCGGGTCCCGGTTTTGGTAGCGAGCCCCGTGTTCCCCAGAAACGCACGTGCATAAATGCACCTCAGTCGGAAAGAAGGACACCAGACCGAAGCCAACAGATCTGGAGCGGTGCGCTTCCTGATGGTTCCGTCCTGTGTCCCGGTGACGACTCTCGAGCGCGTCCCGCCAAAGTCTCGGTGGTCCTCCGCAGCATCGCCGTGACAGAGCTATGTTGGTCTAAGTTGGCCTACTTCCGGTTCGGGGTCGGGTCAAGTCGCGGGCGCCTTTATCGCCCGGGAACTCGAGCGCCCAGAGAGGAGGCGTCAGCGTGCGTCAGCTATTTTCGGGTCCAGGTGTAGTCGTCGCACACGATCTCGCTGCATCCGCAGTCGCACGCTGCAGCGCCGATCAACGGCAGCTCGACGCCCCACCGGCGGCATCCCTTCGTAAAGACCTGACCGGCACCGGGCTTCTTGAAACAGGAGATCGCCCCGTACCCCGACGAGGGAGAGTAGCTATCGCCAGCCAACGGCCATTCGTCGTTCTCCGATGCCCGGATATTCCAGATGATCGGGAGATTTTTGATTGGAGCTTCGCGCAGCTTTTCGCTCGGATTGCAGAGATCGGTCTTCCGTTTCGCCTTCGACTCGCGCACGACCGCGCATAGCCCCGAGATCGTCTCGGAATAAAGCGGTCTGTTCTGCGCGCGATAGACCTCGTTAACAGACTTCACGAATTCGAGTATGCGCGTTTTCTGCGGCGCGAAGGCGGGATCGTCGCAAGAAAATATCTCTATCTCGCTCTCCGGAACCGTTTGCACGTCCGTTTCCGCATGCTGCTTGCATTGCGGGCTCATCCTCGATTTCTTCTGCTCGCGGCTGGGCACGAGCCAGCGCCCGATCAACGCGCTTGCGTCATCGGCTGCGGCAGGCAACAGAGGGAGGCCCATCCCGACCAGTATCAGCGCAAGTCCGACAGTGCACATTTGCGCGCGCGACGCGAAAGGCATGTCAAAGCTCCGATGTGCCGTCCGCAACGCAATCCAAGGGTATCGCGGCGGTGGTTGCACTGCTGCTTGATCATAGAAGACAAGAAAGATGCCTGCCTAGCACATCTGGGCGTTGCGAGCCAGCATTCGGGGGCGGCTCCGCAGCTCGATAATCCTTCCCGTGGGACGGTGATCCCGCAGCTGGTAATGATTCGTTGCGCAAAAAGTTGAACCCGATACCGCTTGCGCCTCTCGCGTGAACTCTGCGGCCACTCGCTTGGGGTGCGTGACCAGAGGCTGCCGACCAAGCTAAAGGAAGGACATATGTTCGAGGTCAATCTCAAATAGCCAAGTCGGCACCTACTTGACCGTTGCGACTGATGTCATGACCGCTTGTGGCCATTCTCTCCCGTATCCGTAGGGCAGACGAATGGCGGCTTCTGAGAGGTATGCTGAAGCATACGTGCCCGTAGCGCCGGCCTCGGCCCCCGATCAGCCGGCGAACTCGGTTCTGCGGTAGCCCTGGAGATAGAGCAGCGCGGTGAGGTCGCCGTGGGTGATGACGGCGCCGTTGGCGAGGCGTCTCGTCTCAGTGACGACCTTGGGCTTGGCGCGAAAGGCGACGCCGAGGCCGGCGGCCCGGATCATGGCGAGGTCGTTGGCGCCGTCGCCGACGGCCGCCGTCTCACTCATGGGGATCGCGCGCGCGGCGGCTTCCCGCTCGAGCGCGGCCAGCTTGGCCTCGCCCGCGAGGATCGGCTCGGCGACACGGCCGGTCAACTTACCGTCCACGATCTCGAGCCGGTTCGCCTGATGGACATCGAAGCCGAGCCGCTCGGCGATGCGCTCGGAGAAGAACGTGAAGCCGCCCGAGACCAGCGCGCACGCCGCGCCGTGCTTTTTCATCGTCCTGACCAGCGTCAGGGCGCCGGGGGCGAGCGTGACGCGCCGCTCATAGACCTCGTCGAGCACGCGTGTTGGCAGACCCTGGAGCAGGCCCGCGCGCTCCCTGAGCGCGGCCTCAAATTCGATCTCGCCCTGCATCGCGCGCTCCGTGATGCCGGAGACCTGTTCGCGAAGCCCCGCGAACTCGGCCAGCTCGTCGAGGCACTCCTCTTCAATGATGGTGCTCTCCATGTCGGCGACCAGCAGCCTCTTGCGCCGCAGGCTCCCGTGGCCGGCGCAGAGATTAATGTCGATCGGCAGCCCGGCCAGAACGTCGCCGGCGATGGAGCGAACGGCATCGGCCGCCCGTTCATCGTCGACGCTCAATCGCGCCTGCCAGGCCTCGCCGCGGCCAAGCCACTCGCTCTCGAGGCGGCATCTGGCGGGCAACCGCGACCAAATTCCGGCGACGTGTGCGTGCTGGATTGCAGAGGCTCCGGGCTTGGCCGTGAGCACGAGGGCAAGATCGAGCATCCGCGAGCTATTCGAGGCAGAGCGCTCTCGCGCTGGCTGAGATCGTGCGCTAATCGAAGCGCATGAATACCGACCGGGCCATCCTCATCGCAGGTCCGACGGCGTCGGGCAAGTCGGCCCTCGCCCTCGCGCTGGCCGAGCGGCTCACCGGGGTCGTCATCAATGCCGATTCGATGCAGGTCTATCGGGAGTTGCGCGTCTTGACCGCACGCCCGTCGGCCGAGGACGAGGCGCGCGCCCCGCACCGGCTCTACGGCTTCGTGCCGGGCACGGAAGCCTATTCCGCCGGGCGCTACGCGGGGGACGCGGCGCACGCAATCGCCGAAGCGCGCGCGAGCTGCCGCGTGCCCATCGTGGTCGGCGGTACCGGTCTCTATTTCAAGGCTCTGCTCGAGGGCCTGGCGCCGGTTCCCGCGATTCCGCGGGGGATTCGCGACCATTGGCGGGGCGAGGCCGGGAGAGTGGGTGCCGAGGCGCTCTTCGCCGTTCTTTCGCATCGCGATCCGGCCATGGCGGCGCGCCTCGATCCGAATGACCCGCAGCGCATCGTGCGCGCGCTCGAGGTCCTGGACGCGACGGGCCGATCGCTTGCCGAATGGCAGGAGAGCCCCGGCAAGCCGCTGCTGACCGAGGAGGACACCGTGCGCCTCGTCGTCCTGCCCGGGCGCGAGGAGCTTTATCGGCAGTGCGAGGCCCGCTTCGAGCACATGATGGAGCACGGGGTGGTCGAGGAGGTGCGCCGGCTCGCCGCGCTCGGGCTCGATCCCGGCCTGCCGGTGATGCGAGCGCTGGGTGTCAGGCCGCTGATGCAACTTTCGGCCGGCGCGCTGGGCCGCGATCAGGCGATCGAGCGGGCGAAGGCTGACACGCGCCAGTATGCGAAGCGGCAGGTGACCTGGCTTCGTAGTAATATGCGTGCGTGGAACACACTTTTTGAGCAAGAAATAGAAAGAAAGTTGGCGCAAGCAATGACATTTATTCGTACTTAATGTTGACTGCGCACAATGCGGCTTCTAGGGTGCGCGCCGGCGCCGGGGCGCGCCGCAGGCCCCGCGCTACGGGCCGCAACTGTTTTTCCGAGCGGAGAGAAGCGATGGCTCGCCCGATGACGGGCGCCGAAATGGTGATCAAGGCGCTCATCGACCAAGGCGTAGAGGTGCTTTTCGGCTACCCGGGCGGCGCGGTGCTGCCGATCTACGACGAGCTCTTCCAGCAGGACGAGATCAGGCACATTCTCGTGCGCCAGGAAGGCGGCGCCGTGCATGCGGCGGAAGGCTACGCGCGCTCGACCGGCAAGGTGGGCGTGGTGCTGGTCACCTCCGGTCCCGGCGCGACGAACTCTGTGACCGGCCTCACCGATGCGCTCATGGACTCGATCCCGGTCGTGTGCCTCACCGGCCAGGTGCCGACGCATCTGATCGGCAACGACGCCTTCCAGGAGTGCGACACGGTCGGCATCACGCGCCCGTGCACGAAGCACAATTGGCTGGTCAAGAACGTCAACGACCTGGCGCGCATCATCCATGAGGCCTTCTACATCGCCAAGGCCGGTCGCCCGGGCCCGGTCGTGGTCGACATTCCGAAGGACATTCAGTTCGCGACCGGCAACTATGTCGGCCCATCGAACATCGCCCACAAGACCTACAAGCCCAAGGTCAAGCCGGACCAGCCGGCGGTGCGCGAAGCCGTCGATCTCTTGGCCGGCGCCAAGAGGCCGCTCTTCTACACGGGCGGCGGCGTCATCAATTCGGGCCCCAAGGCCGCCCAGCTCCTGCGCGAGATCGTGCGCCTCTCGGGGTATCCCGTCACGTCCACCTTGATGGGCCTCGGCGCCTATCCGGCCTCCGACAAGCAGTGGCTCGGAATGCTCGGCATGCACGGCACCTATGAAGCCAACATGGCCATGCACGACTGCGACGTGATGATCGCCGTCGGGGCCCGCTTCGACGACCGCATCACGGGACGGCTCGACGCGTTCTCGCCGGGATCGAAGAAGATCCACATCGACATCGATCCCTCCTCGATCAACAAGAACGTGCGCGTCGACATCCCCGTCATCGGCGACGTCGCCTACGTGCTCGAGGACATGCTCAGGATCTGGAAGGCCAAGGCCCCGCAGCTCGACAAGCCGGCCTTGAAGGCGTGGTGGAAGGAGATCGACCAGTGGCGAGCGAGGAAATCGCTTCGCTTCAAGACCTCCAAGGACGTGATCATGCCCCAGTACGCGGTCGAGCGGCTCTACGAGCTGACCAAGGACCGCGACGTCTACATCACGACCGAGGTCGGCCAGCATCAAATGTGGGCGGCTCAGTTCTACCGCTTCGAGGAGCCGAACCGGTGGATGACATCGGGCGGCCTCGGCACGATGGGATACGGGCTGCCGGCGGCCATCGGCGCCCAGCTCGCGCACCCGAAATCGCTAGTCATCGACATCGCCGGCGACGCCTCCATCCTGATGAACATGCAGGAGGCCTCGACCGCCGTGCAGTTCGACCTGCCGGTCAAGGTGTACATCATCAACAACCAGTACATGGGCATGGTGCGCCAGTGGCAGCAGCTCCTGCACGGCAACCGTCTCTCGCACAGCTACACCGACAGTCTGCCCGACTTCGTGAAGCTCGCGCAGGCCTATGGGTGGCACGGCATCCGCTGCGAAAAGCCCGCCGAGCTCGACGACGCGATCCGCGAGATGATCGACATCAAGGGCCCTGTCCTCTTCGACTGCCGGGTGGCGGCGCTCGCCAACTGCTTCCCCATGATTCCATCCGGGAAGGCGCACAACGAGATGCTGCTCGGCGAGGATGTGTCGGAGGAGGAGGTGGAGCGCGCCATCGGCGAGGAAGGCAAGGTGCTGGTCTAATGGCGGATCGCGATCCACATGGCGCGGGGCGTGCCATCGAAGCTCGACCAGAAAGCGGCTGATGGTCCGTCTCATCTGCGCCGCGGGCTCGGTCCTCTGTGTGCTGATGGCGGCTGGGGGGTGCCGGCCACTTCTGGCGGCGGACGCGGCGGAGGCACCGGCATGGGACCAGGCCGCCAACATCAAGGACGCCGCGGAGAGGATCGGCAAGCTGCATCGGGCGCGCGGCCCCAAGGCCGCCTACGACTTCATCGACGCCTGCTACAAGACCCACAGTCTCGCGGAGGAGTACGGCCAGGCGTTCGAGGCCTGCATCGCCCAGGACTACCTCGAGACCAAGGTGCTGACCCAAGTCTTCGCGCGGCTGCCGCCTGACACGCTCGCGAAACTGGGCGCGCCGACGCCCGCGGCTCTGGCGCAGGCCATGGGGCGGCGTATCGTTGCGGCGTTCTCGCAATACAAGAAGCCGGCCGCCTACGGAGAGGCGCTGAAAAAGCTCATCGACGAGCACGGGCTGGCCGTGTTCATCGGCATCGTATTTCCCAGCGCGGCGCCGGCGGGCGAGGGCCGGTGAGCCTCGAGGAGAGCAGGATAAAGCAGGATTAGGTCGAGAGAGACATGGCAAATCCAAACCCGCAAAGCCACTACGTCGGCCCGTCAGTGAAGCAGGAGGTCGTCTCGCGGACGCTCTCGGTGCTGGTCGACAACGAGCCGGGCGTGCTGGCGCGCGTCATCGGCCTGTTCTCGGGCCGCGGCTACAACATCGACAGCCTGACCGTGACCGAGACCGAGCACGAGAAGCACGTCTCGCGCATCACCATCGTCACGCGCGGCACGCCGGCCGTGATCGAGCAGATCAAGCACCAGCTCGAGCGCCTGGTCCCGGTTCACCGGGTGCGGGATCTGAGCCTCGAAGGCGCCTCGCTCGAGCGCGAGCTGGCTCTGGTCAAGGTCGCGGGCAAGGGCGAGAAGCGCATCGAGGCGTTGCGGCTCGCCGAGATTTTTCGTGCCCAGGTCGTCGACACCTCGACCGAGCACTTCGTGTTCGAGATCACGGGCAAGCCGTCGAAGATCGAGACCTTCCTCCAGATCATGATGGAGCTGGGCCTGGTCGAGGTCTCGCGCACGGGCATTGCCGCCATCGGCCGCGGTCCGGGCGGCATGTGAGGGAATGCGATCTTTGCCGGCGTGATTGCGCGCGCGATCGCACGCCAGGGATTGGCTTATACCGCCGAGCCAATGCTCCGACTCGTTGCCCCTATCCTTGATGTCATCCCTGCGGCGGCGGGGATCTGCCCAAGTTTGCCGAAAGAATTCAGACACCGGCTTGGATGGATGCCCGCCCCCCGCCTTCGCGAGGGCAGGCTGTGCGGGCATGACGTTGAGAGAGCGGTGCTCACGTCAACACATAGGCGCGATGGGTAGTGGGTCAGGGCTTCAGAAATTGTACGAGCTCGAGGCGCTTCCCTTGCCGGCGTGAAGCTCGGCGGCCGCGAGCGCGGGCCTCGAGAACGTGAGGCTCTC
>DATETZ010000086.1:0-2374 GCA_035283385.1 Hyphomicrobiaceae bacterium
TGGGAGATTGCCTATGATGGGATGGCGGTCAGGGTCTGACGTCTAACTTGCGCGCGGGGTCCGCATGTCACCAAAGGGCACGACATTGTCGGGCGGGGCTTCGGCAGCTTCCTTGGTGCGAGCACCGGCGGCAATCTGCCAATACGTCTCGATGCGCTCGGCGAAGGGCTGCGCCCGCTCTGCGAACAGCCTCTCACCCAGGTCGCGCGCCTCTTTGCGCAGCGCACGCTGACGCTTGCGGCAGCGCTTCAGGAACGCCGCCGTCTCGTCGGGGCTGCCGAATATCATGGTCGGCGTCGACACGAGCCGGCAGAGCAGGGAGATGTCGTGGTCGTCGCCGAGGTTCTGCGACAACGACTTGGCGGTCTCGACCCGCGCCGAGAGTTCCGACGGCCAACAGGGCGCAAGGAGTTGCATCTGCCGCCAATGATGCTGCACGCCTTTGCGCCACTCGTGCAGGTCTTCGTCGCGGCCGGTGTCGATGGCGTGGTGGAACGCTTTGCGGGTCGTGCGGTAGCCGCGCCTGAGGCCCTTGGCAAGCGAGCCAAAATCGTCGGGATAGACGGCGAGGCCGGCGAAGGCGGGACGAAGCTCGAGCAAGCCGCGCATGGCGTCGGACGCGGCGCTACGCTCGAGATTCTGCTCCGCCGCATGCCGGCGCTTATGGAGCCAAGCCCGCAAGGATTGGAGGGGCCCCAAGCCCGGACCCGCACCCGTCTCGCGCTCGAGCTTGTCGGAAGCGTCGATGAGGGCCTGGGCGTCGCGCGCCGGGGCCAATCCGCGCGCGATGGCGGTGAGTCGATCGTATAGCGTGGCAAAGGCCGGCTCGGGCATGCCGGGGCGGGCGAGCAGAAGCAGCGAGCGGAGCCGCTTCAAGCATTTGCGGGAGCTGTGCACGCCGCTATGGCGCTCGGGCGGGGCCGCCAGCGCGCCATGGGCGATTTCAAGCTCGGCAAAGGCCACGCGCCGCAATGCCTCGCTCATCGGCATTGCCGGATCGAGACGGTAACTCATCAAGCCCCCCCGGACTGATTAGAGCCGCACAACCCCCGTTAACCCGATGATCCCAAGGGGAGGGGTTTCAGGTCAAGTCCCAAACCGGCGACTCAGTCCTGTGGAAGGCCTGTGGACAAATTGCGCCACGGCGCGGTCGCTGCGATCCAATTTTCCACACGCGCGTCAGGGTCTTGGCTTGTCACAAAGTCGGTGATGACAGCGACGGAATCTGCCCCTGCGGCAAGCACGATCGGGGCGCGATGGAGCGTGATGCCGCCAATGGCCACCAGCGGGCAGCCGACTCGCGACCGCCATTCGGCGAGACGGGGAAGCCCTTGCGGGGGCCACGGCATGGCTTTCAAGGTGGTGGCGTAAATCGGACCGAGCGCGACATAGTCGGCTTCGGCGGCAAGCGCTTTGTCCAACTCCTCGTGGCTGTGCGTGCTGACCCCGATCTTGACCCGCGCGGCCCTGATGGCGGAGAGGTCCGCGGCCGTCAAGTCCTCCTGGCCGAGATGCACGAAGCCGACGCCGGCTTCGATCGCTTCGCGCCAATAGTCGTTGATGACGAGTTCGCAGTGAAAAGCAGCGCAGAGCGCGATTGCCTTCTCGATCTCGGCGCGGACGACGCTCTGCGGCTGGTCCTTGATGCGCAGCTGAACGAGCTTGATGCCGCGAGGCAGCAGGCGGGCGAGCCACTCCGTATCGGGGACGATGGGGTAGAAGGGATCGAGGCTGACCAAGGCCGGACCAGGATCAAGATCGATCAGGACGCGTGATCGATCTTGAAGAAGGGCGTGCCGGCGACGGGCGTAGAGGGCGAGGCCATGTCGCGCGGCTCGATCAGGCCCGCCTCGAAGGCGAGGCGTCCGGCTTCGACCGCCCTGGCAAAGGCCGCCGCCATCTTCACGGGATCGCCGGCCTTGGCTATCGCCGTGTTGAGCAGCACGGCGTCGTAGCCCATCTCCATGGCCTCGGCCGCGTGCGAGGGTGTGCCAATCCCGGCGTCGATGACGAGCGGAATGTCGGGGAAATAGGCGCGGAGAGTCTTCAGCGCCTCCCGGTTGATGAGCCCGCGCGCCGAACCGATGGGGGCGGCCCATGGCATCAGCACGGTGCAGCCGACGGCAACCAGGCGCTCGGCGGCGCTCAAATCCTCGGTGGTATAGGGCAGAACCTGGAAGCCTTCGGCCGAGAGGATGGCGGCCGCCTCGACGAGGCCGAACAAATCCGGCTGCAAGGTATCGTCGTTAGCGATCACTTCGAGCTTGATCCAGTTCGTGCCGAACAACTCGCGCGCCATGTTCGCCGTGGCGATCGCCTCTTTCGCCGTGCGGCAGCCGGCGGTGTTCGGCAATACGCGGCAACCGAGCTCTTC
>DATETZ010000087.1:0-24793 GCA_035283385.1 Hyphomicrobiaceae bacterium
CCGTCACTTCGCGAGCTCCGCGCTGAGCTTGCCGAACATGTAGGTCCACTTGGCGGTCTGGGTTTCGACCAGCATGTTCATCTGCGCCCTGAGCTCGGAGAGCATCGCGCAGTCGGGCGTCTTGGCACCCGAACCCTCCTGTCCCATGGAGGAGATCTTGGCCAGGAGCTCGTTCGATTTGTTGTCGAACACCTCGATCTGCTCATCTTTAACGTATGGAGCCGCTTCCTTCAGGAACTGGTCGTTGCTCCAGCCGCGCTTGTCCTTGAGGGTGCGCAGCTTTTCCTGGAACTCCGGCCGGTTCTTGTTGTTGAGGTCCCTGAGCGCGGCCGCGGCCTCGTCGACCGCGGCCTCGAACTCGGCCTTCGCGCACGCGGCGTCTTGGGCCGCTGCGCTGTGCGGCAAGGCTAGCGCCACAAAAAGGGCCGCGGCCGCGGCAATTCCCTCTCGCGCCGGAATTTTCTTGGCCGGAAGCTGCTTGGTCGATGCCATCCCTACCCTCGTAGCGATCGCTCGCCGCCGAGGCAAGCGCGAGGCACCGAGCGGGCTCGCGCGGAGCGGGCCTCACCCCGCTCCGAAAGCTGGGCCGAACTTGTTCGAGCGCGGGAACCCCTTGGGCGCGAGACGGCCGGCCTGGGCGCGCGAGCCCACCCAGTCCCTCAAGTCGGACCAGGGCAGCGTGAAGGTGCGCCCCGCGCCATCGAGCCAGGTGAGGCCGTCGCTCTTGAAGAACACGCGCGCATCCGAAAGCTGACCATCCCGGTAGCGCTGCAAGATCGTTCCCTTGCCGCGGGTCATCTCGCCCACCTCCTCGAGCGGGAAGGCGAGCATCTTGCGATTGAGCCCCACGCAGGCAATCGTGTCTCCGTCGACGGGCACGCAGACCTTCGCCTCCTCGGGCTCGGCGACGTTCAGCACCTGCTTGCCCTTGCGTGTCGAGGCCACCACCTCGTCCTCCGGGACGATGAAGCCGTAGCCGGCCGTCGAGGCCACGAGCAGCTTGCGCCCCGGCTCGTGCACGAAGCATTCGACAACGTCGTGGTTTGCTTCGAGATCGACCATCAAGCGCACGGGCTCGCCGTGGCCGCGCCCCCCCGGCAGCTCGCTTGCTTCGAGGGTGAAGAACTTGCCGTTGGTCGCGAATAGGATGAGCTTGTCTGTCGTGTATCCCCTGACGGCACGCTTCAAGCCGTCGCCCTGCTTGAAGTCGAGCTTGGAAAGGTCGTCCTGGCGCCCGCGCAGAGCCCGGATCCAGCCCTTCTCGGACAGGATCACGGTCACCGGCTCTTTCTCGACCAGCGCCTGCTCGAGATCGACTTCGATGCGCGGCGCGCGGGCAAAGGTGGTGCGGCGGCGGCCGAGCTCCGTTTTCGTCGAATAGCGCTCGCGCGTCGCCTTGACCTCGTCGGTGATGCGCTCGCGCTGCAAGTCTTCGGACTTCAGGAGCTGCTTCAGCTCGCGCCGCTCCTTCGACAGCCTGTCGTGCTCCGCCTTGATCTCGATCTCCTCGAGCCTCGAAAGCGATTTGAGGCGCAGATTGAGGATCGCGTCGGCCTGGACCTCCGTGAGGCGGAACTTGCTCATCAGCTTGGCCTTGGGATCGTCGTCGCGGCGGACGATGCGGATCACCTCGTCGATGTTGAGGTAGGCGATGAGGAAGCCGTCCAAGACCTCGAGCCGGTGCTCGATCCTCTTCAGGCGGAACTCGGAGCGGCGCACGAGCACCTCGATGCGATGCTCGAGCCATTGGCTGAGCACGTCGCGCAACGAGAGCACGTTCGGGATCTGGCCCCTCGAAAGCACGTTCATGTTGAGGCCGAAGCGCACCTCGAGCTCGGTCAGGCGGAACAGGCTCTCCATCAGCAGCTCGGGATCGACGGTGCGGCTCTTCGGCTCCAGCACCAGGCGGATCTCCTCCGCAGACTCATCGCGAACGTCGCCGAGCAGCGGCAGCTTTTTCTCGGTCAAGAGCTCGGCGAGCTTCTCGACCAGCTTGGCCTTCTGCACCTGATAGGGGATCTCGGTGACGACGATCTGGTAGGTGCCGCGCCCGGTGTCCTCCCGCTCCCATTTCGCGCGCAGCCGGAAGCCGCCGCGCCCGGTCCGGTAGGCCTCGAGAATCTCCTCGCGCGGCTCGACGATGACGCCGCCGGTCGGAAAGTCGGGGCCGGGGACCATCTCGACCAGCTTGTCGATGGTCGCGTTCGGATGTTTGATCAGGTGCAGGAGCGCCGTGCACAGCTCCTCTGCGTTGTGAGGGGGTATGTTGGTCGCCATGCCGACGGCGATGCCCGAGGAGCCGTTGGCGAGCAGGTTCGGGAAGGCCGCGGGGAGGACGACGGGCTCCTGGTCCTCGCCGTTGAAGGTCGGACGGAAACCCACCGTATCCTCGTCGATGCCGTCGAGGAGATCGATGGCGGTCCCGGTCAGGCGCGCCTCGGTGTAGCGGTAGGCCGCCGCGTTGTCGCCGTCGACGTTGCCGAAGTTGCCCTGACCGTCGACGAGAGGATAGCGCTGCGCAAAATCCTGCGCCAGGCGCACCATGGCGTCGTAGACCGACTGATCGCCATGGGGGTGGAACTTGCCGATCACGTCGCCGACCACGCGGGCGCACTTCTTGTAGGCGCCTTGCGGATCGAGCTTCAGCTCCCGCATGGCGTAAAGGATACGCCGGTGCACAGGCTTCAGCCCGTCGCGCACGTCGGGAAGCGCGCGCCCGACGATGGTCGAGAGCGCGTAGGCGAGGTAGCGCTCCTCGAGCGCGTCCTTCAAGTTGACGGGCTCGATGGGGCCGGGGCCGGCGAGAATCGCTTGCTTGCTCATGGGCGTGGGTTAGCGCGGACGGGGGCGCCGGGCAAGTCCGGGTTGTGGATGCACGCTGCCGTATTGGGCCCTGGCCAGGTTCCTGCTAAGAAAGGGCATTCGAGGAGTTACTATGCAGCTTCCCGATCCGCTCATCGCCTCTGATCCGAAGCGTCTCGGCGGCACGCCCGTGTTCGCCGGCACGCGCGTGCCGGTCCAGACGTTTTTCGAGTACATGGAGGGCGGGGAAACGCTCGATGAGTTTCTCGAGCACTTCCCGGACGTCAGCCGTGAGCATGCGGAGGCAGTCCGCCGGCAAAGCAACGGCTCAGGCAACCTTTTTTGAGAGCCTCTTGACCTCGATCGTGGCGGCCCTCTTCCGGACTTGAGCCAGATCGAAAGCCATCTGCATTCTGAGCCACGTGTCCGCAGACGTCCCGATGGCCTTTTCCAGCCGCAGCGCCATCTCTGGACTGAGGCCCGAAGTACCGCTGAGCACGCGGTAAAGCTGCTGGCGCGTGACGCCCAGGCACTTGGCGGCCTCGGCCACGGTGAGCCCCAGGGCCTCGATGTCCTCCTTCAGAAGGCGGCCCGGATGGGCGGGGGATTTCATGGCCATGCGGTGAACCTCGCCTCAATGGTAATCGAGAAAGTCGACATCGAAGACCGCGCCGTCCTCGAAGCGGAAGATGATGCGCCAATTGGCACGCACGGTGACGGACAAGAACCCTTTGAGCTTACCCTTCAAGGCATGAAGCCTGAGGCTCGGCCGGTTCAAATCCTCAATCCTCTCCGCAGAATCGAGGAGCGTCAGGATATCGCGAACGCGCTCCACCATGTCGGGAGGCAGCAGCCGTGCGTCATCGTGTTCGTAGAAGCGCTTCAGTCCTTTGTGGCGGAAGCTCTCGATCACGACCTTTTTGTAACATGTAACGTTACAAGTGTCAACTGATAGGAAAGGCTGCCGGATTTTGTCTTGCGCCCCTTCCGGTGTCATCCTGCGCCGATCGCCGTCCCGCCCGCCAGGGCCCGCCGCTTGCGCAGCCGCTGGGTCTCGCAAGACGGCTCGACCCAACCTACGGTCTCGAGAGCGTCACGCAGGAGCACCGGCTCGATCGGTCCGGGGTCGGGGCGAATCGGCTTGGTGATCATGGGAGTGGGTTAGCGCACCCCCCCGAGTTGCTCAACCACAGCGGAACGATTGTCCAAGGAATGCGACGAGGTTAGAATGTCGAACGACTACAGCTTCCAACACGCCGGCGAGCCCCCGCATGCTGATCGAGCTCAAACCACGGATCGAAGCCCTGCTCAAAGCGCAAGTCGCGGCCGGGCATTACGCGTCGATCGAGGACGCGCTGACGGCGGCCGTGCTCGGTGCGTCTCCGGGCGATGATAAGCTCGGCGACCTCAGCTGGGCTCGACCCCACCTTGCCGAGGCCGACGCGGCCATAGCCGAAGGCCGAACCCACAGCGAGGACGAGACCTTCGCGAACCTCGAGCGCCGTTTCGGCAAGCTCTGAGCGATGCTCTCGGTCCGTTACGCGGCGCCGGCCAACAGAGACCTCGCAGAAATCGCCGACTATCTGGAAAGAGAGAGGCCGGCGCCAAAGTCGCACGCACCGTTCTGCAGCGCATTCGCCGCCAGGTCCGCACCCTGGAGCATAGCGCCCATCGCTTCAGAGAACGGCCCGAGCTTGGGGTGGGTCGCCGCGCCATGTCGATCGGCCCCTGGATCGCATTCTACCGCATCGAGGGCGAGACGGTATTCGTGCAGCGCATCCTCCACAGCGCGCGCGATATCAAGCTGGGTCTATTCGACGAGTAACCGAAGTAGCGCACTTCCGGCGCATCCTTGATGTCAACGGGGCAGACCGAGCCGGGGCCGGGAAGAATCCCTTGCTTGCTCATGGGCGTGGGTTAATGCCGCCTCGGGGCGCGCTCAAGTGCACGCGCGCCACAAGTTGCAGCAACACACGGGTTGCTTTGTAAAGCCTCCTCGCCTATGTTGATTGTTGAAACTTTCAACAATGAGGTAAGTGCCATGGGCACCATGAATTTCTCCATTCCCGACGATGTGAAAGACGCCTTCAACGAAGCGTTCAAAGACCGCAACAAGAGCGAGATCGTGACCAACCTCATGCGCCAGGCCATCGAGCGTGAGCAGCGCAGGCAAAAGAGCGAAAGCTTTGTCGAGCGGATGCGTCGCATCCGTGCCCGCGCTACACGCACCTACACGGACGAAGAGATCAGGGCGATCCGCGAGGACCTTCGCAAGTGAGGCTGGTGATCGATGCCAGCATTTCAGTCAAATGGTTCCTGCCTCATCGTGCCGGCGAGCAGCATCTCGAACAGGCCAACCAGGTCTTATCAGCTCTCGATCGCCCGGAGACCGAGCTATTTGAACCGGTGCATTGGGTGATCGAGACGCTTGCCGTGCTCGCACGTCTCGAGCCCGGTCTTACCGATGACGCTCAGATTGCACTCGACGATATTGCTCCAACCGTCGTAACCGAGTTCTCGACCCTGCGCCGGGCCATAGGATTGGCGGTTCGGCTCAATCAGCATCTCTTCGACACGCTCTACCACGCGGTTGCGCTCGAGGTGGGCGCGACGCTCGTGACGGCCGACCAGCGCTATTTTGCCAAAGCGCAGGGGCAAGGAAGCATCATGATGCTTGACGACTTCGCAGGTAGCACATGACTCCCGCTACCCCCGACATCCCGGCCGCCGAGATCGCGATCGTCGAGATGACGAACGCGTTCCGGGCCGAGAACAAGCTCGCCGACGTGCGCCCCAATGGGCAGCTCCAGGCGGCGGCCCGCGCCTTTGCGGCCTTCCTTGCCAAGAGCGGGGAGTTCTCGCACACCGCGGATGGGCATCAGCCCGGCGACCGTGTGACGGGGGCCGGCTACCAGTGGTGCCAGGTCGGCGAGAACCTGGCGCTGCATGTCGACAGCCGCGGCTTCGAAAGCCGCGACCTCGCGAGAAAATCGGTCGAGGGCTGGATCAACTCGCCCGCCCATCGCGAGAACATGCTGGCGCCCCATGTGACCGAGATCGGCGTCGCCATCGCCAAGGCGGCGGACAAGGACCCGAAGTACATCTCCGTCGAGGTTTTCGCCCGGCCCCGATCGCTCCAGTATGAATTCCAGATCTCCAACACGTCGACGGAGAGCGTGAGCTACTCGTTCGGCGGCGAGACGCACGAGGTGGCCCCGAGCTTCGCGGTGACGCACACGGCCTGCAGTCCGGGCACGCTGTCGTTCGACAGGATCGGGCGGGAGTCTCGCGCGAGGAGCATTTCCGCGCGCTACGAGGCCTCGGACGGCCTCGTCTACACATTGAAATCCGACCAAGCCTCGGGCCTCAAGGTCGAAATCGTCCCGTTCGAAAAGGCCAAGTAATGCCGCCGCGTCAGGCAACACGCGCCAGGAGCGACGCGAGCCGGCGCCGTGCCTGCGGCATCGTCTCGTCGCGAGGCGCGAGCACGCGCGTCTCGAGAAAATGTCCCGTCAGCGCGAGACCGGCCTCGATATCCTCTCCGGTGACGGAAACCTGGCCCGATTTGAGAAGGAATTGCGGCAGCCGCAGGAGCCTTTCCTTGTAAGGCTCGCCGGCGGAGGCCGAAACGGCGCGACCCGACTTCGGCGAGACATAGATGAGCTCGTCGTTTGCCCCTGTCGCCGCGCAGGAGGAGAGATCGAGGCCGAAACCGAGCTCATCCAAAAGCGCCATCTCCCAGCGCACCATGAGCGCCGGCCACACGGCTCGCTCGTCGAGATACTCCAGCACGAACAGCGTGATCTCGTAGAGATTGGGATGCGGGTCGCGCTCGGCCAGGAGCCGCGCGAGCGCGCACAGCGAGGTAAGGGCGGCGAGTGCGGCTACATCCTCCATCGCGGCGGCCGCGTAGCCGCGGCGCAGCTCGAGCGTCATGCTCCCCAAGTGCTCGGAGAGCCGCGCCTTCCATTGCGCGTCGACGTGGTTGCCGATCTGCAGAACCGGCCGCAGCCTGCGCGAGCGCCCGCCGTGCACGAGGCCCAAGTGCCGCCCGTGCGAGCGCGTGAACAGCTCGGCGACCGCACTCGTCTCCCCGTGCGCCCTGACCGACAGAACCACGCCTTCATCCGTCCAGTTCATGGGCTGATCATATGTGAGTTGCTTGCGACGGCGGACTGTCCTCTCTCTCCGCACACGGCGAGAGCGGGGTGCATCGCCGCCTCAAATACCGAGCCGTTTGCTCCTCAGATGGCGCCGTGCCGGGGCTTGCTCGATCGTGCACGGCGTGCCGCGCACCAGGCATTCGAAGCCGCCGCTCCTGCCGGGAAGGCATCGGAGAAACCTGTCCATGGCCAGTCCCCAGCCTGCGTACTCCTCTCCAAAGCTCCCGGCCTTGGCCTTCCAATCATCGAGCGCCTGCTTCTTGGCCACCGCCTCGACATCGCTCGCGAAGAGGCCGCTGGTCAGGGGAGCCCGGCACAGCCGCACGGCGCCATCGGCTCGCTCCGGGCCGGGCAGCGTGAGCCCAACGGCGAGCAAAGCCCCGGCAAAGACCAGACGGGCGCCCCTCCGTGCAAGGATCTGCGCTGCTCGAGCCAAGCCCACGATCACTCCTTCGGCAGCTCGAGGCCCATCTCGCGGTAGCGCTCGGGGTCGAGCTGCCAGCCTTCGCGCACTTTGACGAACAGAAACAGGTGAACCGGCCGGCACACGATCCCGGCCAGCTCGGCGCGGGCCTCGGAGGAGATCTTCTTGATGGTTTGTCCGCCCTTGCCCAAGACAATGGCCTTCTGGCTGTCGCGCTCGACATAGACCGTCTGCTCGATGCGCACCGAGCCGTTCTTGAGCTCCTTCCAGGCATCCGTCTCGACGGTCGTGGCGTAGGGGAGCTCGTCGTGCAGGAATTTGTAGATCTTCTCGCGCGTGATCTCCGCCGCGAGCAGCCGCAGCGGCACGTCCGATAGATCCTCCTCTGGGTAAAGCCATGGCCCCTCGGGAACCAAACGCGCGAGATGCGCCTTGAGATCGCGGACGCCGTCGCCGGTGAGCGCCGAGATCATGAACACCCGATCGAAGGGGAAGCGCTCCGCAAGCTCGCCTGCCAGCGCCAGGAGGCGCCCTTTGTCGGCGACGCGGTCGACCTTGTTGAGGATCAGAAGACGCGGCGCCTTCACGCCGCCGAGCTTCTCGAGGATGGGCTCGAGGTCCGGCCCCGCGCCCTTCGCCGCATCGACGAGAAGGGCCACGACGTCGGCGTCTGCCGCTCCCGTCCAGGCCGCAGCGACCATCGCCTTGTCGAGCCGGCGCCGCGGCCGGAAGATGCCCGGCGTGTCGACGAATATGAGCTGGCTCTCCCCTTCGATCGCGATGCCGCGAATGGGCATCCGGGTCGTCTGCGCCTTGTGAGAGACGATCGTCACCTTCGCGCCGACCAGGCCGTTGACGAGCGTCGACTTGCCGGCGTTGGGGGCGCCGATGACGGCGACGAAGCCGCAGCGCCGGGCGTTCGCGGCCACCCTTTCCGGCCGAGCCTCGCCCGCCCTCTCAGCCATGGGACTCCGCTACGCCCTCGCGCGCCAAAAGGGCGGTTGCCGCCGCCTGCTCGGCCGCCCGCTTGGACGCGCCCTCGCCTCTGGCCGGCGACTTGCCCTTGATGCGCACCTCGGATGTGAACAGCGGCGCATGGTCCGGGCCTTCGCGGGCGACCTCGACGTAGACGGGAAGCGCGAGCCCCTGCCCCTGCGCCCATTCCTGCAGCGCCGACTTGGCATCGACCTCCACTTTGGGATGGGGCTCGTCCGGACTCTGCCACAGGCGGCAGATGACGCCGCGCGCCTTGTTGAAGCCGGCTTCCAGAAAAATGGCGCCGAGCACGGCCTCGATGGCGTCGGCAAGGATGGTAGCCTTGTGCCGGCCGCCGCTCTCCGCCTCGCTGTCGGAGAGAATGAGATAGGAGCCGAGGTCCAAGTCGCGGCCGACCTTCGCGCACATCTCCCCGCGCACGAGTCGATTGTAGCGGCGCGCCAGCTCCCCCTCGGTAGCCTGGGGGAATGCTTCGATCAACATCTCTGCGACAGCGAGCCCCAGCACCCGGTCCCCGATGAACTCGAGGCGTTCATTGTCCTCGCGCACCTTCTTGGCACCCCTCAGGCTCGCATGCGTCAACGCACGCTCGAGAAGAGCCTGATTTTTGAAATTGTAGCCGAGCTGACGCTCGAGAGTCTTGAATTTGCGCGCCTTGAACATGCGTCTAACGCACGAGGTTGAAGAATCGGCTCCATCGAATGTCGAAAGGCCAGGTCCAGGGGCTGGTCCAGCGCAAGGCGTCCGGCTCGTCGACCGCGGCCGAAAAGAAGATGATCTCGGCGCGGCCGACCAAATTCTCGAACGGCACGTAGCCGACGCCCCACAGCGCCCGACTGTCGGTCGAGTTGTCGCGGTTGTCGCCCATCATGAAGTAATGGCCGGGCGGCACTTCATAGGGCCCGACGTTGTCGAATGGTCCATGGGGCTCGCTGTCGAGCACCGTGTACTTCACCCCATTCGGCAATGTCTCCTCGAAGGTCGGCACGCGCCGCTCGAGGCCATCGTCCTCGCGCGTCACGAACTCGCCATTGCGCACTTTGGGAACCGCCTTGCCGTCGATGGAGAGGACGCCGTTCTTTACCCGGATCTCGTCGCCAGGCAGCCCGATCACGCGTTTGATATAGTCGGTCGAATTGTCGCGCGGCAGCTTGAACACGACGACATCGCCGCGCCGCGGCTCGGCGGCGAAAATTCGGCCCGAGAACAGGTTAATGCCGAACGGAAATGAATAGCGGCTGTAGCCATAGGAGAGCTTCGAGACGAACAGGTAGTCGCCCACCAGCAGCGTCTGCTTCATCGATCCCGACGGGATGTTGAAAGGCTGATAGAAGAAGACGCGCACGACCATGGCGATGGCGAGCGCCTGGACGATGATCTTCGCCGTCTCCCACCAGTTGGACCGGCTCGCGGCCTTGGCATTCGTGTCCAGGCTCATCTCCTGCTCCTTGGGCGGCCTCGGCAGCTCAATCCGCATTTGCGGCCCAAACCCGCCCGCTATAGACATTTCCCAGCCGTGGCGCAAATCGGCCGGTGCGGCACCGCGGGCGGCCTTCGCCCATCACCGCCGATCGCCCTTGATCGGCAGTCCGGAGATGATCACAACGGCCTCGGCCAGCGGATAATCGTCCGACAGCGTTAAATCGATCCGGACTTCGCAGCCGTCCGGCGTCATGCGCCTCAATTGCTCCGCGGCTCCCCCCGTGAGCTTGAGTGTCGGCCGGCCCGTCGGCAGATTGATGACGCCCATGTCGCGCCAGAAGACACCGCCCCTCAATCCGGTCCCCAGCGCCTTGGCACAGGCCTCCTTGGCGGCGAAGCGCTTGGCGTAGGAGGCGGCTCGGCTGGCGCGCGCATCCGACTTCAGGCGTTCGACATCGGTAAAGACGCGGCTGAGAAACTTGTCGCCGAAGCGCTCGAGCGTCGCCTCGATGCGCCGGATATCGATGATGTCGTTGCCGATCCCGAGTATCATGGCAATCAAGCGCCTATCCGTCCCGAGACCTGCGCGCGCGCCTCGTCGATCAGCATCCGCATCCGCTTCACGGCCACGTGGAGACCCCCGAAGATGGCCTCGCCGACCAGGAAGTGCCCGATGTTGAGCTCCACAACCTCGGGCATCCGCGCCAAGGCCGCAACGGTGTCGAAGGTAAGCCCGTGGCCGGCGTGCACCTCGAGTCGCGCCGCCGCCGCCATGCGCGCCGCTTTCTTGAGGCGGTCGATCTCGGCCGCCGCGCCCTTGGCGTCGTCGAAGGCCTTTTCGCAATAAGCCCCCGTGTGCAGCTCGACGATGTCGGCGCCGAGCTTGGCCGCGGCCTCGATCGAGTGGGATTCGGGCTCGATGAAGAGCGAAACCCGGATGCCCGCGGTCCGGAGCGCGCCAACGACGGGCTGAAGGGCCAAGAACGTCCCCACGACGTCGAGCCCGCCCTCGGTCGTGCGCTCCGCGCGGCGCTCCGGCACCAGGCAGCAGGCGTTGGGACGGTGCCGCAACGCAATCTCGAGCATTTCCGGCGTGGGCGCCATCTCGAGGTTGAGGGGCTTGGTCAGCTCGGCCTTGAGACGGGCGATGTCGGTGTCGGAAATGTGCCGCCGGTCCTCGCGCAAATGCGCCGTGATCCCATCGGCGCCCGACTCCGCCGCCAGGTGGGCGGCGCGCACCGGATCGGGGTGCCGGCCGCCGCGCGCGTTGCGGATCGTGGCAACGTGATCGATGTTGACGCCGAGCCGCAGATACGCAGGGCCGGAACGCTCACTGGGGGACTTCGGTGGGACAGGCCTTGAGGACATAAAGATCGAAGCAAACTCTGCCTTGGAGCTTCATCATGGCCCGCAATGGCGCGGGCGGAGGGCTGGTCATTCAAACACACGTTCGACCTTGTTGACCACCGCTTTCGCCTTGAGCCCGGCGATGATGTGGTTCAAGTGCGCCACGTCCCAGACCTCGAGGCCGATCCTGAGCTCGGTGAAGTCGGACGCGCGTCGAACCATCTTGAGGTTGTCGATATTTCCACCCGCCTGGCCGATGACGTCGGCGATCTGAGCCAACGAGCCGGGCTTGTTCGGCGACACGACGCTGATCAGCGCCGGAAAACGCTCCGGGTTCTTCGGATCGATGTCCCACGTCGCATCGATCCACCGCTCGTGCTCGTATTCCTTCAGGCGCGGCGAGTGGATCTGGAAGATCCGTATGCCCTCTCCCGGCGTCAGCACGCCGACGATGCGGTCGCCCGGGACGGCGCCGCCCTCCTCGAAAATCACCGGCATGTCGTTGCTCAAGCCGCGGATGGAGATCCCGCCGATCTTGCCCTTTACCGGCTCGGCCTCGTCCGGCTGCGCGCTGCGCAAGCGGAACTTGAGACCGGCCACGCGCGTCAGATTGAACCAGCCCTTCTGGCCTTTGCCGGGCTCGAGCCGGCGCGTGGGCTGAAAGGCGAGCGCGGCGGCTTCGGGCACGATCGCACGAACGACGTCGTCGATTGCGAGCTCGCTGCGCGCGACCGCCGCCAGGACGTCGTCGGCGGTCTTGTGAGGGAACCGCTGCAACACCTTCTTGAGCTGGTCGTCCGAATAGCTCTTGCCGATCCGCTCGAACGATGCCGCGAGCAGCCGGCGGCCGAGCTCGGCGTACTGGCGGCGAATGGCGTCGCGCGCCGCCCGGCGAATCGCAGAGCGTGCACGGCCGGTAACGACCAAGTTCTCCCAAGCCGCGGGCGGGCTGTGCGTCTTTGAGGTTTGGATCTCGACCTCGTCGCCGTTCCTGAGCCGGGTGTCGATCGGCACGTGGCGGCCATTGACGTAGGCGCCGACCGCGGCATTGCCGATGTCGGTGTGGACGGCATACGCGAAGTCGAGGGGCGTTGCCCCGTGCGGGAGCGCAATGAGCCGCCCCTTCGGCGTGAAGCAAAACACTTGATCCTGGAACAGCTCGAGCTTGGTGTGCTCCAGAAACTCCTCCGGATTGGATCCCTCGAGGAGCGTCTCGACCAGCCGGCGCAGCCATATGTAAGGGCCGCTATCCTTGTCGAATGCGATCGCGCCCTTGGCCTCCCGATCGCCGCCGTTGAGCTTCAACCCGTCTTTGTAAAGGGCGTGCGCGGCAACGCCGTATTCGGCGATCGTATGCATTCCGCGGGTGCGGATCTGCAGCTCGACACGCTGATGGCGCGGCCCGACGACGGTGGTGTGGATCGACTGGTAGTTATTCTGCTTGGGCGTCGAGATGTAGTCCTTGAAACGCCCGGGCACGGTGCGCCAGTTGGTATGCGCGACCCCCAGCACACGATAGCAGTCGTCGATCGTGTCGACGATCACGCGAAAGGCGTAGATGTCCGACAGCTGCTCGAGGCTGATCTGCTTGTTCGCCATCTTGCTCCAGATGGAGTGCGGCTTCTTCTCGCGCCCGGAGACCTCGGCCTTGATCCCGACCTCCGCGAGCATCGCCGACAGAGCCTTGGCGATTTCGTCGACCAGCCCCTCGTTCTTGGCCCGCAATTCGGCGAGCTTCTCGGTGACCGCCTTGTAGGCGTCCGGATAAAGCCACCGGAACGCGTGATCCTCGAGCTCCTCACGCATCGCCTGCATGCCCATGCGGCCGGCGAGCGGGGCATATATCTCGAGCGTCTCCTCGGAGTTCCGGCGCCGGCTGTCCGGTTTCATGTGCTCCATGGTGCGCATGTTGTGGAGCCGGTCGGCGAGCTTGACGAGCAGCACGCGGATATCGCTCGAAATGGCGATCAAGAGCTTGCGGAAGTTCTCTGCCTGCTCGGCCTGCTTCGAGACCAGATCGAGCCGCTTGATCTTGGTCAGCCCGTCGACGAGCGCGCCGATCTCGGACCCGAACAGCTGGTCGATCTCGGCCCTCGTCGCGTCGGTATCCTCGATCACGTCATGAAGCAGGGCGGCGGCGATGGTCGCGTCGTCGAGTTTCAAGTCGGTCAGAATCGCGGCGACCTCGAGGGGATGCGAAAAGTAGGGAGCGCCCGACGCGCGTGTCTGCTGCCCATGCGCCTTCATCGCATAGACGTAGGCGCGATTGAGAAGCGCTTCATCCGCACTCGGGTCGTATTTTTGAACTCGCTCGACGAGCTCGTACTGCCGCATCATGAGCCGCCACTCTCCCTAGTATGGCGGTTCAGAAGCTCCCCACCACTCGCGGCTGGGCCGTGACGGAGCTTCCGAACCAAAGCCATACTAGCAAGTCTATGATTTTAGTGTCCCTTATGAACCCGAAGTTCGCAAACGCGATTGACGCAAGGTGTGTGCGAGCTTCGGGTGAGCACCGGCGCTTCGAACCGGCGGCGGCGGTGATGCCTGGCGGTTGCTCAAGATCGGCGCCCGGCGCTGCCTGTCAGCGGCCGCGCTCGCGCGGCCCGCCGCCTCCATTAGAGGACGGCTCTGACGGCGTCATGCTCTCCAGCCCGCGCAGAAGCTGCTCCTCCGTCAGGACATCGACCTGCGTGTCGCTGGCCTGATCGTCGCGGCCGAGAACGGGCGCGCGCCGCTCCTGAGCCAAGACCGGAGCGGCTCCGGCTTCCGGCTCGTCCACCTCGACGTTTTTCTGAATCGAATGGATGAAACTCTCGCGCATGTCATCGGGCGGAACCGTGCGCTCGGCAATCTCGCGCAGCGCGATCACGGGGTTCTTGTCGTTCTCCGAATCGATCGTGACCGCGCTGCCGTTGGCGATGGCGCGCGCCCGATGGGCGGCCAAAAGAACGAGCTCGAAACGGTTGGGAACCTTGTCGACGCAGTCCTCGACGGTGACGCGTGCCATTCGCCAGCACCTTCCGCTGTTGCACCGATCATGTTCGTGATTGGACCCAGGCCCACTCCGGCTCGCTCACCCAGGCCCGACGGTCTCCTTGGCATGAAACCGTGTCGGGAGCAAGGTCCAGGCCCGCCCCATCGCCCGACGCCGCGGGCCCCGCCATCCCACGCGAAGACAGTATTCTTGAGACAACAGAGTTGCGGAAACCAGATAGATGCACTTTGAAGTTGTAGTGCATAACCAGTATTTCTGGCTTTGGTTAACTCAGACGGCATGTGAGAAACAATCATTAATGGATGTTCTTGCGAAAGAATGTCGTCTTGCCCTTGTCTCTGCTTTCGTTCAATAGCAGAAGTGGACCGCGCCGGGTCGGCCCCCCGGTGGGTGTGACCAAAAATCATGCACAAACACTGATTAGTTTCTATTATAACACGGGGACCAGCCCAGGAGCGAAGAATGCATTTTTATCCGACCGAGCGTATTGCGTTGCTGATCGACGGCGCCAATCTCTACGCAACCTCGAAGGCCCTAGGATTTGATATTGATTACAAGAGGCTGCTCGCCCTCTTCCGTCAGACGGCCCATCTCGTGCGCGCCCTCTATTACACCGCGCTCGCCGAGGACCAGGAGTACTCCTCCATCCGCCCACTCATCGATTGGCTCGATTACAACGGCTATACGATGGTGACCAAGCCGACCAAGGAATTCACGGACGCCACTGGCCGGCGCAAGATCAAGGGCAACATGGATATCGAGCTCGCCGTCGACGCCATGCGGCTTGCCGACAGCCTCGACCACATCGTGCTGTTCTCGGGCGACGGCGACTTCCGCAGCCTGGTCGCAGCGCTGCAGCAGAAGGGCCGGCGCGTCAGCGTGATCTCGACCTTGCAAACCCAGCCTCCCATGGTCGCCGACGAGCTGCGCCGCCAGGCGGACCAGTTCATAGATCTTGCCGATCTCGAAAGCCTGGTTTGCCGTGATCCGGCTGCGCGCGTGCCGCGTGAGGCGCGCTCCTATACTCCGCGCAGCCAGCAACAAGGTCAGCGCGAGCCGATTGGCTTCCACGACGGCGACGACCTGCCGGAAGAGGTCTAAGGGCGCGACACGGCGGCGCCTCGTGGCCTAGACTTTGGGCATGGACGAGACACCCGCAGTCTCCCTGCGCGGCCCGGAGCCGCCCAAAGATTGCCAGAACTGCAGCCGTCTCGCGGCGTTTCGCGCCGCGAACCGGGCCGCCGAGCCCAGTTGGTTCAACGGCGCGGTCCCCTCGTTCGGTGACGAGACGGCCAGGCTTCTGATCGTGGGCCTCGCGCCGGGCCTCAAAGGCGCCAACCGGACCGGCCGGCCGTTCACGGGCGATTACGCCGGCTTGCTGCTCTACGCAACACTGCTCGAGTTCGGGTTCGCCAAGGGCCGCTACGAGGCGCGGCCGGACGACGGGCTCCTGCTCATCGATTGCATGATCTCCAACGCCGTACGCTGCGTGCCGCCGCAGAACAAGCCCACGCCCGCCGAAATCGCCGAGTGCCGGCACTTCCTCGCGGCGCGGCTTGCCGCGCTGGCGCGGCTTCGCGCCGTCCTCGTACTCGGGCGTATCGCGCACGATTCGACGCTTGCTGCCTTGGCCGCTCCCAGGCGGGAATTCCCGTTCGCCCATGGCGCCCGCCACGACGTCCGCCAAGGCCTCGCAGTGTTCGACAGCCTGCACTGCTCGCGGCTCAACACCAACACGGGCCGCCTGACAGCCGAGATGTTCCGGTCGGTTTTCGCGGCGATCCGCTCCTACGTCGGCAACGCGCGATGACGGCCCGGCTCGAAGGCGGGCGGAGCCTCTGTGCGCAGACATTGCCGGCGCCCATTCCATCGATCGCGGCACCTTCAAGCGCGAGCGTTCTCAGCCTATCATGGCCTGGGAAGATTCGGCCCGGCGAACCGGCCCAGGCTCGAGCAGCAAGGGGCAGGTTCCTGGACGAGGCCGCAGGAGGACCGGTGATGGCTCTCGATATTGCGCCGGAAAAAGTCGCTCACGTGATCATCAAGGCACGCGAGTACGACGCAAAGGTCGGGGCCTGGAACGCAAGCCCCGAGGAGGGCGATGCCGCCGAGGACCCGGGATCGATCCTCGAGGATTTTGCCAACGACCCGACACGGGCCGAGCTCATGGGCTTCATCGAGGCGTTGAATGACGACGAGCAGGCCAACCTGGTCGCCCTCGCGTGGGTGGGCCGCGGCACATTCGAGCCCGAGGAGTTCGACGAGGCGGTGGAAACGGCACACACCGAGCAGGTGAACTCGACCGCTCGCTATCTGCTCGGCATTCCGCTCCTCGCCGACTTCCTCGAGGAGGGCCTCGAGAGGCTCGGCTACTCGGTCGAGGATATCGAGAGCGACGTGCTCTAATACCGATCCGCATACCTCTTGACTCTTGCCAGCCCCTCCACCCCAGCCCACTCCCCGTCATGGCGGAGCCATGCTTCGCATGGACGGTGAGAAGACGCTTGTTCGTCATGCGGCGCGACCGTTCGTCCCCACCCCGCTGGGGAGAGGAAAAGGGTGAGGGGGTGCTCGTCGCGGTCATCATTTCTGGGGCTTGCTACAAGTCGTCTCGCTCCGAAGCCAGGCCAGAATCATGGCCGGGTGCAGGTCCGGGGGATGCACCGGGTAGAACGCCTTGATGAGGCGTCCGTGCTGCACCACCAGCGTCAACCTCTTCAAATAGGTCGTCGGGCCGGCAACGAACATGGGCAACGACAGGGCCCGCGCGAAGCCGAGGTCTGCATCGCTCAGGATCTCGAACGGGATCGCTTGGCGGTGGACAAATTCGCGCTGATCGCTCGAGTCCTGCCCGCTAAGCCCGAAGACACTGGCCCCAGACGCCTTGAATTTGGGATAGAGGTCGCGAGCGCTTTGAAGCTCTGGCGTCGACCCATGAGCGCCGGGAATCGCATCCCATCCGGGCGGGTTTTCCACGCCGGGCCGGCCCGTCCAGGGATAGACGAACACAACGCAAAGCCCTGGCACACTCGCGAGATCAATCGTTCCGCTCCCCGTCGCGCCAAGCGCGACAGCAGGCATCTCGAGACCCGGAACGAGGTGTGCGGCAGCGCCGTCGTCCTCGGGTGCCGGATAGGGCCACTCGGTGGTCGCGGTCGTCAATGCCGGCTCCCCTTTCGCCCTCTCCTTATTGCTCTCTGGCGCAATGGAGAGTGGAATGTGGGCACGATGCCGTCACCCCTTCTCCCGCATCAGGCGCGCCTTCTCGCGGTTCCAGTCGCGCTTCTTCTCCGTTTCGCGCTTGTCGTGGAGCTTCTTGCCCTCGGCCAGCGCGAGCTTCAATTTGGCGATGCCGCGCGCGTTGAAATAGAGCTCGAGCGGCACGATGGTCATGCCCTTCCTCTCGATCGCGATCGCGAGCTTGTGCATCTCCTTCTTGTGCAGGAGCAGGCGGCGCTTGCGGCGCGGCTCGTGCTGAAAGAAGCGCCCCGCACCCTGATATTCTGGGATGTGTGAATTGATGAGAAAAAGCCCGCCGACCTCGGCCGAGGCGTAGCTCTCGGCGATGTTGGCGTGGCCTTTGCGGAGCGACTTCACCTCCGTACCCTTGAGCTCGATCCCGGCCTCGTAGGTATCGGTGATGAAATACTCGTGCCGCGCCCTCCGGTTCTCGGCGACGAGCCGGCGGCCGTCCTCTGTCTTGGCCGACATTGGCCTTTACCTGATTGCGCACTTACTCGGCGGCACGGGCCTGCAGGAGGCCGACCGCCGCTAGCGCCGCGTCGACCGCCTTGCGGGTCGCTTCGCTCACCGGGACCAGAGGCAGCCGTGTCTCGGACGAGCAGAGGCCGAGCCGCGAGGCCGCGTATTTCACCGGGCCGGGGCTGGTCTCGACGAACAGGGCGTCGTGCAGCGGCATCAGCCGGTCCTGCAGCGCCAGCGCCGCCTTGAAGTCGCCCTCGAGGCAGGCGTTCTGGAACTCCGCGCACAGCCGCGGCGCGATGTTGGAGGCGACCGAGATGCACCCGGAGCCGCCATGGGCCATGAAGCCGAGGGCGGTCGCGTCCTCGCCCGAGAGCTGGCAGAAGTCCTTGCCGATCGCGAGCCGTTGCTGGGAGCAGCGCGCGAGGTTGGCCGTCGCGTCCTTGACGCCGACCACGTTCTCGAGCTCCGCGCAGCGCGCCATGGTGGCGACCGACATGTCGACCACCGAGCGCCCGGGAATATTGTAGATGACGATCGGGACGGCGACCGCGTCGTTGATCGCCTTGAAGTGCTGATAGAGGCCTTCCTGAGTGGGCTTATTGTAGTAAGGCGTCACGATCAGGACGGCATCGGCTCCCGCCTTGGCGGCGTGGCTGGCGAGATCGATCGCCTCGGCGGTCGAGTTCGACCCGGCGCCGGCGATCACCGGCACACGGCCGCGCGCGACCTCGATCGTGAGTTCGACGACGCGCTTGTGCTCGTCGTGGCTCAAAGTCGGAGATTCGCCGGTCGTCCCCACGGGAACGAGCCCGTGCGTGCCCTCGCCGATCTGCCACTCGACAAGTCGGCGCAAGCTGTCCTGGTCGAGCCCGCCATTCTTTAACGGCGTGATAAGCGCCGTAAATGAACCCTTGAACATGCGCGGTTACCCCTGATCTCTCGCGGCCTCCACGCCCACCGTGCGCCGCTTCGTTTTCGTGTCTCCGCCGCGTCCAGGCCACGGTCCCCCCGCCAAACCTTGAACGCCATCGCCCCAGTTGTTACCCTCTTCGGCGCTGGCGGCATCGAGCGGCGGGAGGCTCGACAAAGCGTGGGTTTTTCAACATTAGGCGGTTGATCGGCGGCTCGCAAGACGACAGGCTGACTTATGATGGTCGGGAAGGTCCCGCTCTGAGAGGTCCATGCTGCAGGCAATTAGCTCGAGGCGAGTGGAGACGACCGCGGCCAATCGAGGGCCGCGGCTTGCCGCGCGCCTCGGTCGCCTCGCGGTGGGTGGCGTAGTTGTGCTCCTCGCAGGCGGGCTCGCCGGACCGGCGCCCGGAGAAACCACGAAACACAAGGCCAAACCCAAGGCCACCGTTGCCGCCGAGCCGGCGCGGGCGCCGGATAAGGCTGCCCCTGCACGCGCCCTGATGCCGAAGCCGGCGGCGCCCTCGAAGGTCGAGGCCGAGCACAGCCAGCGGCTCGATGCGGCCATTGCAGCGACGCGCGACTACGCGCTCCCCGCCGAGGAGGCCGGCCGTATTGGCGAAGCCGTCAAGGCCATCGACTCCGCGGACCTTTCAAAAGCCCGCGCGCTCGAGGATAAGGTGCACGATCCCGTCGCGCGCAAGCTCATCCACTGGTACCGCTTGAGAAGCGGTCACGGAGAGCCGGCCGAATATCACGCCTTTCTCGACGCCAATCCCGCCTGGCCCGATCGCGACCGCATCGGGCAGCGGCTCGAGGAGGCGCTGTTCGTCGGGGGCGGCAGCGCCGACGCGATCAAATCCCAATTCGCGACGTCGGAGCCGCGGTCCGGAGTCGGCCTGGCGGCGCTCGCTTCCGCCCACCTCGCCGCGGGTGACGAGGTTGAGGCCAAGAGGCTTGCCGCCACGGCCTGGCGTCTACGCACCATCCCGGCCGAGCTGGAAACGGGTTTCTTAGCTCGTTTCGGCCGCTATCTGACGGTTGCCGATCACAAGTGGCGGCTGGATCGGCTGCTGATCGACGATCTGAGATGGGCCGGCGAGAGGACCTCGCGGGCCCAGATCATCCGCCGCCTCCTGCCCCACTTGCCGCCGGCGGAGCGCAAGAAGGGGGAGGCGCGTCTTGCCGTCCTCCTCAAGTCCAAGGGCGCACGCAAGCTCATCGATGGCCTGCCGGCGGAGCCGCAACCGGACTGGGGCCTCGTGTTCCATCGCGCCCAGGCGCTGCGTCAGGCAGGCAAGACCGACGAGGCGGCCAAGCTCCTGCTCGGTGCACCCACCGAGGAGGCCAAGACCGTCGTCCCCGACGAGTGGTGGGTCGAGCGGCGCGCGAACGCTTACGAGGCTTTGAAGGCCGGCAAGCCGAAGCTCGCTTACGAGCTGGTGCGCGAGGCGGGCCCGCTGTCCGTCAATCCGCTCAAAGAGCAGCAGTTCATGGCAGGCTGGCTCGCCTTGCGCTACCTCAACGACCCGGCGCTCGCCGGGACCCACTTCCTCGCCTTGCGCAAGGCCGCCGACGGGCCCTTGAGCCGCGCCAAGGCGAGCTACTGGCTGGGACGCACCGCGGAGGCGATGAACAATCCGGCCGCGGCTAAGGAGCATTACCAAGAGGCGGTACGCGACCCCGATACGTTCCACGGCCTTCTCGCGCGCCAGAAGCTCGAGCCGGGCCGCCAGCCGATCGTGGTTGCAGCCCCTGCGGAGCCGACCCAGGAGCAGATCGACCGCTTCAACGGGCTCGACGCGGTGAAGGCCGTCGCCGTGGCGAGAAAGGCGGGTCTCGCGCCCGAGATCATGCGCGCCTTCATCGTGCGGCTCAGGACCACGCTCGCAAGCGAGGCCGAGGTCGCGATGCTGGCCCATCTCGCCGATGCCCTCGGCGATACGCAATCGGCCGTGCGAACGGGCAAAGCCGCGGTCGCACGCGGGCAGAATCTCCTTTATTACGCCTATCCCGTGCATCCTTTCCCGGCCTACTCGCCGTTGCGCAAGCCGCCGGAGACCGCGTTCCTTTTGGGCATCGCCCGTCAGGAGACGGAGTTCAACATTCTCACCGTCTCGGGCGCGGGCGCCAAAGGGCTGCTGCAGGTGATGACCGTGACCGCCGCCCACATTTGCCGTGATTATCGGATCAAGTGCGAGACCAAGCGCCTGCTCTCGGATCCGTCCTATAATGCCATGTTGGCGTCGGCCTACATCGGCGACCGCATGGACGAGTTCTCGGGGTCCTACGTGCTCACGCTCGCCGGCTATAACGCAGGGCCGGGGCGGGCGCGCCAGTGGATCCGGGAGTTCGGCGACCCGCGCGACCCCAAGATCGATCCGATCGACTGGATCGAGCGCATCCCCATCCAGGAGACCCGCGAGTACGTTGCAAAGGTGCTGGCCAACGTGCAGATCTACCGAGCGCGTCTCGGCGAGGGGGAGGCCGCATTGCGGCTCGAGGAGGACTTGAACCGCGCCCGCTTGGCAGAGCGCCGGCCTGCACCAGCCGGGACGTCAGGCTCGGCCGCCTCGGCGGCGTCGGATGGCTGAGGGAGCGCGAGGGCGCACAAGCCCGCTGCCGCAGCTCCAAAGGCGATCGTCCCCCGGCCATGCCGTGGGCACTCTTGGAGTTGAGATGCGGGTTGGGTCATGACGGCGCCACGCCAGGTCTGCGACGACATCTTCTTCAGAGTGCACGACGGACTGAAGCTCCACGTGCGGCGCTACCCGGCCGCAACCGCTGACCGGGCCTACCGCCGGGCGGTGCTGTGCCTCCCCGGGCTCACGCGCAACGGGCGCGACTTCCACGACCTCGCCATGGCCCTCTCAGGGCGCTCGGCCGACGCCCGGGACGTTTACACGTTCGACTATCGCGGACGCGGCCTGTCGCAATCCGATCCCGACTGGAGAAACTACGTCGTCCCGATCGAGATGATGGACGTGCTCGACTTCATGACGGCGATGGAGATCAGCGACGCGGCGCTCGTCGGCACGTCGCGCGGCGGTCTCATCGCCATGGTCATGGCTGCGGCACGACCGGCCGCGATCGGCGCCGTGGTCCTGAACGATATTGGCCCGGTGATCGATGCGGCGGGTCTCGGCCGCATCGGCGCCTACGTCGGGAGAACGCCGCTGCCCTCGACCTGGCACGAGGCGGCCAAGCTGGTGCGTGACATGAACCGCAGGGCCTTTCCGGCGGTTGCCGACGACGAGTGGGAGGACGTTGCCCGGCAGCTTTTCAACGAGCGCAAAGGCTTGCCGGCGCCCAGCTACGACCCCGCGCTCGCGAACACGTTGTCGGTGCTCGACGCGCCGATGCCGCCGCTGTGGCCGCAGTTCGAGGCCTTGAAGCGCGTGCCGCTCCTGGTGCTCAGGGGCGAGCACTCCGACATCCTGTCGCAAGCGACCGTCGAGGAGATGCGCTCCCGTCATCCTGCCCTCACCAGCCTGACGGTCAAAGGGCAGGGCCACGCCCCACTCTTGAAAGACGAGCCGACGATCGAGGCCATCGCCCGCTTCCTCGCCGCGGCAGAGACGGCCCACCCATCGCCCGCGCACGCCCTCGCCTGAAGCGCCCAATCCGTCACCGCAATTCCGCGACGGAACGCGATCAGCCTCGCTGAACGCGGCTGCTCTCGACGCCGCCCCTATCGACGCGGCGCGAGAACTCGGTCTCGCCGCCGGATGCCAGGATGCGCGCCTGCTCGACCCAACTCTCGCGTTCGATGCGGCCCTTGAAGTCGAGGATCTGGCTGATGCGGCCGGCGTCGGCTCCCGTCCAGTTGGCGATCTGCTCGTACGTCGTCACGCCGAGCGAATTGAGCTTCTTCTCGATCAGGACGCCAATGCCGCGAATGCGCTTCAAGTCATCGAAGGCGCCGCGTGCGCCGGCAATGGCGCCCACCATCTCGCCTCTCAGCGCTTGCGAGCGCACGGACCTGAAGCCTGTCAGATCGGAGCGCGGTGGGCTCGCCGGCGTCACAGCGGGCTTCGTCCCGTTGGCGCGCAGGTCTTCGCCGCGGCGCGGTGCGCCCGTCTCCACGCCATCGGCTGCCCGCGACAGCACCCTCGCCTGCTCGATCCAATTCTCGAGGCCCACGCGTCCCGGCTTGCCGAGCAGCAATTCGACCTTCTCGACATCCGCCGAGGTCCAGCCCGCGATCTGCGCGAAGCGCGTGATGCCGCTTGTGATCAGCAGCGTCTCGGTCTCGGCATCGAGGCCGATGATCCGGTGCAGGCGGTCGGGCGCCGTGCCGGCCGTCGAGACGGTAACGTCCGCTGCGGCCAAGGCGGCGCCCGAGCCTTGCGTGTCGAGCTCGCCCCGAGCCCTGCGCCGGGAAAAATCCGTCTCTCCGCCTTTGGCCAGGATCTGCGCCTGCTCGATCCAATTCTCACGTTCGATGCGGCCGTAAAACCCAAGCGATTGGCTCATGCGGGCGACATCGCTTGGTGTCCAGTCGGCAATGTCGGCGAAACGGCGCACGCCGAGCTGATTGAGCCCTCGCCGCGTCTCGGCATCAACGCCGCGAATGCGGGTGAGATCGTCGCCGGCGAGAGGCTCGGGCCCCTTGGCTGCCTCCAGGCTCGACGCAACTGCCGGGGCCGTTTCGGCCGAAGCAGGCGGCGAGCCGCGCCGAGCCGCTACGGCTTCGGCATGCTCGGTAGCGATCGGTGCGCCGTCCGATGTCTGGCCGGGCGGTGTCGGCGATGGCGCCGGCGCGGCAGTGACCAATGAGTCGGCAGCTCGCGCCGGCGGCCCGGGGACTGCTGGATGTCGAGGCGCGGCAGGGCCGGATGGACGGGGGGGCGCCTTCGGGAGCAGCTGCACTTCAATCATGGGCGCGCCGCTGAGCGCCTGCTCGAAGCGGGCCGCGCTTGCTCCGCCCGGGCCGGTCTGCGACTCTGTCGCGATCCCCATCGGCGTCTTGGTCGCGCCGGCCGGCTTCTCCGAACGCCTGCCGAAGACCACGCGCCGCAAGAGGCACGCAACGGCGGCGCCCAAGAGGAAGGCCGCCCCCAGCAGCAGAAAAATCTGCAGCAGCAAAATCATCATCTGTCGCGCCTCCGCCGTCGGACTCGCGCCTCAGCCGCCCGGGACCGCTCAGTCCTCGACCGCCCCGCACGAGATCCAACCGACCATAAACCCGATCGCAAACGCCGCTAGCTCGTACCAGATGAGCTTGGCGAGCAGGTAATCCATCGTCGTTTTCTCCTCAAACGTGTTGCCGTATGTGCCTAGTTGGGAAGGATCGCAAACTCGATCCGCCTGTTCTTGGCCCTGTTCTTCGGGGTATCGTTCGGCGCCACCGGCCGCGTCGCGCCGTAGCCGGTCGCGATGAGACGCGCCGCATCGACGCCGGCCTTCGCCAGATAGCCGGCGACGGCGCGCGCACGCCGCTCCGAAAGATTCTGGTTCCGCGCCGGCTCGCCCTCGGCATCGGTATGTCCGGAGATTTCGATGCGGACGGATGGACAGGCGCCTGCTACCCGGGCCAGCTTGTCGAGGCTCGCGGAGCTGTGGGCGTCGATCTCGGCGCTTGCGCGCTCGAACTCAATCGCGCCTTTCGCTGCCGCTTCGCTAAGCCGCTTCTGGCAGGCTCGGGCTTCCGCCTTGAGCTTTTCGGCCTGCGCGCCGGCCGGCCGGTGCGTGTCCACTTCCTCCGCCTCGCGACGCGCCGCAACCAGTGTTTCGGCTTTGCGTTTCGCCTCGGCGAGATCCGCTTGCCGCCGCGCGCCCGCTTGCGCCTCCGCCTTGCGCACGGTTTCGGCATATTCGGCCTGCCTCGCCGCCACATCCTCCCGCCGCGCCTCGGCCCCGGCGTCCGCTTCGTGCCTCACTTTTGCGAGTTCCGCCTCCCGCCGCGCGCCCGCTTGCGCCTCAGCCTTGCGCACGGACTCGGCATATTCGGCCTGCTTCGCCGTCACATCCGCCCGCCGCGCCACGGCCCCGGCGTGCGCTTCTTGCTCTACCTTTCCGAGATCCGCC
>DATETZ010000088.1:0-22942 GCA_035283385.1 Hyphomicrobiaceae bacterium
CGCCCGGCTCCTACATCCTGGCCACCGACGGCATCATGGAGATCGTGGCGGGGGGGCCGCGCACCGAGGAGGATTGGTCGTGGAACAACCCGCGCCAGGCGGCGCGCGAGTTCGTGCGCGATAATCCGGAGTTCGAGCTCGTGGCCATGCGGCCGGCCGTCTTCAATGAGGGGGCGACCCAATCGTGGGTCAGCTATTTCCCGGACGGCCTCATTCGCCGCAAGGTTCGCTAGGGCGACGCTCAAATTCGCGTGAGCTAAGATATTTAAGCTATTGATTATGCTATTATTTTATTAACTCTCCCTAGACAGGCCAGCCGAGCCGATACCGGTCCTCGTTGCCCAGCACGCGCGCGAGCATCGGATGGGGCTCGCCCGTGCCGGGCTCGATGGGCGCGGCGCGGATGTGGGCGACCGTCTCCGTCGAGGCTCGCACCTCGTCGAGGGGAAAGCCGCGCCCCGCCAAGATCTCCTCATAGCTCTTCGTGTGCAGATCCGTGAATCCCTCGGAAAACTCCAGCTCCTGCCCGTCGACGGTGATCGAGCGGAACGTGCGCTGCTTGCCGGCCGCGGCTTCCGGCAGGTCGCGGACGTTGATGGAAAGGAACCAGCGCACGCGCGCGCGCTCGTATTCGATATAGCCCGAGGCGCAATCCATGGCGCGGTGATGCACGATGTTGCGCTTCACGGCTCCGAAAATGAACCCCAGCATGTCGTAGAAATGCACGCCGATGTTGGTGGCGATGCCGCCGGATTTGCCGTCCTGGCCCTTCCAGGAGACATAATACCATCGCCCCCTCGAGGTGACATACGTGAGGTCCACATTGTGCACGCGCCCCGCGGCCTCGCTCCTGATCCGGTCGCGCAGCTCGACGATGGTCGGGTGCAGCCTCAACTGCAGGATCGTGTTGACCTTGCGCTGCGTGCTCCGTTCGATTTCCGCCAGGCCGTCGATGTTCCAGGGATTGAGGACCAGCGGCTTCTCGCAGATGGCGTCGGCGTCCGAGCGCAGCGCGAAGCGCACGTGCGCGTCGTGCAGATAGTTCGGCGAGCAGATGCTCACGTAGTCGATCCTCTCGCCGTTGCGCCGGCAGCGATCGATATAGCGGTCGAAGCGCTCGAATTCCGTGAAAAAGCGCGCGTCGGGGTCGTAGCTGTCGATGACGCCGACGGAATCGGAGGGGTCGAACGCGGCCCGGAGCGTGCCGCCGACATCCTTGATTGCGCGCATGTGCCGGGGGGCGATGTAGCCGGCCGCACCGATGAGCGCAAAGACCTTGCCGGAGCCCAAGGCTGGCATGGGGCTTGCCACCTAACGGGGAACGTGCCGTCGTGCGGCCGCGGCGCAGATAGTACTCAAAGGCAAGTCCCCCTAAAGCGTGGTCCGCTGGCGCGGAACGACCTCGCCGACAAGCACTCGACGTGCCCTTACAGCACCGCGCAACGCCGAGTCAACACGGCAGCCCGCGGCCGCGAGCGCACGGCGAAAAAGTCATTGGATTGGCGCCGCGGCGAGCAAGGCGGACCTGGACATTTCACGCATTTTTGAGGCACGTGCTGAGTGAGCCGCGTGGCGGACGACCGCGCGCTGTCGCCGGATTTCGAGCCGTTCATGTGTGGACTAGCTGGGTTCTTGGTGCCGAAGGGCCGCTCGGGCGCTCTCGATGCGATCGCGCGCGACATGGCTGAGACGCTTGCCCATCGCGGGCCGGACGATGCCGGCGTGTGGACCGATGAGGCCGCGGGGATCGCGCTCGCCCACCGGCGCCTGTCGGTCGTCGACCTGTCGCCGGCGGGCCACCAGCCGATGCGCTCGAAGAGCGGCCGCTTCGTGATCGTATTCAACGGCGAGATCTACAATCATCGCGATCTGAGGGCCCGGGTCGAGGCCGAAGGCCGGGCGCCGGCCTGGCGCGGCCACTCGGACACCGAGGTTTTCCTCGAGGCGATCTCGGCTTGGGGCGTGCGCCGGGCGCTCGAAGCGAGCGTCGGCATGTTCGCGCTCGCGCTGTGGGATTGTGCCGAGCGCACGCTCACTCTCGCCCGCGACAGGCTCGGCGAGAAGCCGCTCTATTACGGCTGGGCCGGGGAAACGCTGCTGTTCGCCTCCGAGCTCAAGGCGCTTCGCCGTCACCCGGCGTGGAGCGGCGAGATCGACCGCGCGGCGCTGGCGCTGCTGTTGCGCCACAACAACGTTCCGGCGCCGTACTCGATCTACCGCGGCATCAAGAAGCTCGAGCCCGCGAGCTATCTCGTCTTCGGCCCCGCTCGCCGCGAGGGCACGGCGCACGTCTATTGGGACGCCGCCCGCTTGGCGCTCGCAGCCGAGCAGGATCCTTTCCATGGCACCCCCGAAGAAGCGGTCGACGAGCTCGAGAGCCTATTGCGCCAGTCGATCGGCGGCCAGATGCTGGCCGACGTGCCGCTCGGCGCCTTCCTGTCGGGCGGGGTCGACTCCTCGACGGTCGTCGCGCTGATGCAGGCGATGAGCCCGCGCCCGGTCAAGACGTTCTCGATCGGCTTCGAGGAGGCCGGCTACGACGAGGCCCGGCACGCCAAGAGGGTCGCACGCCATCTCGGCACAGATCATACCGAGCTTTACGTGACGATGCGGGAGGCCATGGCGGTAATCCCGCGCCTGTCCGGGATCTATTGCGAGCCGTTCGCCGATTCCTCGCAGATTCCGACCTGCCTCGTCGCCGAGCTTGCGCGCCGCCACGTCACGGTGTCGCTGTCGGGCGACGGCGGCGACGAGCTGTTCTCCGGCTATACGCGCTATCTCCTGGCGGATAGGCTGTGGCCTGCCCTGGCGATAGTCCCCGCCGCCGTGAGACGCGGCGCGGCGAGCCTCCTCACCCGCATGACGGCCGTTGAATGGAATGCGGCCGCACGCTTCCCTTTGGCCGTGCTCCCCCGCCGACTGCGGCCCGCCCTCCCCGGCGACAAGCTTCACAAGGCGGCTCAGGTCGTCGCTCTCGAGAGCCCCGGCGACGTGTATCGCGCGCTCATCTCGCAGTGGCAGGGTCCGAACGACATCGTGATCGGGGGCAAGGAGCCCGAAAGGGCGTCCGCCAGCCGCGCCGGCATGGCGCCGGCCTCGAGCCCCGTGCGGCGCATGATGCTCGAGGATCTGGTCGGCTATCTGCCGGACGATATCCTGGTGAAGGTCGACCGTGCGGCGATGGCCGTCTCGCTCGAAAGCCGCGTGCCGCTCCTCGACCACAGGCTGGTCGAGTTCTCCTGGAGGTTGCCGATGGAGATCGTCCGCCGCCGGGGAAGATCGAAATGGCCGCTCCGACAGGTGCTCTATCGCTATGTCCCCCAAGCCCTGATCGAGCGGCCCAAGATGGGCTTCGGCGTGCCGATCGACACCTGGCTCCGGGGCCCGTTGCGGGATTGGGCCGAAAGCCTGCTCGGCGAGGCGCGGCTCGAGCGCGAGGGGTTTTTCAATCCCGGGCCGATCCGCAGGGCATGGGCCGAGCACCTCGCCGGCCATCGCAATCTTCAGCATCAGCTGTGGACCGTCCTGATGTTCGAGGCCTGGCTCGAGACTCTCGCGCCGGCGACGGCCCGACACGAGGCCCTATCGAGCGCCGGTCCGGCCGCCGCGCGCTGACGAGACGAGCGAGCCAATGTCCGAGACGCGCCGAAAGCCCAAGCTGCTCTACCTCGTCTCGGAGGATTGGTACTTCGTCTCGCACCGTCTGCCGCTCGCCGTCGCCGCCAAGCAAAAGGGCTTCGATGTCGCCGTTGCGACGCGCGTGGGCGCGGATGGCGGCGCGATCATGGACGCCGGCCTCAAGCTGCTCCCGATCGACTTCTTGCGCTCGGGCCTCGCCCCGCTCGCCGAGGCGAGAACGCTCCGTGCCCTCATCGCGCTTTACCGGCGCGAGGCGCCCGACATCGTCCATCACGTCGCGGTGAAACCCGTCGTCTACGGCTCGATCGCGGCGCGCGCGGCGGGCGTCAAAGCCGTGGTCAACGCGCTCATGGGGCTCGGCTACGTGTTCAGCTCGGACGCGGCGAAGGCCCGGGCGCTGCGGCCCTTCGTCAGGGCCGCGCTCTGGGCGGCGCTCAAGGGCGCGAGCACACGGGTAATCGTGCAGAATAAGGACGACCTTGCTCTTTTCGTCGAGGAAGGCCTGGCGAGGCCCGAGCACGTGCGGCTGATCAGAGGCTCGGGCGTCGATCCTGCCCGCTTCTCGACGGCCGAGCCGCCGCAAGGGGAGCCGCTCGTCGTCCTACCGGCCAGGCTCCTGCGCGACAAGGGGGTTGCGGAGTTCGCCGCGGCGGCGCAGCTCCTGAAAGCCGAGGGCGTCAAGGCCCGCTTCGTCCTCGTCGGCGATCCCGATCCGGGCAACCCGGCCTCGATCCCGGTGGCGCAGGTCGAGCTTTGGGTCAAGGACGGCGCGGTCGAGCATTGGCCCTGGCAGCCGGCCGCGAAGATGCCGGGCGTATTTGCCGCCGCCCATCTCGTCTGCCTGCCGTCGTACCGCGAAGGGCTGCCGAAGGCGCTGCTCGAGGCCGCAGCGGGCGCGCGCGCGATCGTCGCGACCGACGTCCCCGGCTGCCGCGAGATCGTGAGGCCCGGCTTGAACGGCTGGCTGGTCGCGCCGGGCGATCCCCTTGCTCTCGCGGCGGCGCTGCGCGAGGCCATCGCGCGGCCCGACCTGCGCGCCCGCTATGGCGCCGCCGGGCGCACCCTCGTCGAGCGCGAGTTCGCGCTCGGCCACGTCATCAAGCAGACGCTCGACGTCTACGACGAGCTGGCCGCCGCCCCGCGCGATGACGCTCTAGGCGCCCCGCCGAGATAGAGGCCCCCGGCTCATTTCTCCATGGCCGTCGCGTAGGCCGTGACGACTTGATCGGGGGGGCCCTCCATGCAGCTTATTCCGTTCTCGATCCAGACCACGCGGTCGCAAAGGTCCTTGATCGTAGTGAGATTGTGCGAGATGAGCACGACCGAGCGCTCCGAGCGAATGAGGCTCCGGATCGTCTGGCTCGATTTCTTCTGAAAGGTGATGTCGCCCACGCCCAGCACCTCGTCCAGCAGCAGCACGTCGGCGGCGGCAAAGATCGCGACCGCTACACCGAGCCTCGCCCTCATGCCGGACGAATAAGTGTAGAGCGGCATGTCGAAGTGCTCGCCGAGCTCGGCGAACTCCCGAATCTCTTGCACCGCCGACCACATGAACTGCCGCGAGCGGCCCATGAGCATGCCGCTCAGCACCGCGTTCTCCCGCCCGCTGAAGAGCCGATTGAAGCCGAGCTGAAGGGCAATGAGCGAAACCGAGCTGGTTGTGGAGACGATTGCTCCGCGATCCGGAGAATAGATGCCGCACAACAGCCTGAGGAGCGTCGACTTGCCAGCACCATTGCGGCCGATGATGCCAAGGGTCTCGCCGTGGTGCAGATCGAAGCTCACGTCCTTGAGCGCCCAATAGCCGTCGTGGAGCCAGAAGGAGAGCCCATGTCCCGAAGGGTATCTCAGTCCCACATTCTGCACGGAGATGACAATGTCGTTGCCCATCGGATCCTCACATGCTCAACGCGATAACCGCGTCGCAGCGTCGCCGCTCATCGGCGCAGTCTTTGGCCCAAGGCAGCGCCGGCTCAGGGCACGATGCGGACCAGAATTCCGTCCAGACGCTTCAGCACTAGGTGCGAGACGGCGAGAACGGCGAGCGCCAGGGCCGCAAACCAGATGAGCAATCCAAGCTCCGGCGGCTGGCCGTCGAGAAGAATGCGCCGATACTCCTGGATCAGTATGGCGAGAGGGTTGATGTCGAAGTAGACATGGTACTGCTCGGGCAAGTGGTCGCGCGACCACAGCACGCCCGACAGAAACATCGCGCCCGAAAGTACGACATTCAAGACATTCTGCAGATCGGGAACCAAAGGCACCAGCGGCGCAAAAAACGAACCTGCCGCCAGTATCAAGAGAAATTGAAATGCGAATAGAACCGGCAGATAGATATAGGCCCAATTGGGGCTGTAATCCATGCTGACATAAAGGAAGGCCAGAAGAACGGCGAAGCCAAACAGGAAGCGCTGAGTGGCAACCAAGGCCTCCTTCAGGATCAGCACATACTTCGGCATATACGTGGAGCGCAGAAGCTGGATGTTGCTTTTGATCGCGCCGGCGCAGGCCGTCACTCCCGACTGCGCCCAGCGCCAAGTCACCAGCCCAACCAAGAGGAAGGCGGCGTAGTTGCTCGTCCTGGTCTTGAATATCACCGTCCCCAAGAAATAATAGACGACCATCATGAAGAACGGATTGAGGAACCACCAGACGACGCCGAGATACATGGTCAGGCTTTCCTGTTTCATCGTTCGGAATGCGAGAAAAAATGCGACGTTCAAATAGCGGGGGTCGAAATAGTTGACGATGGCGCGACGAGGCCTGCCCGTCTCTGCGAGCTCTCGGACCGCGTCGTCACGCCTTGCGCCGCTCCGGTTTGACATTCGGCACCTCTGTGGGTCAGGCACGTGTCGTCAGCGGTCAAAACCCCGACGTCTTCTGGTTTGAGCCAGACGCCTTCGAGACGGGATCCCTAGTCCCGGACGCCGCTCGTTCTGGCGTACGCACGCTCCGATGGCCAACGCTGCAGCCGGGCCACTTTCCATCGTTCGCCTGCCGAGTCGCCTCGCGAGCCGACGGTCTGCACCCACCTACTCGCGCCGGCACTCGGAGTGCAAGTGCCGACAGAGCCTCGGCCACAGATTGCACAGAGCATTCGCCGCTCCCTCGCTCCGGCCTCTAATCCCCGCGGACCGGGAAGCAGCCGCCGGCGCTCTCCTCGCTCCGAGCACAATGAGGAGCAGTCCTGCCCTTTGCCCCTAGTTCGATTCGACAGCGAAGACCTCGAGCCACTTGAGAAAACTGAATGCGCGCCAGACGATAGGCGAGTGAGAGTTGCTGTTGACGTAGGACTGCAACATCCTCGCCATCTGGCCCTCGTCGAGGAGACCGGGGAACTTCTTGAGGAGGCGGCGGAACTCGTCCTCGAACCATCCTCTGAGCACCGTCCGCAGCCAAAACGATTGCGGCGCGGGGAAACCGAGCTTGTCACGCCTGAGCCGCACGGTCTCCGGCAGCGCCCCCCGCCCCGCCTCGCGCAAGATCCACTTGCTCAAGCCGCCGCGCGTGCGCAGCCTATCGCCGAGCGAGAACACGAACTCGACGCCGCGATAGTCGAGATACGGGAGCCGTGCTTCGACGCCATGCGCCATGCTGTTGCGATCGGCGTAGTGAAGGAGGCGCGGCAGGCTGGTCGCCTCAAGCTGCAGCTGGCAGAGGTCCTGCAGCGAGAGCGGCCTGTGCCCCAACGCCTGCAGTGACGCCTGCTCGATCGGCCGATAGCCTGCAACGCCGTCCCAGCCATCCCTGGCGAACCAGGATGGCGGTCCGTTCTTGCGCGCCAGCGTGCGAAGCATCGCGCGGGCCGCATCCGGCAAGATGACGGCCAATGCACCGCTGATCTGCTCGCTGAGAGAGAGCGCATGTACGCTGCGCTGGCGCCATGCCTCCGACAGCGCCTCGAGCAGCCGCCCCGAGGCGAGAAGGGCGCCGATGTGCGCCGGCAGCATGGGCAGGTAGCCTCCCAGCACCTCATCGGCGCCTTGGCCGTCGAGCATAACCTTGACCGGAGAGCGCCCGACCCGCTCGTAGACGGACCACTGCGAGAACACGCTGAGGCTTGCAACAGGCACCTCCTGGTGCCAGACGATCCGGTCGAAGAGCCCCGGCAGCCGTTGCGGATCGGGGGTCAAGCGGTGCGCGTTGACGGCGTATTTCTCGACCACCGAATCGATGAAGGGCGCCTCGTCAAAGCCCGCAAGCGCGATGACGGAGCTGAACGTGTGCTGGTCCTTGGCGCCGGCCGCATTGACGAAGCCGACCAGCAGCGAGCTGTCGAGCCCGCCCGAAAGGCACGTCCCGACCGGGACGTCGGAGCGCAGCCGCAGCCGCACGGCGTCGACGAGAAGGCTCTTGAAGCCGGCGATGGCCTCCTCGTCGGTCAGACCGGCGCCGGTCGAGGGCTTGAGCTCGTACCAGCGCCGCGGCTCGGGGCACTGCTCCCCCGTCCCCTGCGTCGCGACGGAAAGCGAGTGACCGGCCGGCACGCATTCGATGCCCTCGAGCAGCGTCTCGCGCCGATGTCCGAACAGGGTGGCGATAAGATAGTCGGCCGCGGCCTCCCGATTGAGCACGCGCCGGACGCCCGGCAGCTGCAGGATCTGCTTCAACTCGGACGCGAACGCGAGCCCCCTGCCGACCTTGGCGACATAAAGCGGCTTGACTCCGAACCGGTCGCGGGCCGCGAAAAATCGCTGCCGGATGGGATCATGGATGACAAACGCGAACATGCCGTTGAAGCGCGCAAGGCAGTCCTCGCCCCATTCCGCATAGGCTGCCAGCACGACCTCGGTGTCGCTCGCCGTGTGGAATTCGTGCCCCTTGGCCTCGAGCTCGCGGCGCAGCTCCTTGAAGTTGTAGACCTCGCCATTGTAAACGATGCGGCAGCCGCTGGGCCCGTGCAGCATGGGCTGCGCAGCGCGTTCGTGGAGATCGAGGATCGCCAAGCGGCGATGCGCGAGGACGACGCGGCGGCCGATGTCCGACCGCTCTTCCCACCACCCTTCACCGTCGGGACCACGATGGGCGACGACCTCGATCGCAGCCCGAGGCACGTCAAGACCGACCGATGCCCACAAGCCGCACATCGCCCCCGCTCCAATTCGTCAATTGTCCGACCTGAGGATCCGGAAGTTGCTTCGCAGCTCCTCGAGCAACCGAAGCCTCTTTTCCTCCAGAAAGTCATTCAATCGCTCGCGCGCATTGGCGAGGCCGGGCTTCGTCCACCAGATGGGATGCGTCAAGAGCTGCAAGCCTCGCCCCTCCTTCACGGCCGCATGATCCAAGGGGTGCCCGTGATACCAGCCGCCGCGCGAATCCGAGCAAAAACCCATCTCGCTGAAAAACCGGCGCTCGTAGGTATGACGGAAGCCGGGGAGCCTGAGCGCGTCGTAATCCTGCCCGGCGAGATGGGTGGCCGGACGATGAAAGCTCACCAGCGCTATCGGCACCTCGAGGATGTCGCTCAAGACGCGCGACTCCTGCACCACCGCCTCGTGCAGCGACTTGTCAGTGCCCTTATAGAGCGAGTAATCGACGTGGAGCCCGATCTCATGACCCATTTCGATCATCGCGCGCAGCTGGCGCGAGGACTCCGCGGAAAAAACATTGTAGAACTCGTTGCGCAGCAGGACGAAGTAGCTCGCCTGAAAGCTCAACTCGGCTTCGAGCTCGGCGATCCTGTAAGCGTCGGACACCGAAATGTCGATGTCGTGGCGCAACACCAAGTGCTTCCTGTCCGGCTCGGCGTTGTGAAATGTCCGGCACTCGTAGCCGAGCGCAACAAGGCGCTCCAAGAGCTCACGATAGTCGCCAGGCAGCGGCAACATGACCTGCTCGTCGGGCTTCATCAGGCGTTCGCGACCCCGTTATTCGTTGTAGCGGTTGAGCTTGCGCAGCACGCGGGGCGGGTCGCCGGCGACGAACTGTCCTGCCTCCACATCGTGGCGAACGATCGTGCCGAGACCGATCATCGCCTGATTGCCAATTCTAACCTTGTTCAGAATGATCACGCCGGGAGCGATCCAGCAGCCTTGTCCGACCTTGCACGACCCGCACAGCACCGAACCCGCCGAGATAAACGCGTCGTCGCCGATTTCGCAATTGTGGCCGACGTTCACCTGGTTGCCGATGCTGCATCTGGCGCCGATGCGCGTGTTCTGGAGCGAGCCGCGTATGATCGTCGTGTTGGCGCCGATCCGGCTCTCGTCTCCGATCACCACGGCGCCGAGATGGGGCAAGCTGATATGCTGGCCGGCGGCGTTCTTCTCGCTCGATTGGCCGATGGCGCCGACCGCGCTGTTCGATTGGACGATCACCTTGCGTCCGAGAACCACGTTGCGGCCGATGTGCACTCCGGGATGGATCGTGCTCCCGGCACCGACGCGGGCGCCGCGGTCGATGACGGCGAATGGCCCGACATAGCACTCCCCGCCGACCTCGGCGCCCGGGGCGACAGAGGCCTGCTCGCTGATCGAGTGGCCAGGCTTGTCCGCCCCCGGGAACAAGTGGCGCACGGCCTCGATGAACCAGAGGCGCGGATTGCGCGCGCAAATGATGGTCGCGCCGCTCGCCGCGAGGGGCTCGGCTTGCGCGGCGCTGAGACCCACGGCGAGGACGCACCGTTTCGGCAGCGAGGCCGATTGCAGCAGCGCGAGCGTCTTGGCCGCGCCCCCCATGACGAAGCTCAACGCGCCGGAGGCCGCGCAGTGCGCCGGCGCAACGGCGCCGACCACCAACCCCGAGACCTCGCCCAGGATGTCGACGCGCTGGCCGACCAGCGCGACCAGCTCCTCGAGCGGCACCGGGCGCTCCGCGGGAAAGTTCAGGCCGTCGCTTGCGCCCGCTGGCATCACCGGCACGATCCTGCTCAAGCCGTCTTCTCGGCGATGTGTCGCGAGTAGCCCCGCAGCGTTCCGAGCTCGACGGCCTCGTCGTCGCTGATCTTGACCCCGTACTTTTCGTCGATGGCGAGAAGGAAGTTGGCCAGATCCAGGCTGTCGTAGCCGACCTCCGACAACCGCGTGTCGAGATGGGCCTCATCGAGCTTCACGCCGGGCGCCAGGTCGTCCAAGACGCTGCGCAGCTCGCTCAGGATCTCTTGTGGCGTCATGCAGCCTTCCTCTCCAAGATGCAGCTTGCGATCGAAAGTCCGACACCGAAACCCGACAGCAGCAGCCGCGACAGCTTCGGGTCGGCCAATCTCCGTTCAAGCAGCAGGGGTATAGTCGATGAGACGGTGTTGCCGACAGCGCCCGCCTCGAACGGCACCTTGTGCGGCGGCAGCTTGAGCCGCTTTTGCAGCGTGTCGACCATGTACTTGCTCGCCTGATGAAGCAAGACGAGGTCGATTGCGCCGAGAGTGAGATCGGCCTCCCGCAACAGGTGCTCGATCTCGACCGGCACCTTAACGGCGGCAAAGTTGAAGATTTCGCGGCCGTTCATGTGGAGGACGCCTTCGGCATCGACCGCGAGCGCCGCCCACTCTCTGCCGATCGTCCCGAGCCTTGCGCGCGTGACGCGCCAGGCAGGCCGCGACGCATCGTCCGCAGCGTCGAACAGACTCGCGGTCGCGGCGTCGCCGAACAGGAGCGCCGTGTTCTTATCGTCGGGGCTCACCACCTTGGAGTAGGGATCGGCGGTCACGAACAGGCCGCGCTCGAGCCCGTTCGCTTCCATAAAGCTCTGGATCAGCGCTGCCCCGTAAACATAACCTGAGCATCCGAGCGAGATGTCGAATGCCGCACACCCTTCGTCGAGGCCCAGCCTGCCGTGGACGATGGCGGACGTGTGCGGCAAGCCGCGGCCCTCGGGGTTTTGCGTGCAAACCACCAGGCAGTCGACGGTCGCAAGATCGAGCCCCTCCTTCTCGACCAGCGCCTTGATCGAAGCGGTGGCGAGATCGGCGGTGTCCCACCCCGGCGCCATGACGGGGCGGGTCACGACCCCGATCTTGTCGCGAATGAAGTCCTCGCTCACCCCGAAGCGATCCTTGAGACCGAGGTTGTCGATCAGCCGCTCGGGGATGAACGAGCCAATGGCCCTGAGCGAGACCATCGGGGCCTCAAAGAGCCGAGTAGAAGATTTCGCCCGCCGGCCGACCATCCAAATACACGGAACTGCGCGTCGATAGGGTGGAGGTCGCACCCTTGAGGACCGCGGTCAGCACCGTTTCGCTGCCGATAGCAAACCCCAAGGGTAAGACGAGCTTGGTCACGATCCAGCGTTTGCCGGCAGCGACTCGACGCTGGTGGAACAGTTTCGTGGCAGCGACGAGTATCTCCGGCGCCGAGAACCCGAGCTGGCCTTGGTAGCTTACGCTCTGGTCTTCAACGCGGCAGATATCCATGATCTGCTCTTCGGGGAAAGGCACGCGTCTCACCACAGATCGATCCGACTCAAGAAGAGCGCCGAGAACGCGTCCGCCCCGCCGCAGCAGCATAACGTCAGCAAATCTCTCCCGAAACTGCGCCAAGCTCGCATCGGGGTGCAACATGCGCAAACTCGGTTGGGCACCCGTAAAACGACGAAAGACAATCGTCAAAACATCGGCCGCCGAGGCGAGACCCGCTTCTTCCAAAGCCGAGCCGACGGCGACCCAGATATCCGCGCTTTGCAGGTAATCGCGCTTGCCTTTGAAACTGAGATTGAGCAACGCCTCCAAAGCTGCCCCCACCCCTGGAAGCCCGCCTTTACGGTCCCCGAGAGGCGCTCCCGGCTTTACCAGACGGTCGGCCTCATGTTGCGAGCAACCTACTGATAGCTCACCCGGTTCTGCTCGGACCAGTTGACGAGATTGACCCAGCGCCAAAACTGCTGGTTGAACTTGGTCCGGCCGGCCTTCAGGTTGCGCCATTCCTCGCGCAAGACGAAGGGATGCAAAGCGGCCACGCAGCTCGCGCGCTCGTCGCTATAGGCTGAGAGCACCCAATCGTCAAGCGCGAGCAGCCAGTTGCGCTCGGGCGTGGTGAAGCCGATCTTGTCCTTCCTGTCGAGGATGCCGTCAGGGACGAGGCCGCGCATGGCGGCGCGAAAGACGTTCTTGGTCGTTCCATCCGCACCAATGAGGTGCTCCTCGGGCAGGCTCATGATGAAGCGGGCGAGCCCGGGCGTGAGAAACGGCACGCGGCTCTCGATCGAGTGCCCCATCGAGTTGCGATCGGCAAAGCGCAAGAGCTCGGGCAAACTCGATTCCGTGAGCGTGAAATAGAGATTCTCCTTGAGCACCGTCTTTTTCCCCGCCTGCCATGACGCAAGGTCCACCACCTTGTGGTCTGCGAACCATTCCCGGTTGAGCCAGTCGGGCATCTCGTAGGGATTGTATGGGCTTGCCGGTTGCGGGTTCGCTGGGGGATAGGCCGCCGCCATGACTCGCGCATCGCGCATGAGCCCGCCGGCGCTCGTGGGGTAATAGCGTGCCGCCCGAAAGGCCAAGGCGAGAGCGCGCACCCTGTTGCCGTTGCGAAGCTCGCTCGCCGCGCGTGCCGGAAGATAGCTGCGATAGCCGGCCAGCAGCTCGTCGGCGCCCGGACCATCGAGAGTCACTTTGATCTTGTGGTCGCGCACCAGCTTGAACACCCGGAACTGGGCATAAGGAGACGTGGAGCCGATCGGCTCGTCCTGAATGCGCATCAGCTCCTCGAGGTCGGAGGTGAGCTGGCGGGCGTGCGGTTCGATCTTGTGGACGGTGGCTTGGGCTTGCCGGGCCACATGGTCGATCCAATGCTCCTCGTTGATCGCCTTCTCCTTGGCGATGAAGCTGAAGGTGTGGATCGGGTGATCCTTGCCAAGCAGCCGGCGGGCGCACATCAGGACCGCGGACGAATCGATCCCGCCGGACAGATTGACCCCCACTGGTACATCGGCCCGCAGATGAATGCGGATGCTTTCCAGAAACAGCTCGCGCAGCGCCGTCGCGGCGTCCGCAAAGCTGCGCGGCACCGTCTCGCTGGGATCGACGCTCCAGTAGCGCTCGATGGCCAGCGCGTCCTCCGGCGCGGTCTTGCCGTTAACCGCTGCCTCGCCCAGCTTGAGCGTGCCGAAACATCCTGACGGAAGCTGCCTCACGCGGCGGATCATCGAGCGGTTGTCGAGACCCGGTCGTCCGCGCTGCAGGAAACTGAACACCGCCTGGGGGTCGACACGACGCTCGATCCAAGGCGCGGTGAGAAGCGACTTCAGCTCGGAACCGAAAATTAGCCCGCGCGCATCGAGATGATAATACAATGGCTTGATGCCGAACGGATCGCGCGCGAGCACGAGCACGCGTTTCGGCGCGTCCCAGATCGCAATCGCCCACATGCCGGCGAAGCGGCGCAGGCAGTCGGTCCCCCAGGCGTCGTACGCGGCCAGCACGACCTCGGTGTCGCTGCCGCCTCGAAACGAGTATCCGAGTGCCTCGAGCTCGCCGCGCAACTCGACGAAATTGTAGATTTCGCCGTTGAACGCGACCCAGTGGCGGCGGTCCGGCGCCGCCATCGGCTGATGGCCTGCAATGGACAGGTCCTGAATCGACAGCCGCCTGAAGCCGAAGCCAATGTCGTAGGCGTCGGCATTGACGGAGCCAATATGGGGATGGTCGAGTCCGTCCTGGCTGTCGTCGCCGAGGCAGGCTTGGGCCTCGCCGGTGCGTGAGCAGATGAGCACGTAGCCCTCGTCGTCGGGGCCGCGCATGTGGATGGCAGCCGTTCCTCGGATGAGAACGGCCTTATCGAGACGGCTGCCGCCGCGGGTGAGAATGCCGAACAGCCCGCACATACAGTTGCCCGCCTAGTGCCAAGAGGCCGCCAGGGCCATGCGCGGCTCGTCGCATGGCTCCCCGGACGGGTCTCGGATGGCTGGCTCGAGATCGAATCCGATCTTGCGATAGAGTTCGAGCAGCTTTTCCATCTGCCGCGACCATCCCATCTCGTTGAACATCTGGCGTGCGCGCCGGGCCGTCTCGAGACGTCGCGGACGATCGTTGCAGACAAGCTCCATGGCCCGCGCCAGCCCCCCGGCAATGTGGTCGACGCTGGATTTCGGGATCAGGATGCCGTTGCCGAGCCGGGCGAGATAGGCGGACCGCTCCGCCACGTCGACCGCAATCACCGGAAGCCCCGCAAGGGTCATCTCGCACAGCTTGTTGGGGAGGCCGAATTTCTGGTTGAGCGTCCAAGCGTCGGCCGGGATGATGCCGAAATCGGCTTGAGCGATGTAGGGCACCACTTCGTCGAATGATACCGGCGCGACGATGTGCACGCGGTCAAGAGCACCAACACTGGCCGCGAGCTTACGCAGCTCGTCGATGGCCCGCGGCGACGACGGCGGCCCGATCAGAGCGAAGTGCAGCCCCGGCACGCAAGCGAGCGCCGGCACCGCATGCTCGAGCCCCCGCCCCAGCGCGAGATTTCCGACATAGATGCAGAGCGGCGTGTCGCGGTCGAGCCCGATGTCCTCCCGGAGCGACCGCGAGCAGGGGGCACCGAAGGAAACTCGCGGGGCATTTTCGACCACGGTCGGCCGGGCGATGCGGTACCTATCGCGCAACCAATCGGCAAGCGAGCCTGAGACCGTGACAACGCCCGCCGCCCAGCGAATTCCCGTGCGCTCATAGTAGGCGTGGATCAGGCGCTGAACCCGGCTCGCGCGATCCGGCCGGTGTGTCTCGACCTCGTGCACGTCATAGATGAAAGGGCAATGCGCTGCCCGCGCCAGCGTTACCGCGGCGGGCAGGCAATCGAGGTCGTGTGAGTGGATCACGTCGGGCTCGAAGGCCAGCACCGGCTTCGCAAAGGCTATGCGCGGACCGAGGACGAGCATCAGCGGGTTGACAACGTTGACAATGTGCCTCCACACCCTAACGGCGATGCCGCGCCACAGGAGGAGAGCAAAAGCTGCCGCGCAGTAATCTATTGCGCCCGCCGCATCCATTCGCGACAGCTTCACGCCAAGGCGGCTCAAGTAATCGTGCCCTCGCGGCGAAACGCGGCCGATCAAGGCCCAGGCAACCCGGCTCGCTCTGCCAGGCACTGCAACGGCTGCGAGGCGATCCTCCCCTTCGGATGGTGCCGATGCGCCGTTGCCGAGGCCGGCCACTTCCGGAGACGGTCTCGTCCCCAGCAGCGTGCGCAGGATTTCGCGCGCGGCGTCTGCGCTCCGCACCGCCCGCGTCCAGAACGACGCAGCGCGGTCCGGCTCGTCATCGTGCAATGTCGACCGCGCATCCACACGCTTGGCAATCAGCGACACGAGCACTCCAAGTCCGGGGTCAACCAGCACGCGCCGGTAGATGACGCCGTTCTTCTTGGCGTATGACGGCAATCCAGGAGCTCGTCTGCAGACGACGAGCGGCGCGAAGCCTGATTCGTAAAGCGATTCAGCCTGCTTGACGACGCGGCCGTCGTAAACGCAGGCGTTGTTGACCAGGATCGCCACGCGAATCCTGCGCCTCGCGGACCCTTCCGACGTCGCGTGAGCGATCTTTGCTGCGCTATCAACGGCGTTCACAGAGCACCACCCTCGCAGCAGCCAGCCACGCATGGCAAGCCGCAGCACCCGGCAAGCTTGTTACTGGTTGCCCCCAAAGCCCGCGAAACGGACGCGTGCAGGAGTAGGCCACCGTCACCGTTCGAGCAACCGCATTTGCCGTCCTATCCCCGGCTACCCGATGAGGCATGAGCGGGGCTTGCTCCACCGTCAGAGACCGTGCCGGCCAATCGCCGGCCTTGCCACGTCATAATCGGCTCGCTATCACCGACGTTGATTGGGTCATGGCCGTCCTGCGCGACCGCCTGGGTCGAGCGACCCGCGCTCCTGCCGCGAAAGCCACGGCTTCCTGCCATGAGATCCAGGCGCTCGTTTCTGTCCAAGCCGGCGCGCACTCTTACGGCGGGCATCATGGGGGTCCGGTGAGCACGTCCGACCGAGGACAAGAGGCACAGGGGCGGCGCGTCGCGGCCATCGTCGCCAACACCTGCGTCAACGACTCACGCGTCCTCAAGGAGGCGGAAGCACTGGCCGCCGCGGGCTATCGTGTCCGCGTATTCTGCCTCGCCGGCCCGGGCCTGCCCGAAATCGAGGTCAAGGGTGGTGTCGAGTACGAGCGCATCGAAAGACCTTGGAAGCTCGAGGCCGCTTCGAAACTCCCCGCTCGCGGGACGGTTGCGGGCGCACCTCCAAAACGCCCGCCCGGCGCGCAGCGCCCACCGCAACCGGAAAGCTTGGCACGCCGATTGAAGGTCATGACCGCCATGTTTCTCGATCATGAGCTCAATGCGTGGACGTTCCAGCGCCACGTCGAGCGTTTCGCCCCGCACATCGTCCATGCCCACGACTTCAATGTCCTGCCGGTGGCCGTTCGCGCCGCCCGCGGGACCGGCGCGCGCGTCGTCTACGACATGCACGAGCTGGAGGAGGGGCGCTTCGGGCTGGATAATGCGATCCTCAGGCGCTGGAAGTCGCTGATCGAGTGCCGATGTCTCAGGAACGTGAGCGCCACCATCACTGTCAGCCCTTCGATTGCGGTCCATCACGCCAAAAAGTACGGGCGCCCGCTGCCGACCCTGGTCTTGAACGCGCCCCGCGTCGATTTGGCGAGGCCCGGCGGCGCCGGCGTCAGAAGCGCATGCGGGCTCGACGCGCAGGCGCCCCTCGCCGTCTATGTCGGCAAAGTGAGCCCCGGCCGTGGAGTCGAGCTGATACTCGAGGCGCTCCTGCGGCTTCCCGGGATGCATCTCGCAATTGTCGGGACGGTCGACCCAGGGCTCGAGTGGGCCGTCGACCGGTATCTCCATGCGCGCGCGCTTCGCGGCCGGCTGCATTTTCCAGGCCCAGTCCCGAGCGACGAGGTCGTGCCCTTCATCCGTTCGGCGGATCTCGGCATCTGCACCATCCTCAACTCGTGCCTCAACTACGAGTATTGCCTTCCCAACAAGCTCTTCGAGATGACGTTTGCCGGTCTGCCGCTCGTGGTCTCGGGCAACATCGAGCTCAAGGGCTTCGTGGCTGCGACCGGCACGGGGGTCGCCGCCGGTGCCCACACCGCGGAAGCGATCGCCGGGGCCGTGCGGCATGTCTTTGCCGCACGCGCGACGCTGCGTCCGAGCGCCGCGAAACTGGCTGAACTCTACAAAAAGTACGGTTGGCCGCGCCAGCAAGAGCGGTTGCTGGCCCTCTACCGCGACCTCTCCTCTCCGCGCGGGAGCGGCCGGCGCCGAGAGCAGACCGGCAGCCCTGTGATGAGCGCGTAATGAGCGCGCCGAAAAATGCGTATTCTGATGATCAACGTCATTGACTGGGCGGGGGCCACGGGCGGCGCCAGCCACCAGCTCGGCTTGATCAGGGCCTGGACGGCGATGGGGCATGAGGTCCGAGTCGTCTCGCCCGGGCACGGGCCCAACAAGCTCGAGGGCACGCTGCCGAGGTGCGAGTTCTTAAATTCCGTAAGCCTGCGCCGGCTCGGGCTTCCGCCATCCTTAGACACCCTGCCCCAGCTCGCCTCGCTCGTTGCCCTCTCGCGCCGCTTCAAGCCGGATTTCGTCTACACGCGCGTCAATATGCTGACGCCCCTCATCGTGGCACTCGGACGCGCGCTCGGTTTAATGGTCGTGCTCGAGCACAACTCGTGGATGGCGAAGGAGCGGCTGTTGGCCGGCGGGAGCGCGTGGCTCGCGCGCTTCGAGAACTGGGCACAGGTGGCCGCGGCAAAGCGGGCTTTTGCGTCGCGCTGCGTGACCCGCGGGCTTGCCGCTCACCTCGAAGGACTCGGCGTGCCGAAAGAGAAGCTCCACTTCATTGGCAACGGCACCGATGTCGACCGCCTCGTTGCCGTCGACCGTAGCGCGGCGCTCGCCGAATTCGGCCTGCCGCCGGAGCGGACCTACGCGGGCTTCATCGGCAACATCATGGCCTGGCACGGCCTCGACGTGGCGGTCGAGGCCTTTGCGCAGGTGGCCGGCCGTCTGCGGGACATGGACTTCATAATTTTCGGCGATGGCCCACCCCGAGCCGACCTCATCCGGCTCGCACAGGCGCGAGGGGTCGGGGACCGCGTGCGCTTCATGGGGTTCGTGCCGCTCGCAAGTGCCGGCGCCGCCATCAGCTGCTTCGACATTGCCGTGCTACCGCTGACCAACGCCAACGACGTGGCCTTCGGCTTCTCGTCGATCAAGCTGCGCGACTACGCGGCGGCGGGGCGGCTGGTGCTGACCGGCCACGTCCCCGACAATACCGACCACCTCGGCCAGGGCTGGCTGTTCACGCATCGTGCCGACGATGCCGACGACATGGCGCGCATGCTGCTCATTGTTCATGACAAGACGAAAGATCGGGACGAAATTTCGCGCGCGGCGCGCCGCTACGCGGAGGAGCACTTCTCCTGGGACGCCATCGCGCGCCGGATCCTAGCGATCGTCGAAGGGCCGAGGCAAGGCTGAGTGCGCAACGCGCGATGCTTTCACGGTGTCTGACCCTCAGGGTCAGACACCGCGGCCGTCGCTAGGCGACGATGACGAAAGAGGTGGCTCGCTCGCCTTAGCCCGCAGCGCGCGGGCGACCGCGGCGATGACGCGCCCCTGGTCGGCCTCTGTGAGGTACGGGTGCATGGGCAGGCTCAGCACCTCGCCCGGCAGCCGCTCGCACACGGGAATGCCGCCTGTCGCGACGGGGAAGCCGCGATAAGCCGTCTGCCGATTGAGCGACCTCGGATAGTAGACCCCACTCGGGATGCCTTGCCCCTCGAGTGTGCGCGCCACTCCATCGCGGCGTCCTCCCGGCACCCTGAGCGTATATTGCGCCCACACCGACGTAAGCCCCTCCGGAACCCGCGGAACATGAGCAGCGTCCGAGAGACCGTCGCTGTAAGTGCCGGCGACGGTCTGGCGCAATCCGATCTCCTCGGGAAAGATCCTGAGTTTTTCCAAAAGGATCGCGGCCTGCACGGTGTCGAGCCGGCCGTTGATGCCGACGCGGACGATATCGTATTTGCCGGCGCCTCTGCCGTGCAGGCGGACAGAGCGCATCGCGTCCGCCAGCTCGTCGTCGCCGGTGAAGATCGCCCCGCCGTCGCCGTAGCAGCCGAGCGGCTTGGCCGGAAAGAAGCTGGTCGCGGTCGCGAGCCCCAGCGTCCCGACCTTGCGGCCCCTCGTCGTCGCCCCGAAGCTCTGCGCGCCATCGGCGAGAACGAGCAGGCCGTGCGCCTGGGCGAAGGGCAGGATGGCATCGTAATCGGCCGGCTGGCCGAACAGGTCGACGGCGAGAATGACGCGCGGCTCGAGCCCGTGCTGCCTGGCGGCGTCGAGCGCCGCCTCGAGCGATCGCGGATCGAGATTGAACGTCGCCTCGTCGACGTCGGCGAACACCGGCGTCGCTCCGAGGAGCGCGATCGCCTCCGGAGTGGCGGTAAACGTAAAGCCCGGGCAGATGACCGCGTCGCCGCGTCCCACGCCGAGCGCCATCAAGGCGATCAGGAGCGCGTCGGTCCCGCTCGAGCAGGCGATAGCGTGCTTGGCGCCCGCGAAGTCAGCGAGCGTCCGCTCCAGCTCCTCGACCTCGGGGCCCATGATGTAGATGCCGTGGTCGAGCACACGTGCGATCGCGCGATCGATCCGGTCGCGGATGCGGCCCTGCTGATGCTTCAAGTCGTTGAAGGCAATCGGCATGTTGGCCGCCTCGCTGGGACCGGCCTTACGCTTGCTCGAGGCGTCCATCGGCCATCTCCCGATAGCGGCTTTGATCGATCGGACAGACGAGATCGGAGCCGAGGCGCGCCCCGGCGCGGCTCATCCAGCCGATGCGTTTCGCCGGCACTCCGGCCATCAGCGCGTGGGCGGGAACGTCCGCGACGACGACCGCGCCGGCGGCGATGAAGCAGTAGTCGCCGAGCGTATGCCCACACACGATGGTCGCGTTGGCCCCGACCGTCGCGCCACGCTTGACCAGCGTCCGCTTGAACTCGCTCTTCCTCTCGACCTCGGCGCGCGGGTTGGTGACGTTGGTGAAGACCGAGCTCGGCCCGCAGAACACGCCGTCCTCGAGCTCGACGCCGGCGAAGAGGCTCACGTTGTTCTGGATCTTGCAGCGGTTGCCGACCTTGACTGCCGGACCGATCATGACGTTCTGGCCGATCGAGCACTCGGCGCCGATCTCGCAGTCCTTGAGGATGTGGGCGAAATGCCAGATCCGGGTACCGCTCCCGATGCGGCACGGATCATCCACGTAGGCGCTCTCGTGGATCAAGACGCCGGGGAAACGAGGGTCCGGCGGCATCTCGGACCCGGCCCTCGAGGCGCCAGCCATAGCTCTCACTCCGTTTGTCCTCGTGCCATGTGCGAATGATGGAGACGCTGTCGATCCTGGGCTGTGCACGGCCGGCTGCGATTTAGCCCCAACCAGCGAGCAAGGCGAGTCGCTTGCGATTGCCCCAAACACGCTACCGCCGTTCGGGTGAAATGGCTTCACCCGTCATCGCGCATATGCCATCTCCGGGACCCGGCGGCCCCGTCTAACGCGCCAAACTTAACTGGTGCCGATCCGCGTCGATGCGGATCTCGCCGCTCAAGATGCACAGCAACAGCTCGACCCGCTCACGGCGGCCGAGCCTAATGATGGTACCAATCCGTCCCGTGAGCGGGCCCGAAACGAATGAGACCCGATCCCCGACGTGAAACTCGGGAGAGGGAACAGCGACCACGCCATCCGCGTCGGCCTGCGCGAGCAGCTCTTCGCAGAACCCTCGAGGGAGCGGAGCCGGCCGCCCGCCTCCCATGATGATCGACCGCACGCCATAAGTCCCGTTGATGCTGCGCCAAGGGGTGGATTCCTCGGCGAACGAAACAAAGAGGTAGCCCGGAAACATGGCCTCGAGAACCACATCCGCGCGCCGCGCATGGCTGCGCGCCTTTCGCAGCCGAGGCAGAAAGGCCTGGAACCCCTGGCGCGCGAGATTTGTCTCGGCCCGGCTCTCCTGGTGCGGCAGCGAGTTGACGGCGAACCAGCGCATCATCAGCCGCTCACCGCGCCTCGTCACGCGAGAACGGTGCTTCGCTCGCCGTCCCGACGGCTGAGCGAATGTCGAGCGTCCTCACGGCACTCTTGACAACCGCCACACGAGCCCCCCTGTCCCCCCAAGCCGTACTGTGAGCGGCGAGCCCCCGATGATGTACGTTCGTGCCCGCCGGAGGCCGGATGCCCTCCCTAATTGGGCAGCTTCGATACGCCGAGACGAGCGAGTGGCCGTCCGACCGGCGCGAGCGTCGCAGCGATCTCGCCCCTGAGCAGCCCCGTATAGACTTCCTCGTAGGCTGCGACACAGGCCTCGATCGAGAACAGCTCGCTCGCACGGCGCCGAGCCGCAGCACCCATGCGCGCCGCGCACTCGGGGTCGTTGGCGAGACTGAGAATTGCCTCGCCGAGCGCGGCCGCATGACGCGCCGCAACGACGTGGCCGGTGACGCCGTCGAGGACCGCCTCGGCGTTGCCGCCCACGTCCGTCACGACCATCGGCAAGCCCGCCGCCATGGCCTCGATGATGGCGTTCGAGAACCCCTCCTGATGCGAGGTGAGAAGTCCGATGTCAGCGGCCCCGAGCAGGGCGGGGACATCGGTGCGCGAGCCGAGAAGGCGCACGCGGCCGGCAATCCCTTGCCGGCGCGCCTCGCGCTCGATCTCTCGGCCGCAACCGTCGTCCCTGCCCGCCAGCAGCGCCACCCACGGCTGCGGCAAGCTATTATTGACGCGGCCCAAGGCGCGCATGAGGTCCCTGTGTCCCTTGTATGGGATAAGGTTTGCGACCATGATCAGGACCAGGCGCGCGTCGTCGATACCGAGCGATTTGCGTACCGCAGCGCGATCGGGGGGTGCCGAGAACCGCTTGAGATCCACGCCGTTGTAGATGAGGCCAACGCGAGCGGGCTCGCAGTCTTCCTCGCGCACGAGCTCGTCGACGACGCGGCGCGAGTTGCCGAGGACAACGGTCATGCGCTTGTGGAGCCAGCGCTCGAGCCAGCCGACGACCGGGCGGCCGGACAGGTGACGGTTCTGGTGGCGCCGGCTCATGATGCGCACCGGGCAGCGGCTGAGCAGCGACAAAGGCCCGCCGACGAGGTAGGCGCCTGGCAGGTAGAAATGAACGACGGAGGGCCGCAGCCAAATCATGACCCACAAGAGCTTTGCGCTCGCCAGCACGAGGCGCAGCGGCGCCGGAAGCCTGAGCGACGCGCCATCCGGCTCGACGGGCGGCCCAATGACGTCGACGCCCCGCCCGGCAATGGCATCGGCCATCTCGCCGCGGCCCATGAGGCAGTAGAGGCTGACCGGCCAACCCCGC
>DATETZ010000089.1:0-29800 GCA_035283385.1 Hyphomicrobiaceae bacterium
GCGCGCGCCGCCGCCCGCCGCGCCGCCAACGCCGCGAGCCGCCACAGCGCCCCCGGCCGAGCAAGGCTCCGACGCTCCGTCCACCGCCTTTGCGCCCGCACCACAGACGCCGCTCCAACCTGCTGCCTTCGATCCCGCGGCGCCGGCGCTGCCCCCCCATCCCGCCCCACCGCAGGCGCAGCTCTTGCGCACCAGCGACGGCGCGACCGCGATCCAGCAATCGATCGCCAGAATCCACGAGGCCTGTCAGGCCCCGCCGCTCTCGCCGCCCGAGTACCGCGTCCTGTTCGAGATGATGGCCGAGGAGATCAACACCAACAGTCTCGCGGGCGCGCAAACACTGGCGAACATCGCCGAGCGAGCGCGTGCGATGGGGGTCGAGGTTCGCCGTGACGACGTGCGCTTCGTGCTCGAGGTCGTGAGCGAGACCGACCCCTGGTTCGAGCAGGGAGCCTCGACGAACCTGTTTGCCAGCCGGTTTCGCAATTTCGTCGTGGCGCGCTGCCGTGGCCAGGGCCTCAATCTTTCGGCAGACGAGCTCGATCTTATCGAGGCCTGGTTCGGCGGCTCTCCCGCGGCGCAACGCGGTGTTACCGGGGCCGGCCTTCCTCGTCCGCCGGAGCAGCCGCAAGTTTCCATTCCCGCTGCCCGTCCGCAGCCACACTCGGCGGTCGCCAATGCCGGACCCGCCGGCTCCCCGCGCGCCGAGCGGCCGTGGACCTCAGACGAGAGCGGACAATCCCCCCGTGAGGACCTCGCAGCGGGCGGCTTCGCCGCCGAGCCGGACGACGAATTCCCCCGCATCGTGCGAACCCGGCGGCGCGGTTGACTGCGCAGCCGCGCAATCACGGCCAGCACTTCGATCCAACGCTACAATGCAGCGCCGCGCTGTCGCATTTTCGGGGAGGTGCAGCGTAGCCACGGACCGTCTATAGTAGGAGCCTAGAGTTCGCCGTGATCGATCTCGGGGGCCGTTCATTCGATGCGTACTCGCTCTCTCCTCCTCGCAGCTTTCCTCACGACAATTGTCGCTTTTCCCGCCGCAGTCCGTGCCCAGGAGCCGGCGTGGCTCGGGGCCGTGGTCGACACGGTGACGCCCGCCATGAGCGCCGCGAAGGACATGGCCGTGCCCTTCGGCGCGCTCGTCAGAGAGGTCGAGGACGGGAGCCCTGCGGCCGACGGCGGCCTCAAAGCGGGCGACGTCGTGATCAGCGTGAACGGCGCCGCCACAACCGACGCGGCTGCGTTCGAATCCGCTTTCACCAAGCTCGGTGCCGGTTCCGAGGTCGAGTTGGTGCGCATGCGCGGCAAAGAGTCGGCAACGATCAAGGTCAAGCTCACCGCCGCTCCGTCTCTCGGGGCCCAAAAGAAGGGATACGTCGGACTCGAGCTTCAAGATATGACGCCGGAACAAGCCGCCGCCCTGGGATTGACGGATGTCCCCGGCTTGCGCGTCGTGAAACCGGATTCGGAAGGCCCGGGCGCCTCGGCGGGGGTCGAGCCCGACGACGTGATTGTCGCGCTCGACGGCGTGCCGGTCAAAGATACGCAGTCTTTCGTCAGCGACATCGGCCGCCGCCGGCCGGGAGTTGTGGCCAGGCTCGAGATCCTGCGCCAAGGGGCGAGGAAGGAAATTGCAGTAAAGCTCGCCGAGCGCCCCGCCCAGGCCGACCGGCCGCCCGCCGCCGCGCCCGCGATGCTGATGCTCGACACCGGCGGGCATATGGGGCTGATCAAAGGCCTTACGTTCACTCCGGATGGCAACTTCCTCGTGTCCGGTGGCGACGACAAGGTGATCAGGGTCTGGGACTGGCGCAAGGGTGAGACCTTGCGAACCTTCCGCGGGTCGGCCTCGCCTGGCCCCGAGGGAAAAATCTACGACATGGCGCTGTCGCCCGACGGCAAACGGCTAGCGATAGCGGGTTTCATGGCCCCCGGCTTCGGCATTCGCGACAACGAGGTTGGGTGCATCCGTATCTTCGACTTCGCCACCGGCGAGCTCGTTGCCCTGCTCGAGGGTCACTGGAACGCGGTCCACGCCATCGCCTTCTCGCCGGACGGCAAGCGGCTGGTGTCGGGGAGCGGGGATAACACCGTCATCATCTGGGATCTCGGAACGGGCGCGGGACAGCAGCCGCAGCTCATGCACCGGCTCGAGGGACACGAACACGAGATTTACTCCGTCGCCTTCACGCCGGACAGTGAGCGCGTGGTGTCGGGCAGCTTCGACCATACGCTGCGCCTGTGGCGCGTCAGCGACGGCAAGCAGCTCGCGCTGCTCGAGGGGCATGGGGAAAAGGTCCGGTCCGTGGCCATGGCCATGAGAGACCCCCGGGACCGACCCGATTCTAAGCGGGCGATCATCGCGTCGGGCAGCGACGACGGCGAGATCCGGCTGTGGGACGCGACGACCGGAAAATTTCTGCGCACTCTCGGCAAGCAAGAAGCGTGGGTCGGCAGCCTAGCCATGACCCGCGACGGCACGAGGCTTGTTTCGACGTGCGGCGGCGGTCCGGCCTGCTCGACCCAACCGCAAATCGTGTGGGACGTTGCAACGGGCAAGCGTGTTCGCGAGTTGCGCTATCATGACAATATTGTGCGCGCCACCGCCATCAGTCCCGATGGCCGATTGGCAGCCACCGGCGGCGGCGACAACAATGACATCCACGTTTGGGACCTCACGACCGGCGCCGATGTCGCCGGCCCGGAGGGCAAGCCGCGCTTGCTGACCGGCACCGGCGCGCCCGGCCTGGCCGCCGGCTTCTCAACGGACAGCCGCAGCATCGCATGGGGGCACAAGAGCGAGTTCGCGGAGATCAACGATCGCGGTCCGCTCGAATTCCAGCTGAACCTGCCGTTCGAGGGCGCGGCCCTCGGCAAGCCGGAGCGGATTGCAGCGCTTCCTCCCGCCGGCGGGGAGGGATCAAAGGTGGGGAGCAAAAACCCGGCCGAGAGGCCCCCGGGGCGCGAGACTGCTGCTCTCCCCGATCGCAAGCCTCCCCCGCAAGGGGAGATGGAGAAGGCCGCGGGAGGGAACTTCATCCGCGCGGGGGAAACGCACGGCGCCTTGACGCTCAAGCACCGCGCGGGAGGCGACTACGGCTACAACGCCCTCCTCGACGTGATCGAGGGCGACAAGGTGCTCGTCACGCTCAAGCGCGGCGCGACTGACGGCTACAGGCACAACTCCTACACCTTTACCCCCGACGGCAAGACCATCATCTCCGGCGGCGGCAACGGCGTGCTGCAAACCTACGACCTCGCCACGGTGACGGCCGCGGCCAAGGGCGGCGAGCTCCAAGAATCGGAGCTTGCGAAAATTGCCCGCCCGCTCATAGGCCACGAGGGCGACGTGTGGGCCGTCACGCCGTCCCCCGACGGCAGGTTTCTGGTCTCCGGCAGCGACGATCAGACCGTGCGCCTGTGGAGTCTCGCGACGGGCGAGCTGATCGTCACGCTCTTCCACGGCACGGACGGCGAGTGGGTGATGTGGACGCCCCAGGGCTTCTACACGGGCTCGCCCGGCGGCGGCGCTCTCGTCGGCTGGCAGATCAACAAGGGCCCGGACAAGGCGGCCGAGTACGTGCGCGGCCAGCAGCTGAGGAAGCAATTGAACCGCCCCGATATCGTCGAGCGCGCGATCATCCTCGCCAGCGCCGAGGCCGCCGTGAAGGAGGCCGGTCTCGAGAAGGTCGCAGTCGAGGACATCCTCACCCGCGCCCCGCCCGCGATCAGGGCCACCGCCGACGCGATCGCCAACGGCGGGCGGACGGTTCTCAAGGTTGCGGTCGCCAAGAACCCGCTTGCGGTGCGATCCATCGACATCTTCGTCAACGATGCCAAGGTCGATGCCCGCGTGCTGCCCCTGTCGAGGGAAATCGCGACCGGAGAGGACGGCAGCACGCTGCGCGCCTTCGAGGTGCCGCTGAATCAGGGCAAGAACACACTGCGCGTCGTGGCCGCCAACGAGGTCGGCGAAAGCGAGCCGGCGATCGTTCTCGTGACCCACAACGGCGAAGGCTCGCTCGACAAGCGCGGCACGCTCTGGCTGCTGGCGGTCGGCGTCAACAAGTACCCGGATGTCGGCAACTTCTGCGGGCTCAAGCACGACCGGCCGTGCAACCTCAACTTCTCCGTGAGCGACGCCAAGGCCTTTGCCGAGACAATGGCCGACAAAATGAAAGGCGGCCATGAGCGCATCGAGCAGATGGTGCTCGTCAACGGCGGCGACAAGGACAAGGAGCCGACCAAGGCCAACATCGAGGCCGCCTTGAACCGCATCGCCGGCGGCGCCGGCGACCGCGACACGACGATCGTCTTCCTCGCCGGGCACGGCGAGAACTGGGCCGGCGGGCGCTATCATTTCCTGCCCACGGATCTAAAGCGCGCGACACCCAGTGAGCTCGGCCAGAATGTCGTCGACTGGGAGACCATCCAGGGCGCCTTGACGCGCGCCAAGGGCCGCCGCCTGATCTTCGTCGATGCTTGCCGCTCGGGCACCGCCCACAACGCCAAGCTCCTCTCCGACGCCCAGACCGACCGCTTCGTCGCCTTCGCCGCGACCGGCCCCAACCAGGACGCCTTGGAGTTTTCCGCCGAGCGCCACGGCGCCTTCACCTACATGCTGATCGACGGCCTCAACGGCAAGGCGGTCGATCCGGTGCGCCGCGCGGTGACGGTGTACCGCCTCGGAACGTACGTGAACGAGGCCGTCGCCGACCGCACGCGCGGCCGGCAAACGCCCGAGTACCAATCGGGCCAGGGCAATTTCATCCTGGCGCGGGAGTGAGGCCGGCACGGGGCGTGCGATAGCGCGGGCGCGGCGGCAGTGCGCCGCGCCGCGCCGCGGATCAGCAAATCATCCGGCCCAAGAAGACAAGAAGAGAAGACGTCAGGTCGCCATGTAGTGGCCGCCGTTGGCGTCGAGACAGGCGCCGGTGATGAAGCCTGCTTCGTCGGCCGCGAGAAAGACGACGCAGCGCGCGATGTCCTCCACCGTGCCGAGACGGCCAACAGGAATCTGCGGGATGATCTTGGTGTCGAGAACCTCCTTCGGCACCGCCATTACCATCTCGGTCGCGATGTAGCCGGGCGCCAGCGTGTTGACCGTGATGCCCTTCGCAGCGCCCTCGAGCGCCAGCGCCTTTGTGAAGCCGTGGATAGCGGCCTTGGCGGCCGAGTAGTTGGTCTGGCCCATTTGACCTTTGCGGCCGTTGATCGACGAGATGTTGACGATACGGCCGAAGTTGCGCGACCTCATGCTGTCGATGACGAGCCGGCACATGTTGAAGACCGAGTCGAGGTTGGTCGACATGACCGCGTCCCATTGGTCCTTGGTCATCTTGTGCAGCATCGCATCCTTCGTGATGCCTGCATTGTTGACCAGCACGTCGATGGGGCCGAGCGCCTTCGTGACATCGGCGACGCCTTTTTCGCATTGGGCATAATCGCCCACGTCCCACTTGTAGACCGGCATGCCCGTTTCGACTTGGAACTGCTGGGCGGCCGCATCGTTGCCCGCATAGTTGGCCGCGACGCGGTAGCCCTTGTTCTTCAATGCAACGGAGATGGCGTGGCCGATGCCACGCGTGCCTCCCGTGACGACGGCAACGCGCGCCATAGTGCAAATCCCTCCCTAAGATGCCTGCTTTTGTCGAACGTAAAGGATGTTGCCGGGATCGAAAGCCCGGCCGCAACCGCGCCGGCCATGCTCCGTTCCGGGACCCCTGGCCGCGCGCGGCGCCCAAGGGTCAGTCCCGTGCGACGCACACAGCGACGCCCATGCCGCCGCCGATACATAATGTGGCCAGGCCCTTCTTTGCCTTGCGGCGCTGCATCTCGTGGAGAAGCGTCACAAGAATTCGGCAGCCGGAGGCGCCGATCGGATGGCCGATGGCGATGGCGCCGCCGTTGACGTTGACCTTATCGGTGTCCCAGCCCAGGCCCTTGTTGACCGCGCAGGCCTGCGCCGCGAACGCCTCGTTGGCCTCGATGAGGTCGAGATCCTTGACCGTCCAGCCGGCTCTCTCCAACGCCTTTTTCGATGCCGGAATGGGGCCGGTGCCCATGATCGACGGGTCGACGCCCGCGTGCGCCCACGAGACGAAGCGGGCCAGGGGCGTAATGCCGCGCTTCTTTGCCTCTTTCGCCGTCATCAGCACGACAACGGCAGCGCCGTCATTGATTCCGCTCGCGTTGGCCGCAGTGACCGTTCCCTCCTTGGGATCGAAAGCCGGCCTGAGCTTCGCGATGCTCTCGAGCGTTACGCCTTCCTTGATGTACTCGTCGTGGTCGGCAACCGTCTCGCCCTTTTTCGTCTTGATCGTCACCGGCGCGATCTCGGCCTTGAACTTGCCGGCCTTCTTGGCGGCCTCGGCCTTATTTTGGGAGGCGACCGCGAATTTGTCCTGCTCCTCGCGGGTGATTTGCCACTGGCGCGCGACGTTCTCGGCCGTCGTGCCCATGTGGTAGCCGTTGAAGGCGTCCCACAGACCATCCTTGATCATGCTGTCGATGAGCTTGATGTCGCCCATCTTGGTTCCCTCGCGCATGTGCGCGCAGTGAGGCGACTGGCTCATGCTCTCCTGGCCGCCGGCCACGACGACGGTCGCTGCGCCGAGCTGGATCTGCTGGGCGCCGAGCGCGACGGCCCGCAAGCCCGAGCCGCAAACCTGGTTGAGGCCCCAGGCCGGAGCGTCGACCGGAATGCCGGCTGCAATCGCGGCCTGGCGCGCCGGGTTCTGACCCTGTGCCGCGGTCAGGATTTGCCCCATGATGACTTCGGACACATCCCCCGCAGTCAGTTTGGCGCGGTTGAGGGCGGCCATGATGGCGACCTTGCCGAGCTCGTGTGCCGGCAGGCTCGCCAGCGATCCGTTGAAGGAGCCGACCGGAGTGCGCGCCGCGCCGGCAATGACAATCGTCGTTTCCTCGCTCATGAACGCCGCCTCCTTGGGGGAAATCAGGGACTTCGTCGACTTCGGGCGGGCGAGCCGCCTGGAACTGCCGCCGCAATCGACACTGTGTTAACCAACATAGCAGCAGGGCCATCGTGCCTGCAATTCTACCAGTCGGCAGCAAATCCGCCCAATTGTCACGCACTTAGCTCTGGCACCCGGCCGTGCGGCTGTGTTACGATGACGCACTGCAACAAGCGCGCGAGCGGCCAAGGCGATGCTCAACAAACCCGAAGCACAGCCCGACAAGAAAGAGGCGGTGGTCATCAAGAAGTACGCCAACCGGCGTCTCTACAATACCGAGACCAGCACTTACGTGACCTTGGAGGATCTTGCCCAGATGGTCCGTAGGGATAAGGACTTCGTCGTCTACGACGCGAAATCTGGCGACGACCTCACTCACGCCGTCCTCACCCAGATCATTGTCGAGCAGGAGAGCCGCCAAGGCGGACAGACGCTGCTCCCGATCCCGTTTCTGAGGCAGCTCATCCGCTTCTATGACGACAGCATCGGCCGCCTCGTGCCGAGCTATCTGCAGTTCAGCCTCGAGAACCTCGTCAAGGAGCAGGAGAAGTTCCGCGCCCAGTTCGCGAGCGCCTTTGCCAACCCGGCGGCGGCCTTCGATATCTACCAGGAGCAAGCGCGCAAGAACTTAGCGATGTTCGAGCAAGCCATTTCCATGTGGACCTCGTTCGGCGCCGTGGCCCAGGCCGGCGCGAAAAAGGCTCTTTCCGGCGAGGCGGGCGCGCCCTCGGCCGGCGCTGAGGCCCCGCGCGAGGAGATCGACGAGCTCAAGACCCAGCTCGCCCAAATGCAGCAGCGTCTCGAGCGCCTCTCCAAGGACCGCGAGTAGCACGATATTCTCGCAAGGCCACAGGCGTCACCTGGTCCGCGACGCACGCCGGGCGGGAAACATCCCCAGTTTGCGAGCCGGAATAGGGCGGAGCGATCACCGCTCACCGCGCGAGCGCCGCCTCGGGCCGAGCGGTCGCGAACGGCATGCCGTTAATAGCCCTGCAATTAGGTGCGGAACCATCTGCTCATATCCCGGCCGCATCGATTGGCGAGGGCGCGCGGCCAGCGAGCGGCCGGCCGCTTGGTCTTCGTTGCGAGCGAACTCGCCACGCCAGGCTTATTGGTCGGAGGTGCCAAACCCGATATCGCGCTTGGCGACGCGTATGCCGATGGTAAAGCCCGCCACGACGTCGATCAGCAGCGCCACCATGACGAAGAAAAATATCGACGTTGCCGCCGCCTGCACCGTCAAGAACTCGACCAGGCAGGCGATGAAGATAAGCATGGACAGGCCGTGGTCGATCAGCGAGGTGGTCGAGGTATATGTCGCCCGCAGGAGCTCGATGAACAGAACCAGGAACGTCACCAGCACGATGAAGTCGCCCCATGTGAAGGCCCAGCGCACGCCGGTCATCATGGGGATGCCAAAGATCTCGCCGGCCAGGAATTCCCGGGCCGCGGCGGCCCCGTCCGTCCCCCCGCCCGCAAACAGAAACACGAGCACGTTGTAGAGAATGAAAGCAAGGACCGTTACCGGAATTGCTCTGAGCGCCATGGGCTACTCCCTTCCTACTCGATGTGGCCGCACGTTGCGGCACTCCTCAATCGGGCCAGCTCACAACCCAAGCGCCACCCGCTGCGGGCCGAGCTCGAGACCGTTGATTTGACCCTTGAAGCCGTTTGCCCGCCAGCCCCCGCCGCTGCAATTGGCTCCGCTTCGCATTGCCTCGATCCATCCCGCTCCCTCACCCGGCTGCGCCAGGGAAACATGCTCTAGACCTCGGATTTGGGTTCCAGGATCTGACGGCCGCGGTACTTGCCGGTCTTGAGATCGATGTGGTGGGGGCGGCGGCGCTCGCCGCTCTCCTTGTCCTCGACGTAGGTCGGGCGCGCGAGCGCATCGTGCGACTGCCGCTGCCCCTTCTTCATGCGTGACATCTTGCTTCTCGGTACGGCCATGATTGAACTCCGAAAAATGCGGCCGCCGATGCGGCCTGCCGCCCACGGGACCAACCCCTCGGCGCGCCGGAACGATCGGTCCACATCTCCTCATCGCACGAACTGCGCGCAGTGGAGGACCCCCTGAGATCCCTGATCGCGGCTTATACTCACAATTGCACGGCGACGCCAGTCCCTCGGGGCCGAGGTGTCCGTGCCGAGGCTGGGCCTACCGGATCACGCAGGCGGCGACGGAGCCCGCCGCGCGCACTCGCGCCTGGATGAGGCCCGCCTTGCGCGAGGTCCGCGGGCCGGGATCTCCGGCATCGCGGCGCACCGGATTGGGCAGCGAGGCCGCGAGCAGGGCCGCTTCGCGCTCGCCCAGCCTCGAGGCGGGTTTGTTGAAGTGGTAGTGCGCGGCGGCCTCGGCTCCGAACACTCCGGGCCCCCATTCGGCGACGTTGAGATAGACCTCGAGAATTCGCCATTTCGGCCAGGCGAGCTCAACGACCACCGTCAGCGGCAGCTCGATCGCCTTGCGCAGGTAGCTCTTGGACGGCCACAGGAACATGTTCTTCGTCACTTGCATCGAGATCGTGCTGGCGCCTCTCGGCACGCCGTCGGCCGCCTGCTCGATCGCCTGCTCCATGGCTTGGAGATCGATGCCCCAGTGATCGCAGAAGCGGCCATCCTCCGCCACCACGACGGCCCGCACTAGCTGCGGGGAAATGCGCTCGAGGGGAACCCAGCTCTGACGCACCTCGCCTCCGCCGAGCCCATGGAACAGCATCAGGGGCGAACCCGGCGGATCGACGAAGCGGTAGAGGGCGATGAGGACGACGACCAGGCTCAGGTAGCCCGCGACCGCGTACCCCACGTATCGGGCCGCCCTCGTGAGCACGTAGCGCGCCTCGGCTTTGCGGCGCTCGAAGTCCGGCGCATCGCGTGGCACACCCAGAACCTCGTCCCGCACGGGTGCGGCACCGCGAGGCTCGGAATACAGCGGCACTCTCGAGCGAGTCCCGGCCCCCTCGTCGAAGCGCGGCGCCCGCGGCGAGGCTGCTGCCCCTGCCGCGGGTCCTGTCGTGAGGGAAAGCCGTCGCGCCACCATTGACGCGCGCTCGGCAACGGCAGCCGGCAGCGCTGCAACATGCGCGGCCCCCGCGCTCGCGATGCGCACAACCAGCCAGTCCTTCTGCACGGCTTCGAAGGGCGCTCGCATGGCAGGAGCCTCGGGTTCGTCACACGAGCGCTGCGACACATCGGCCGCCGAACCTGCGGCCGCAGCAGCAGCCGGAGCTTCATCCGGCGCGCGCACCCCGTCGATAACGGCGTCTTGAGGCGATCGCGAGGCGGCATCGAGGTTTTCTCGCACGGCGGCCTCCGCCGCGCCGGCTGTGAGCTCCCCGGCGCTTGCGGGCTCGGCATGGAGCGAATCCGGCACCTCGGACTTTGGCGCAGCGGCCGGCGCGAGATCGCGCGCCTCTGCCGGCATCGCCGGTTTCTCAAGAGCCGAGCTCGGAACCGGCTCGGCCAGTGAGCCCTCCCTTGGCGCATCGTGCAACGGTATATCCAGAGCACCGTTGTCTCGAGGCTCGGAACTGGCAGGGGATTCTGGGCCTGCGGTGGGCCGCTCCGGGACCGCCGTTTCCTCGGGCTCGGGCGCCGCAGCCCGCTCGCGCGAGACTATCGGAGGCCCGGTCACGACTTGGCGCTCTCGGCCGGTCTCCGCCCCGTTCTCGTCCACGCTGTCCTTATCCGCCACGAATGCTATATCCCGCGCCAAACTTGCCCCGTCGCCTCGCAGGCCGGAGTCCGGCGCAGGCGTTCATGCTCAATTCGCAGTCCACTAGGTAAGCCGTTCATGACCTTCGCGCAAAGGCTCGGGCTCGCCGCAGGGTTGATCGACGCGCGGCTTCAGACCCTTCTCGGCGAAAATCTCGTGACCGGCGAAGGACCTGGCCGCTGTCCACAACGGCTTGCGCGCGCCATCGGCCATGCCGCGCTCGGCGGCGGCAAGCGGTTGCGGCCGCTTCTCGTCGTCGAATCTGCGGCCCTTTTCGGGCTCGCACCCGAGCGCGCGATCGACGCCGCGGCGGCGGTCGAATGCGTCCACTGCTATTCGCTCGCGCATGACGACTTGCCGGCCATGGACGACGACGAGGTGCGCCGCGGCCGGCCGACCGTGTGGAAGGCCTTCGATGAATGGACAGCGATCCTGGCCGGAGACGCGCTGCTGACGCTCGCATTCGAGATCCTCGCCCGGCCCTCGACGCACCCCGAGCCGCTGGTGCGGCTCGAGCTCGTTTCGGGGCTCGCGAGTGCGGCCGGCGCGGCCGGCATGGTGGGCGGGCAATCGCTTGACCTCGAGGCGGAAAAACTCGGCCTCCCGGAACGGCCCGCGCTGTCTCACATCCGCCGCCTGCAAGGCATGAAGACGGGTGCGCTGATCGCTTTTGCGTGCGAGTCCGGCGCAATTCTCGGCCAGGCCCCCCGTCGCGAGCGCGCCGCGCTCAAGGCCTTTGGCGAGGCTTTGGGGGTCGCGTTCCAGGTCGCCGACGATCTCCTCGACGCGGAGGGCAATGCCGCGACGGTTGGCAAGGCGGTCGCCAAGGACGCGGCACAGGGCAAGGCGACGCTCGTCTCACTGATGGGGATCGAGGACGCGCGCGCCGAGCTTGCCCGCCTGGAGGCCCAAGCCCTCGACGCGCTGACGCTGTTCGAAGCGCGCGCCGACACCCTCCGCGCGGCGGCCCGCTTCGTGGTGAGGCGCAAGCGCTGATCTCGCTCAATGGGCCGCATGGCAAGCCGCGGCCCGATGCTCGTTGACACCTCGAGCCAGAACTTTGACAGTCCGAGGCCTCTTCGATGCGGCGATCTGCCATCGGGTGGAGGCCTTGGACTATCTCATTGCCATTGTGATCGGTCTCGCCGCCGGATGGCTGCTGAGCGGCCGCGGCGCAACCGCATTGGTGACTGCGCCGCCACAAGGCGGGCAAGGGAAGCCTGAAACGGCAGCCGCCGAGCAGCGGGCGCCCGAAGGCCCCGCCGGTGAAGCGGAATCGCTGACTATGCGTCTGCACGGGCTCGAAGCCCTCTTCGCAGCGTCGGCGGGAAATTGCGCGCATCCGCGCGAGCTCGCGGACGATCGCGCCTTCCTCGAGGCGGTAAAGCTCCTGCAAGAGCCGGGAGTGGACCTGGAAACGGTGACGCAATATGCGCTCGGCGCCAACTGGGCGCTGTCGTGTGCCGGGCTCGCCGCGCTCGGCGAGCGAAGCGACCGCTTGCAAGCTCTCGACGAGGTCATCGCACACTTCGACAAGCTCAGTCCTTGGGCGATGCATTTCGCGCTTCAATATTTCGTTGGCGTCGAGCCGAGGCCGCCGGTCGGAGCGCCGGTGGTCGCCGCAAAGGAGTGGTGGTGCGACAACGTCGTCATCCCGGTGCTCTTCCGCGATTATTTCGCGCGCAGGGCGCGTCTCGGCGACGCTCCGGCGTTCGGCGCGGCGCTCGACGCCGCGCCCGCCCACTCCCACGCGGTCATCAAGGACTTCCTCGCGCGCCTCCAGCATCCCCATGCAACGGCGCTCCTCAATCATTTGCAGGCCATCGAGCGAGCCAAGATCGACCGTGCCTTCTTGACGTCGTTCGGCCGCTTCTGGGCCGACGGCAAAGACGTCGACATCCTGGTCGAACCGGATGCCTGGCGCGAGGCGCTCGAGTCGGCAGAGGCCGCTTCCCTCGCCGCCCCGCCGCGGTCGCTGCTGGTGAGCGGCGATCATCGCGTGGGCAAGACCTCCTTTCTGCGGCTGCTCGCCAAGCGGCTCGAGCTCGACGCTTGGGTCGTCTTCGAGGCCGGCGGGGCCGATCTGATGGCCGGCCAGCAGTGGTTCGGCCAGCTCGAGGGCCGCATCCAGCGCACGGTCGAGGAGCTGCCGGCCTCGAAGAAGCTCATTTGGTACATCCCGGACATCGTCCAGATCGCGCTCAGCGGAACGCATCAGGGGCAAGCCGCGAGCATTCTCGATCAAATTCTTCCCGCGCTTGCCTCCGGACGGCTGATCGTGTGGGCCGAAGCCTCTCCCGCCGGCACGGCGCGCCTTTTGCGGTTGCGTCCTGCACTGCGCGGCGCTCTCGAGGTGGTCCGCTTGGAGGCGCAGTCACAGGCCGAGTGCCTGGCTCTTGCCCACGCTTTGGTCGGTCGATTGTCCGACCAGTCGCACTTGGCGATCGACCCCGGCTGCGTCGAGGCGGCGATCGGCAGCGCCCGCCAATTTCTGAACGCGGCCGGCTTTCCAGGCTCGGTGCTCGATCTCATCAAATTGACGGCGAGCCGCGCCGCCAGGGGCGGAGTCGGCGAGATCGGACCGCACGACGTGATTCTCACTCTGTCACAGCTCACCGGCCTGCCTCTTTCCATGCTGGACAATAAGGAGCGCGTCGACCTCGGGACCATCCGAAACTTCTTCTCGAGCCGTGTCATCGGTCAGGACGAGGCCGTCGCTGCCGTCGTCGAACGCATCGCAATCCTCAAGGCCGGCCTCAATGATCCCGGCAAACCGATTGGCGTGTTCCTGTTCGCCGGACCGACCGGAACCGGCAAGACCGAGCTCGCCAAGACGGTCGCCGAATACCTTTTCGGCTCGGCCGATCGATTGATCCGCCTCGACATGAGCGAGTTTCAGACGCCTGAGTCCACGGTCAAGATTCTCGGCAGCAGCGAAGCCGCCGGCGATACCGAATCGCTCATCGGCCGCGTGCGAAAGCTGCCCTTCTCCGTCGTCTTGCTGGATGAGTTCGAGAAAGCGCACGCCAACGTCTGGGACCTGTTCCTGCAAGTTTTCGACGACGGACGGCTGACCGACTCGCTGGGTCATGTCGCCGATTTCCGTCACTGCATCATCATTCTCACGACCAATATCGGGGCCGCGAACCGCCGCGACTCGGGGCTCGGGTTCGCGCCCGCCACGGATGCCTTCTCCGACGAGCAGATTCTGCGCGCGATCAGCCAGACGTTCCGGCCCGAGTTCCAGAACAGGCTCGATAAGGTGATCGTGTTCCACCCGCTGACCCGCGACCTGATGCGCGGCATTCTGAAAAAGGAGCTCGGTCGCGTGCTCGAGCGGCGCGGCCTCAAGGACCGCGAATGGGCCGTGGAATGGGAAGCGTCCGCGCACGAGTTTCTGCTCGAAAAGGGGTTCTCGTCGGAAATGGGCGCGCGCCCGCTCAAGCGGGCCATCGACCAGTACGTCATCGCGCCGCTGGCGACGACGATCGTGGAACAGCGCTTCCCCGAAGGCGACCAGTTCGTCTTCGTGCGTAGCGACGGCCGGGGGATTCAGGCCGAGTTCGTCGATCCCGATCGCGACACGGTGGCGGACGAGCGGCCCGCCGACACGGCCTCCCCCGGGAGGCCGCTTGTCCTGCCGGCGATCGTCCTCGCCCCGAGCGGATCCGCCGCCGAATTGGGCGCCCTCGACGCGGAACTATCGAACATCACCCAATCCCTGCTCGCGCAGGAGTGGGAGGAGCTCAAGGCCCGCCTTTCCGACGACATGCTGGCGCCGAGCTTCTGGACCAGACCGGACCGCCACGAAACGCTGTCGCGTCTTGCCCTCATGGACCGCGTGAAGGCGGCCGCGAGCACGGCCGGCTCGCTGCGGGCCCGCCTCGCCAAGGGACAAGAGCGCGCCGGAAGGTCCTCTCGCGAGCTGGTGTCGCGGCTGGCGCTGCAGCTGCATCTGATCAAGGAGGGCATCAGGGACGTGTTCGAGGGTGCGCCGATCGAAGTGGCGCTCGCGGTGGAGGCGGCCTTCGAAAATCGCGGCGACGATCAGGCCAATCAGCAATGGTGCTCACGATTGCTCGGCATGTACCGGGCCTGGGCGGGCAATCGCCACATGCAGCTCGAGGAAATCGCCAGGGACGAGGCTCGAGGCCTGCCGCTGCTGCTGATCAGCGGGTTCGGCGCGCACCGTCTCCTCGCGCGCGAGGTCGGTCTCCATGTCCTCGAGCTCGCGGACGACGAAAAGGGGCCCAGCCGGGCGACCGCGAGGGTCCGGCTTGCCGTCGCGCCGCTGGCCGAGCCCGTCCCCGACCGGCTGCGCGCCGCACTGATCGAAGCGCTCGAGCGAGCGCCACAGCCGCATGCCGTCGTGCGGCGCTACCGCAGCGACCCGTCGCCGCTCGTGCGCAATATGAGCGGGAGCTGGCGCACCGGGCGGCTCGACGCCGTGCTGCGCGGCGACTTCGATCTCATTGCCGCCGCAACGGAGTAGACCTCGGCCAAGAGACGCCGGGCGCAGCTCGTGCCGCTGGTCATGAGGACGGCCCACGCTCGAGGTTGATATCAGTGCCGTCGGCAAAATCCGCCGCGCACATCATGTCGTCCCTCGTCGGCCATGCACACGGATCATTGCGATACCGTGGCCGCAACCGCGATGCGCAGGAGATCGCCAGGCTCGAGAATGGTCATCTCGGTGGCTGAAATCTGCTGGAGCCCCTTAGGCGACCGGCGAACGATTTCATAAGATACGCCCTGCTTCGCTGCCAACATCCGAGACGGCACGATGCCAGCCGCTTTCAAGAGCTTGCCGCTCGACGACTGCGTCAGCTCCTCCTCGGCCATGTCATTCTCGATGGTGCTGAGCTCTTGCTCAAACTCGACCTTCCTGTCGGCTGCCAGCTTCAGCTTTGCGTGCTCGGCCTGCGCCAGCTTCTCCACCGCCTGGGCAATGGCTACCAACACCTCCTGGCGACGCTCCTCGACGTCGGCCTTTTCGCTCCGCGCCAGGGAATGATTGAAGACGTTGCCCGTGCCGCGACTGTGCAGCGTTTCGAGGATAGCCAAGCGTTCGGACTTGTCCTTGATGTTCGACTCAACGTACCGGACCTTTTCGCGAAGGCTCGCCAGCTCTTCCCGCGCCGCCGTGATCGCTGCCTCGGCAGCACTCTCCTCGATCTGCTTGCTGGTGAGCGTGAACTTGCGCAGGGTGGCGGCGTTCTGGATCAGCGCCCCGGCTTGCTTCTCACCGGTGAGCTCGACGAGTCGGCCCGGCGCGACCGCCGGCCGGCCCTCGCGTTCGGCCCGCAGCACGGCGGCGCGTGCCAAGAGCCTTTTCAGATGCTCCTCCGACCGCTCGAGCTTTTCGCGCTCCCGCATCGTCTCCATGACTTGCGAGAGTTCCGAAGGACCGCCCTCCAAGCTGCCGGACAACGCAATCGCGTGCAGGACCGTCATTCCCGGGCTGTACTTGTAGGTGCCGGGGTTCGGAACCGGACCTAGGACGTAGATCGGCTCGCGCTCGGTGATGACGATGCTCACCTTTGCCTCGCCGCCTGCCGTGTTCTTGAAAACGGCGGTTAAGAGTTGCTCGACCTTCTGGGGCGTTTGTCCCACAACGTGGAGCGAGCCGAGCATGGGCAGGAAAACGCTTCCGTCCCCTTGCACCAGGTAAACGCCCGTCAGATCCACCCGCTCGACAAAGCCAGACAAGGTGTCTTTCATCTTGCTGGGCTCGTCCTCCATCGGCGCGATCCGTTCGAAGATCGTAATCTTGAGCTGGTCCCCGACCGCATAGACGACAGGCGCTGAAGCCGCCGGTGCCAAGTCTTGAGACGGCCGGCTGGCTGGCCCGAATTTGAAATTGCGGCCCAGGTCGAGACCTTGGGCGGCAGCGTTGGCGCTGGCCAACGATCCTGCAGCGATCGCTAGCACCGTAAGCAGGCGGAGGGGTAGGGCCGCGACCACGCGTGACAGTGCGCCAACCATGCTTCAAGCTCCTCGTTGATTTGTGTGGGCGGCACGAGCCGGCTGCAAGGCCCCCCATCCGGTGCCGGTTTCCATCGAAGCCACTACTCGAGTATCCAGCCTTGCGAGGACCATGCCGGAGCTGGCGCCGCCGGTGGCGAGGTGCGGCGTGACGCGTCCGGTTCGCACCAGCTTCCCCCAGCCTACGAAGTGCCCCTTCATCGCGGCCAAGACGGTACGCACGGCAACGAAATAGAGAAGCTGCCTGTAGCAGAACCGTTGAATGAGAAGGAGCGGCAGCAGCGCCAAGTTTTTCGACCCCTCGTCGAGCTTCATTGCCAATGCGGCGGCCACGACGTCGAGGGCCTGGAACAACAGCCAATATCGGGCGACGATCAAGAGGCTGCCTTGATCTGCCGGCGTCATCCCCGACGTGAGCGCCGCGGCGACCATCCAAACGAGCATCACGTCCATGATCGGGGCAATGAGCGTGAAGGCGAACTGGAACAGCAACACGTTCGGAATCGTAATGAACGCTATGCCGCGTGGCTTGACTGACACCATCGCACCCGCGTGCTTGAACGCCATCTGCAGCGTGCCGAACATCCAACGGAAGCGCTGCTTTAGAAACGCGCGGGCCGTCTCGGGCGCCTCGGTTCGCGCAAACGCCCTCGGCTCGTACAGCACCTTCCAGTTCCGGCGCTGGATCGCGACCGTCAGGTCGGCATCCTCGGCCAGCGTATCGCTCGAATAGCCGCCCGCCTCCACGATCGCCTGCCGGCGCCAAGCGCCGATCGCTCCGGGCACGACGGCGATCGCATTGAACATCTCGAACGCCCTGCGGTCGAAATTCTGGCTGGTGGTGTATTCCAGAGCCTGGAATCGCGTCATCAGGTTGATTTGATTGCCGACCGTCGCCGTGCCGGCCACGGCGCCCACCGACGGGTCGCCGAAGTGGCGCACCAAGAGATCGATGGCATCATGGGCGAGAACGGTGTCGGCATCGATCGCCACGATCACCTCGGCGCCGGTCTGGCTTACTCCGAAATTGAGGGCGGCTGATTTTCCCCCGTTCGGCTTCCTGAACACCTTGACGCGATCGTTGCCGGCAAACGTCTCGCGCACGACGTCGGCCGTCCGATCCGAGGAGCCGTCATCGATTACGATGATGTCGAACCTTGCCTGTCCCGACGACGCCAAGAGCGACTGGACCGTCTTGCAGATGACCTTCTCCTCGTTGTAGGCCGGCACCAGAACCGCCACGGAGCTCGGTCGCCACGCGAGCGCCGAGCGGCGGCGTTCCCGTCTCTTGTGGGCGAAGGCGGCGGCGATGATCAAAATGAGGCGCAGGACCCCGAGGATCGTTGCGGCTATGGCCAGGGTCGGCAGGTTCTGACCCAGCCAGTTGAGGCCCTGCAAGATAGCCCCCCTGATGTTGGCTGCCGCTATCGTCGAGTGGCTTTTCGCGTCGATCGCGGGCATCACCTCCTGCCTCGGCTTGCCGATCAGCTCGTGAAGGGTCACGAACCGGAAGCCATGCTGCTTCAGCCGGTCGATGATGCGAGGCAGCGCGGCAAGAGTCGCGTCCCTATTGCCGCCCGAGTCATGCAGCAGCATGATCTGGCCCCGGTTCTCCAGTACCCGGCGCACCGCGCGCTCTTCAATCTGGCGCACCGTGGGACCGGCCCAATCATAGGGGTCGGCCGAAACACTCACCGTTACGTAGCCAAGCCGAGACGCCGTCTCGACGATGCGGGGCGCTTCGAGCTCCTTGAGAAACGTGCTGGAAACGAATGGAGGACGGAAAAAAATCGAGTGAATGCCGAGCTGGGACTCGAATACGCGCTGCGTCGCATTGAGCTCGATTTCGATCTCGCGGCTGGTGCGCTCGGCAAGGTCCGGATGGCTGTACGTGTGATTTCCGACGTCGTGCCCCTCATCATAAATACGCTTGAGAAGGGTAGGGAACTTAATGGCGTTCTTGCCGGTAACAAAGAACGTCGCCTCAGCGGATTTTTCGGCAAGAATGTCCAGGACTTTTCCCGTGTACTTCTCATCGGGGCCATCGTCGAAGGTCAGCGCAATAAGCCTCGAATCCTTGGCCGGCCAAGTCGCCAGGTGAACCTCTCTTGGGACCCGCTTCATCGACTGCTGCACGACGAGCCCTAAGTCCTTGTTGTAGGAAATGGTCCGCTGCCCCTCCCTCTCTTCCGGCATGAAGCTGTAGATTGGCTCGCCGAGGCGGGAGAAGGCTGCCGGACCCGCAGCAGGATGCTCGAGGCGCTCGAGCGTCGATTGATCGGGCAGCCGGCCGCGGCCGACAGAAGCCCAAATGCTCGGATCCTCAAGTCCCAGGCGCCATACCGCCAATCCCGCCGGCTGGAGCGCAAGTGCGGCTTTGGCCTGATTGAATCCGGTCACGCCGTCGAGGAACCAGATTTGGTGCTGAAGTCCGCGGCTGTCGAAAAAGTTGAAGCTCGGGTTGAGCGTCTGCTGATCGAACCTCAGCTCGGCGCGGGCTTGCTCCATGGCCTCCCATGCGGCCTGCACCGAAACATAGCGCGCCTCGTCTGCTCCGCCCCATTCGCGGCCGAAGGAGCCGAGGCCTATGATCAGCTTGCTCCGGTCCACGCTCGCAACTTGAGCCGCGATCTGGCTCTCGAACCACCCCTGACTGGCAATCGGGCCCGGCGATTCCGGGTGGGAATTCTGGTCGTGGGTGGTGATCAGCAGGTAGTCGGCAGCACGAGCCAGCTCTTGATAGCGGTAGCTCTCGTCGTTCGGAGGCACGACCAGTATTATTTTCCGTCCCTCGGGCCGAATTTGATTGCCGAGCTCCTTGAGAAACATCACGAGGTGAGTGTGGCTTGTCGCCGGTAGCTCAGGGAAGGACACCGCGAGCCCGCGATAATCATTCTTGCGCACGTAGGCCGCCGCGTCGTTGACGAGGCTCGAGCGCTTGCTCGAGTGAGCAAGCGTTGATGCCGTAACCGAAGCAGCGAGCTTGCTCGCGAGCTGAGGATATATCTCGAGATGCCGGGCGTGTTGCTTGATCCAGCTATTGACTGTGGCTTCCTCGCCCGGGCTCACTTGCCTCAAAGCTCGCGTAACGCCGTCGACGAAAAGCCACTCCGGGATCAAGGCGTCGATCGCCTCGGCATGGCGCTGGAGGGAGGCAAAGCTTCCGGGCTCGGTCTCGAAAAAGGCGTATCGTTTGGTGTGCTCCGCCGAGGCAGGCGCATAGCGATTGTACATGGCGCCAATACGCGGCTCCTCCCGCGCCGGCGTGGTCCATCCGCTCGAGCCTTCACGCACAGTCGCCTCGGCGACCGAGGCGGGCAGCGCCGGCAGCGAAGGAGCAACCAAAACGCCGAAAACCAGCACCGTGAGGCCAATTGACGTGGCGAGCGCCGTCAGGACACCGACGGCGTTGGTCACCCGTGCTCTGTGTCCTTTCGGATCATAGAACACCGGCCTCGGGCGGAGACTCATTCCAACTCCGGAACTGCACCAGAAGGCATGGCTAAGACGTCGCCTGAGCGCCGAGTGCGTCTCAGCCGCGTCATAGAGCTCCCGCAGCGGGTGCGGGTGCTGCCTGCTTCGGGTGCAACGCCCGTGCCATGGCCCGTTAAGGCATCGGCCGGCCCTTCATGAACGGTCGCCGGCTTCCCTTAACGACGCCTCGCGCTTCCCGATCGTGCGCGAACAGCCGTCGGATCGTTTCGTTTTCGATCGCGGTTCCCCCACCTGTCCAATTATGATTGTGTTGCTCCCGAGCTAGAGTCGTATTGCCAACGAGGGTCATAACGGCGCGAACGTCGCAACGTCCGCGGCGGCAGGCCTTCAAGGCTTCGAGGTTAATTCGCGGCCCGGCAGGGGAGGCTGCCGGGCGGGTGATTTCTCGTTAAGCCTGCTCGATTTCCGCTTGCGGGATGCGAGAGCGGCGGGCGGCATCGAACGGACGCAGTGACCGCTCCAGGGGCATGCGCCCGTGGCGCCGGTGCGTGCTCGGACCGGCCCTGCGCCGGAGAGGGGAGCTCGAGGTCCTGAGGCCTCAGCCCTCCGCGGCCTTGGGCTCGCCCCTTGCGCCCGCCCCGTAGCGGCGCTCGATATAGTCCTCGACGATCGCCTTGAACTCGTCGGCGATGTTCGGGCCGCGCAAAGTCATTACTTTTTTGCCGTCGATGAAGACCGGGGCGGCCGGCGCCTCGCCGGTGCCGGGCAGCGAGATGCCGATGTCGGCGTGCTTGCTCTCGCCGGGACCGTTCACCACGCAGCCCATGACGGCGAGGCTCATGGTCTCGACGCCCGGAAAGCGGCGTTGCCACTCCGGCATGCGCGTCGCGATCATCTCCTGCACGTCGCGGGCGAGCTCCTGAAACACGGTCGATGTGGTCCTGCCGCAGCCGGGGCAGGCGGCCACGACCGGGGCGAACGCCCTGAGCCCCATGGTCTGCAGGATCTCCTGCGCGACCTTGACCTCGAGCGTCCGGTCGCCGCCGGGCTCGGGCGTGAGCGAGACGCGGATGGTGTCGCCGATGCCCCGCTGCAAGAGGATGGCGATCGCCGCCGTCGAGGCGACGACGCCCTTCGAGCCCATGCCGGCCTCGGTCAGGCCCAGGTGAAGCGCGTAGGCGCTGCGCTCGGCCAACATCGTGTAGACCGCGACCAAGTCCTGCACGGCCGAGACCTTGGCCGAGAGAACGATCTTCTCGGGGCCGAGGCCGAGCTCCTCGGCGCGGGCGGCCGAGAGGAGCGCCGACTGCACGATCGCCTCGTGCATCACCCGGCGCGCGTCCTGGGGCTCGGCGGCCTTCGCGTTCTCGTCCATCAGGCGCGTCAGTAGCTCCTGGTCGAGCGAGCCCCAATTGACGCCGATGCGCACGGGCTTGCCCCAGCGCAGCGCCGTCTCGACGATCTCCGAGAATTGGCGGTCCTTCTTGTCCTTGAAGCCGACGTTGCCGGGGTTGATGCGGTACTTGTCGAGCGCCTCCGCGCAGGCGGGGTTCTCGCTCAAGAGCTTGTGGCCGATGTAGTGAAAGTCGCCGATCAGCGGCACGGCGGCGCCGCGCCTCGAGAGCCGCTCGCGGATATGCGGCACGGCCCGCGCCGCCTCGTCGCGGTCGACGGTGATGCGCACGAGCTCGCTCCCGGCGCGGGCGAGCGCGGCCACTTGATCGGCGGTCGCTTCGACGTCGGCCGTGTCGGTGTTGGTCATCGACTGCACGACGATCGGATGGCCGCCGCCTATCGTGACGCCGGCCACGGCGACCGGCATCGACCGGCGACGCGGCGAGACCGTCTCTTGTCCCAAAGGAGCCATCGCAGAGGTGACCTTAATGCTCCGCGCTAGGTACTGCACTCCAGCGCGAAGCGCTAGTGTCCCGAACCCGAAGTTCGCACACACGTTGCGGCGATCGCGTCTGCGAACTTCGGGTTCATAAGGGACACTAGATTCATGGACTTGCTAGTATGGCTTTGGTTCAGAAGTTCCCTCACGACCCAGCCGCGAGGGAAATGGGAACTTCTGAACCGCCATACTAGTGGCCCCCAGGCGCCTCAATTGCGCCGGCCGCTCGCGGCACAAGCGAGCGAGAGCCCGGCGATAATCGCCATGACGAGCACGATCGACGGGCCCCCGGGCGCGTCGACCCCGACCGACAGCCCGATGCCCGCCAGCACGCTTGCGATGGCGAACAGCCCGGCAAGAAGCGCCATGCGCTCGGGTGTCGCTGCCAGCGGGCGCGCCGCCACCGCCGGCACGATGAGGAAGGCAATCACCAGGAGAACGCCGACGATCTTGATCGCGATGGCGACAAACAAGGCGAGCAGCACGATGAAAGCTGCCTTGACCCGCTCACGGCCGACGCCTTCCGCCGCCGCGATCTCGTCATGAACCGCGATCCGCAAGAGCGGCTGCCATAGCCGGGCGACGACCGCGAGCACGACCGCTCCGCCGCCGAAAACCCAGTAAAGGTCCTCGTCCGTGACCGCGAAAATGTCGCCGAACAGATAGCCCATGAGATCGACCGGAGGCCCCCGCAGCATGGACATGGCGATGACGCCGAGGGCCAGCGCCCCGTGATGGGTCAGTCCGAGAATCGAATCCATGGGCAGGACGCTTTGACGGCTGCCGAGAATGAGCAGACCGGCCACGGCGAGCGTGACGAGGATGACCGCGAGCGTCTGGTTAGCGGCCAGCATCAGCCCGAGCGCGACGCCGAGCAGGCCCGCCTGCGCCACCGCCTCGCCGAAATAAGCCATGCGGTTCCAGACGACGATGCATCCGAAAGGCGCCGCCACGATCGCGAGCCCAATGCCGGCGGCGAGCGCACGCGCGAGGAACGGCTCAAGCACCGCCGCCCCCCTCGTGCGGCCCGGATCCTGCGGCGGCGGCCGCAGCCCGCTCCGGCGTCGGCGCTCCGGCGAGATCATGGCGGTGATCGTGGCGGTGATGATAAATGGCGAACGCGCGCGCCGCCTCCGCGCCGAACAGGCGCACATACTCCGGGTGCAGGGCCACCGTCTCCGGCACGCCTGAGCAGCACACGTGCCGGTTGAGGCAGATGACGCGGTCGCTCGACGCCATCACCACATGCAGATCGTGCGAAACCAGGAGCACGCCGAGGCCGCGGGCATCCCTCAGGCGGCCGATCAGCGTATAGAGCTCCGCCTCACCCACATAGTCGACGCCGCGGACCGGCTCGTCGAGGACCAGCAATGCCGGATCGCAGAGCAGCGCCCGGGCCAGCACCACACGCTGCAACTCGCCGCCCGAAAGCTCCCCGAGCTGCTGGGTCCTGACGCGCGCCGCGCCGACCTCGCGCAGAACCTCGGGGATGCGCGTCTTGCGCTCGCCGTTGCCGAGAGCGAGGAAGCGCTCGACCGTCATGGGAAGGGTGCGGTCGATGTCGAAACGCTGCGGCACATAGCCAATCGTCAGGCCCGCCGGACGCCGGACGGCGCCGCCATCGAGCCGCTCGAGCCCCAAGAGCGCGCGGACGAGCGTGGTCTTGCCCGACCCATTCGGCCCGATGACGGTCACGATCTCGCGCGGCCGGATGTCGATGTCGACATCCTCGACCAGTACCCGGCCGTTGCGTTCGATGCGCAAGCCCCGTGCGCTGACCAGCGCATGATCGTCGAACGGCACGAACCGCTCCCGATCTGGGGCCCTGCAGCCCGCGTCATGGCATTCGTGTGAGAGACCTCGGCCGGTCCCGACGCCGTCCGCCGCCCGCCGATCGCGCCCGGTCATCTGGAGTTGCGCCCTAATTACTTCTGGGCCGCGGCGCAGCGCGGGCAGATCCCCGACACCTCGACGAACTTGACGCGCGGGGTGAACTTGGCGCCGCGCGCGGCCTCGCCGATGAGGTCGAAGATATGCTGCCCGTCGATCTCGCCCACAGCCCCGCACGTCTCGCACGACAGGAACAGGGGACGGCGGCCCTTGGCGTGGTCGGCCCTGCGGCAAGCGAAGAAGGCGTTCTTGCTCTCGAGGCGATGGATCACGCCCGCCTGCAGCAGCGCATCGATCGCCCGGTAGATGGAGATCGGCGCGACGCGTGTCCCCTTCTCGGCAAGGCGCGCCAAGACGTCGTAGGCGCCGATCGAGGCATGCGTCGCCGCAATCTCCTCGAACACCATCTGACGCAGCTTCGTGAAGCGCAGGTTCTTGTCGACCAAGGCCTGATTGGCGCGATCGACCAGCTTCGCAAAACGCCGGCTGTCCGATTTCTCGGGGGCTGGGAAAGGCGTTCTTGAGGAAGCCTCGGACATCGGGCCCGCTGGGATTGGATCTGTACATGAGCAACATAGCATGGCCCGCCCCTGTGCCCAGAAAAATCGCGCCCTGCCTAGGACAGGAGCCGGGTCGGAAACGGCGCCAGACGACTCCACCGAGGCGCCCTCATGTATACTAACAGTATTATAGTATCCGTTTTTCGCCACGTTCCTATGATCTCTCGCTCATTGCCGTGCGAGTGGGAACGCTGTTTGGCGCCTGCTCCGCTTACACTCGAAAAGTCACTCCCGCGCACGATGGGTCTCGATGTCTCTGGCCCCTGCTTACATTGTTGCCGCGCGCCGAACGGCGCTCGGCCGGGTCGGCGGACTGCACCGCAACCGGCGGCTCGTGGAGCTTGCCACGCCGGTGGTGACGGCCGCGCTCGAGGATTGCGGTCTTGCTCCGGAACGCGTCGACGAGCTGATCGCCGGCAACGCCTCGGAGGGCGGCAACCCGGCCCGGCTTATCGCGCTCGCGGCCGGCCTTGCTGAGACCGCTGCCGCTTCGACCATCGATCGCCAGTGCGGCTCGGGGCTCGATGCCATACTCGCCGCGATCCGGGCCATCGGAGCCGGCGATGCCGACGTGGTGATCGCCGGCGGCGCCGAGGCGATCTCGACCGCGCCGTGGCGCATCGCCAAGCCGAGGAACCTCTATCAGCTGCCGCGCTTCATGCGTTTCGAGCCGGGCAATGCCGAGGCCTCCGAGGAACCGCAGCTGTTCGAGGCTTCCGAGAGGCTCTCGCACCGGCTCGGCATAAGCCGGGCCGCCCAGGATGCCTATGCGCTCAAGTCGCACATCATGGCGGAGGCCGCACGGTCCGCGCGCAGGTTCGTCGGCGAAATCGTTCCCTTGCGCGCAAATGCGGAAGAGGCCCGCGATCAGAGCGCGGTCGAGCCGGCACCGGAGGATCTGGAGCGGCTCATGCCGTTCCTGCCCCCCGACGGCACCTTGACGCCCGGCAATACGAGCGCGCTCCATGACGGTGCGGCCTTCGTGGTCGTGGTCTCGGAGCGCGTTTGGACCGAGCTCGGCAAGCCGGGGGCGCTGCGGCTCCTGGCCAGCGCCGCCCAAGGCGTATCCCCCGACGACGAGCCGAGCGCCCCCATCCAGGCCATGAAAAGGCTTTACGGCCGCCTCAACGGCTTCAAGCGCGAGGACATACGTCTCGTCGAAATGAGCGAAAGCTCGGCCGCCCAAGCCATCGCGCTCGCGAGCAGCTTGGAGCTCGACCACGCGCTCATCAATCCGGACGGGGGCGCGATCGTCCGCGGGCATCCGTTCGGCGCCGCCGGCGCGGTGCTCGTCGTGCGCCTGTTCACGCGCATGGTGAGGTCCAAGACTATGCCCGCCCCCCGTCATGGCGTCGTGACGCTCGGCGCCCTCGGCGGCATGGGGCTCGCGGCGCTGTTCGAGGCGGTGCCAGGGCGCACGACGGCCGCCGTTGACCACCTCCATTAACGACATCCATTGCGCGCATAAACGGCTCCTTGCGATTTTCGTTCACGGGCCGAGGCTTGGCATGCATCATGGAAAGCAGCAAATGAAGTCGAGCTGTTGGATTGGGCGCCAGTCGGGTGCGCGGCACACGCTGCCGCTTCGCCTCGCCAAGCCGGCAAGCGGCGTTGTGGATCGGTTGTGCGGACATTAAATCATCTTCATGTGCACGGCGCCGCCGCATTCCTGCCGCGAAGAGGCCGGGAGATGTGCTCATCGTGTGCTGATCCCACGGCGCCGGCGCGCCCGGACCGATCGCGGGCAAGTCTCTTGCCGAGCGCAACCGGCCAAGAGAGTTTGAGCTAGAGTTGGCGACGCATGGTTACGGCCGGCAGCGGCCAGGAGGACGCTAAAGATGGGTTGGGACGTTAAGGCCACCGCGGACTCCACATTGGACGCGATCCAGAAGCTGCCGAGCATCGATACGGTTGCGGCCCAGATGCCTACGCTCGAGTCGCTCCGGCCCTTCAAGGGGCCGCTGCTCATCCTGGGCGCCGCTTGCATCATCGTTGCCATCCTCTTTTTCACGGACTTCGGTCAGCGCCTGCGCAAGGTCTTGAAGGACGTCTTCTTCACCAACTGGCAGCTGGCTCTGCTCGGCACCGCGGCGCTCGTGCTGTCGCTCGCCGGCGGCTGGACGACTTGGGACGGCATGACCAACTTCACCGGCGAGCCGGTGCTGTCGCTCATGTTCACGTTCGGCATCCACGGCGTAATGCTGATTGTTGCCTGGCTGATCGGCGAGAGCTTCGCGACCGGAATGAGCACCGTCCCTCGCAGCGGGTTGGCCCGGGCGACGATCCCGCTGATGGTGATCATCGCCTTTGGCGTCGTGCTGCTTGCGGCAGCGGCCGGCGTCTATCATTGGCACCACGGCATCTCGGCGGACTCGTGGACGCAGGCGCTGATGACGGCGGGAGCGGTGCTCGTGGCCCTCGGCCTGCTGACGGTGTTTGCGCGAAGCGACATTCTCGTCCCCTACACGCAGGCGGCGCGGATCATCACCAAGAATGCGATGCTGTGGGTGATGTTCCTCGCCTGCATGGCGACGAGCGTGTTCTTCTCCTTCGACAGCCGCTTCAACGTGGTGTTCCCGCAGGAGGAGAGGAAGCGCGTCGCCGACTTGAGAGCGCAAAACCAAGTGACCGGAATTCTCGCCGACATCGGTCAGACGATCACGTCACGGCGTCTCGAGGAAACGGAAAAACTGTTCCAGAGCGATGGCTGGCAGGCCTACGAGCGCCACCTCGTCGATCTCGCGGGCGCCTCGCAGGGAGCGCAGGGGGACATCGAGCGCTACTTCAATGACCAGATCGAAGCCCGCAACCGCGCCATCAAGGAGCAGCAGGAGCGGATCGCGACCGCCGAAAGCAGCCAAGCGGGGCTCGCAAGCAAGAAGACGACGATGACCGACGAGCTGTCGCGGCTCGAGGCCGACCGGCCGGCGCTCGCCGCCGAATATGCGCAGAAGAAGGGCGAGCTCGACGCCCGCGCCAAGGAGGTCGACGCCAAGCGCGTCGAGGCGATGGCGGAGGACAAGGGGGTCGAAGGCACCCTCAAGGTCGGCAAGGGGCCGGTCTATCGCGAGCGCATGGGAGAGCTCGGCAAGCTCAACGACTACTACAAGATCGGCGAGCTCAGGGTGAAGGACGCCAAGAAGCGCCTCGACGACGTCGATACACGCATCTCTCAGATCAAGACCGAGCTCGCCGGCATCGAGGGCGGCCTGGCGAAATACAAGGGCGAGGCCGTCACCGCCGAGCAGCGGATCAAGGCAACGCAAGACTCCGCCGTGGAGGGCGAGGACAAGAGACTGGATCCGGCGCGGGCCCTGCTCGCATTCGACAATGCCCGCACGGACTTCCGGCAGGAGCCGACGGTCGAGAAGCTCGGCAAAGTCCACGAGCTGTGCACCAACCTCAACGGCGCGCTCGCCAGCACGCCCGCCACCAAGGACAACGTGCGCGGCATCGATTGCGATCCCAAGCAGGCGACGGAGGCAGCTTCCCTTCTGTTCGCGCTCAACGCCGGCTCCAAGGCTTTCGAGGCTAGTTGCGTCGGCGGCGACAAGCTGGCCCCGCATACGAGCGCCGACGCCCTGTTCGGCTTCGCCAAGAAATGCCTCGCCGACGCGGGGCTGCCGAGCAAGGACACCGATGCGCTCCGAACCAAGATCAGCTTCACCGAGCTCACCCGCGACGACCGGGCGCATCGCTTCGTCGTGTCCTGGAACGCCTTCAACGACGGCAACCGGCTCGCTTATCTCGCGCTCGCGATCGCGATCGGCATCGACAGTCTGATCTTCATGACCGGCCTGTTCGGCGCCAACGCCGTGCGCTCGCCCCTTGCCGACGTGCCGAGTTTGAAGCCGCGTAACTCCCAGCAGCTCGAGGCGATCGTCGAGAATGCGCTGCTGCCGGACAAATTCGAGAATGCGAACCTGGTAGCAGACAGCCTGGAGCCGCTGCGCGACGAACGAAGCGGCATTGACAGCGCATGGACGCACCAGATTGTGCTCCCTCATGAAGAGAGCCTCTGGAAGTCGCGCGTGCTCAAGGTTCTGAATGCCGGCGCGACCATCGGTGCCGTAAAACACGATGAGACGCGTGCCGAGCGCTACCTTGTGCGCTCCGAGCTCGTCGAGTTCCTTTCAATCATCGCCAAGAAAGCGTTCGATTCGGACAAAGGGAATTTCGATCTCGCCGAGCTCGAGAAAATCGTCAGGGTGGCGTTGCTCCCCCATGTCAGCCACAACTCGGAATTGGTGCTGCATTATATGCACCCGATCAACGAGCGTCACGGCTTCATGGCGGAAATCAAACTCAACGAAGTTGAGAATGCGCACGCGCGCACCGTGCGCAACACCCTGAACGCAGGTGCGACCCTCGATCGCGTGCAACGCGCGGGCAACGATGGCGGGCACTACTTCATTCACCGCGATCTCTATAAGACGCTCGCCCGCATTCGCGCGCAGACGCACTTCGCCGGCTTCGGCCAAGGCCAGATCGCCGCGCAGCTGCCGGGCGCACGGGCAGGAGGCTCGCTTGCGGGCACGAGCGCCGCGGTCGACGACAAGTCGAAAGAGCACCTCCGCCTGACCCAGCCTGATCCCCAGGGACGGCGGCTCAAGGACGAGTTCAGGGCGGCACTTCTCAAGGCAATCGGTCTCGACGAGCAGGCCTACGCCTTCGTCGCCAAGCCCGAGTTCGTGGGCAGCGCCGTCGCCGCCGGCAAGTCTCTCGATCAGCTCAAGGAGGCGGACTCGGTTCTCGGCTACAGCCTGCGCCGGCGCGAGAAGGACTTGCGCGATGGCCTGCGCAGCACCTATCAGGCCCTGTGGAGCCGGCAGGCGGACGACGAGAACAGGATCGATTTGCTCAACACGATCAACGAGGAGATCGAAGGCCTCATTCCGGCGCTGATGCTGAGCCCGCGCGGCCCCTACGAGCAGGTGCTGCGGCAGCTCATCGAGGAGCTCGAGCAGGCGGCCGGGCCGGATGACGGTCTCGATGACGAGCAGCAAGTGTTGCTCGACCGCCTTCGCAGCCATGCCGCGGAGCTCGCGATGGTGAACCGCGACTCGCCGGAAGCCTGGCAGCAGATCGGCAAGCTGGTCTTTGCCTGGGACGACGGCACCGGCGGCGGCACGCGCGTGGCCAACGCTTAGCGCGCCGGCAGACCATGTTCGGGCCGGGTCCGCCTCGCGCCGAAGCCTCACGCCGATTGTTCATTATTCCGTCACGGGTCGCACCCGTTTCGGCCACGGATCGCACGCCATTCCGCCGGGGAAACATCTTAGCCTAGCCCGCCCTTCTCACAGGGTCACGGGCGTCACGGAGGCGAACTTGATGAGAGAGC
>DATETZ010000090.1:0-2304 GCA_035283385.1 Hyphomicrobiaceae bacterium
CGAGGACGCGGCCATTTCGCGCGAGCTTTATCTTTCGCTGCTGGTCGATCGCGGTTCTGGCCGTGTCGCTTTCGTCGCCTCGACCGAAGGCGGCGTCGACATCGAGGCCGTTGCCGCCAACACGCCGGAGAAGATCGCCACCCTCACAGTCGATCCCGCCTCCGGCATCAGCAACTTCCATGGGCGGGTCATCGCCTCGGCGCTCAAGCTCGAAGGACCGCTCGCTAAGCAATGCACGAGCTTGGTCAAGTCGCTCTACAAGCTGTTCGTCGAGAAAGACGCGAGCCTCATCGAGATCAACCCGCTCGTGGTGACCAAGGAGGGCAATTTGCTTTGCCTCGACGCCAAGATCGCCTTCGACGACAACGCCCTGTTCCGCCATGGCGACATCGCCGAGCTGCGCGACATTCATGAGGAGGAGCCTGCCGAGGTGGAGGCTGCGCGGCTTGGACTTTCCTATGTGAAGCTCGACGGCTCGATCGGCTGCATGGTCAATGGCGCCGGCCTCGCCATGGCCACCATGGACATCATCAAGCTCTATGGCGGTGAGCCCGCCAATTTCCTCGATGTCGGCGGCGGCGCGAGCAAGGAGCGGGTGACCGAGGCCTTCAAAATCATCCTTTCCGACCCCCATGTGAAGGCCGTGCTGGTCAATATCTTCGGCGGCATCATGCGCTGCGACACCATCGCCGAGGGCATCATCGCCGCGGCGCGGGAGATGCACATCACCGTGCCGCTCGTCGTCCGGCTCGAAGGGACCAATGTCGAGCGCGGTAAGGCGCTGCTTCGGCAGTCAGGGCTTGCCATCATCCCGGCCGACGATCTCGACGATGCCGCCAAGAAGGCCGTCGCCGCGGTGAAGGCCACGGCTTGAAATTTGCAGGGTAAAAGCAGTTCGTCCCATGTCCGTCCTCGTCGACAAAAACACACGCGTCATCTGCCAGGGCTTCACCGGCGCGCAGGGCTCCTTCCACTCCGAGCAGGCCATCGCCTATGGCACGCGCATGGTCGGCGGCGTCACACCCGGCAAAGGCGGAACCAAGCATCTCGGCCTGCCGGTGTTCGACACCGTCAGAGAGGCGGTAGCGGCGACCGGGGCCGATGCGAGCGCCGTCTATGTGCCGCCGGCCTTCGCCGCCGACGCGATCCTCGAAGCGATCGACGCCGGCGTGCCCCTCGTGGTCTGCATCACCGAAGGCGTGCCGGTGCTCGACATGGTCAAGGTGAAACGCGCACTCAGCGGCTCGGCAACGCGGCTGATCGGCCCGAATTGCCCCGGCATCATCACCCCCGGCCAATGCAAGATCGGCATCATGCCGGGCCACATCCACCTGCCCGGCAAGGTGGGTATCGTGTCGCGTTCCGGCACCCTCACCTACGAGGCGGTGGCTCAGACCACCGCCGTTGGGCTCGGCCAGTCGACTTGCATCGGCATCGGCGGCGATCCCGTCAACGGCACGAACTTCGTCGATGCGCTTCAGCTCTTCTTTGCCGACGACGAGACCAAGGCGATCATCATGATCGGCGAGATCGGCGGCAGCGCCGAGGAGGAGGGCGCCGAATTCCTGGTGAATGCCGGCAACACGAAGCCGGTGGTCGGTTTTGTCGCAGGCTCGACCGCTCCGCCCGGGCGGCGCATGGGCCATGCCGGTGCCGTCATCTCGGGCGGCAAAGGCGACGCCAAGCACAAAATTGAGGCAATGCGCGAGGCTGGAATTGTGGTGGCAAACTCGCCCGCCGCCCTTGGAACAACCCTTGCACGCATATTACATGGAGGGTGAGGCGAGCGCCCAAAGCTCGCCTTTTTTGCCCGGCACGCCGGTAGCCTTCAACGACCGGCAAGGTTGATCCAATGACGCGACACGAACTGAACGAGGTGTTTCTCCGCACGTCGTTCCTGCAAGGCGCCAACGCCACCTACCTCGCGCAACTCCACGGCCGCTACCAAGAGGACCCCGCTGCGCTCGATCCCGAGTGGCGCGCTTTCTTCGCAAGCCTCGACGACAGCAGGGACGACATACTCGCCGAGGCGCGCGGGCCCTCGTGGGCCCCAGCCAACGGGGCCGCTGCGCTCCGGCAGCTTAGTATACCGGCCGACTTTACCGAGGAGCAGGCACTGGCCGCCGCGCGCGATACGCTCGCCGCCCGCATGCTGATCCGCAACTATCGCACGCGCGGCCATCTCGCCGCCAAGCTCGACCCGCTCGAGCTCATCACCCGCCGCGAGCACGCCGAGCTCAAGCCCAAGACCTACGGCTTCACCAAGGCCGATTACGACCGCCCCATCTATATCGGCGGCGCACT
>DATETZ010000091.1:0-2903 GCA_035283385.1 Hyphomicrobiaceae bacterium
GCACAACAGAACCAGCGTGAGGCCAAAGGTCAGCCTTCGCATCCGATATTCGACCTTCCCGGTGGACCCCCCCAGGCCCAAAGCCTAGCACAAATGATGGCAGCAATTGGAGCGCCCGGCCTGTCGGGATGCGCCGCAAGGCCAAGCTCGTTCAGGAGATGTTCAGGTGGAGCCGGCTAGGCTCACCACAGTCTTGATCGGGAAGCCTCAGCTCCCAACATGAAGACGATCGGCGGGCCGCTGACTTCGGGGAGGCCTGCTCTGAGGGAGAACATCAATGCGGCGCACCATCCTCTTGGCCGTCTTGCTCGGCCTCACGCTTGCATATCCTGCCATCGCTCAAGCTCAAATCGTCGCCAAGATCAATCTGTCGAGTCAACGCATGAACGTCTATGTGGACGGCATTCCCCGGTACAATTGGCCGGTCTCGACCGCGCGGCCCGGCTATCGCACCCCCACCGGCACCTTCAGGCCGACGGCCGTTGTCCGCTATCACCGCTCGACGATCTATAGCGGCTCGCCGATGCCCTATTCGATCTTCTTCCTGCGCGGCTACGCGATCCACGGCTCTTACGAGACGAAATATCTCGGCCGCCCCGCGTCCCACGGCTGCATCAGGCTGCACCCGTCAAACGCCGCCGCGCTCTATTCTCTCGTGCAGCGGCACGGCGCCGGGAACACGGTGATCCAGATCAGCAATTGAACGTAATAGAGGGCACCGCTACCGGCAACTAGACGGCGCCGGCGCCCCTCTGAAGCGGTCTCCCATCCAGGCGAGCGTCTGGCGCGCACTGTCTTTCGCGGCGAAGGTGTGACTGACACCTTTGAGCCAGATGAAGTCGACACGCGCGCCTTGCTTGCACAGCGCCTCACCGAATTTCTTGGTGATTTCGGGGTGAACCGTGGTGTCAGCGGTGCCTTGGGCGATGAACACCGGCGCGCCGGCCGGCGCCTGACCCGGCGTATTGCGCAGCATGATCCCGCGCCACGGCTCGGTCTCGGTCGGATCGGCTTTGAGGAACTTCTCGGTCTGGAGCGGCTTCTCCGCGTCGGTGATGGCTTTGAACTCCGCCACCGACTCGATGCAGTCATGCGCCATCTGCTCGAACGGTCCCATGGCGCCGGGCTCCACCAGCGTGGTCGCCGGCGTGTTGTAGAGCTTGGACCAGGAATAGATTGTCATGGCGGTGAGCTCCTTGCCCGTCGCCGTTTCCTTGTCGGCGTCGAACAACTCGGCGAGGTAGGTGGCGGGCGCTGCGGCGGCGACGCCGACCAGCTTGAGCTCGGGCGCATAGCTTGCGGCAAGCTCGCCCGTGTAGAGTGCGGCGTGGCCGCCTTGACTGTGGCCCCACACGGCAAAGCGGTTGGAAGCGCCGGTATTCGGCAAAGCGCGCGCGGCGCGCACCGAATCGAGCACGGCGCGGGCCTCGCTGATGCCGATGAGATAAGGGTGGATGCCCGGCGTGCCGAGCCCAGGATAGTCCGTCGCCACCACGACATAACCCTTGGCCAAGATGTCGGCTAGCCCCCAGATCATGCCGGCATTGTCCGGCATGAGCGAGGGCGCGCAGGCCTGCACCACGCCGCTCGTCGGATGCGCCCAGGCGATCACGTTGCGCCCGCCGGCTGGCGCCGGACCTGGGTTCCAATAGATGGCGCCTGACACCTCGATCGGATGCCCATTAAGGCCGGTCGAGCGGTAGAGGATGCGGAAGGCCTCGCTGTTGCCGGGGCCGCCGCCTTCAAGCGGCCAAACCCTGAGAATGGAGCCTGGTCCCTCGCTGGCCTCGGCGACTTCGGCCAAGAGCGTTGGCTCAGGCCAAAGACCAGTGCAGAGCACGACGGCTGCTCGCAACGCGCGGCCCAGGTAACCCCCAATGACATCCATTTCCGAACCCCCATCTAATGGCGGGGTGCATGATAGCCCGAGTGAACGGCCCCTCGGCAAGCATACCTCGCCGTGTTTCGGCCTTGATCTCGGCCATTTCATTCCCCTCTCTTTCGAGGCACAATCGCGTCGGAACGCAGGACTGCCGGCCTGAGGAGCGACGTCCACGGGCGCCGGAAAAGCCGGGGACAGAGAATGTCATCAGCCGCACGCACGCTCGACGCCTTGATCAACCGAGTGGGGGAGATCGCCACACCCTTCTCCGTCGAGTTGCCCGACGGCGAGAAGCGGACCCTGGGCCAAGGCAAGCCGGAGTTTCACGTGGGCCTGCGCAACGAGCGGGCACTCCGCGCGCTCCGCACCCTCGACGAGGGCAACATCTCCGAGGCCTATCTGCAAGGCGACATCGACCTCGAGGGTGACATGCTGAAGCCGTTTAGGCTGCGCGCTTCCCTCGACGACCGGCACCCGCTGGTGGCGGCCTGGCGCTTTATCGAGCCGCTGCTGTTCGGGCAGGTCTATACCAATAAGCGGGCGATCTCCTCCCACTACAATGCCGACCCAAAACTCTTCCTGAGTTTTCTCGATCCCGTCTTCCCGGCCTACAGCCAGGGCGTCTACGAAAACGACAACGAGCCCCTGTCAAAGGCGCTGCAACGGAAATTCGACTGGGCGCTCGAGCAATGCGGTATCGGCAAAGGAACGCGCGTGCTCGAGATCGGTCCCGGGTGGGGCGCCTTTGCCGGGCATGCGCTGCAAGCCGGCGCACGCTTCACCGGCATTACCAACTCGGAGGTCTCCCAGAGCTACCTAAGGGGCAAGCTCGCCAATTTCGGCGACAATTTCGACATCGAGCTCACCGATTTCTACGAGTACGAGCCGAAGGAGAAGTTCGACGCCATCGTCATCATGGGCGTGATCGAGCACCTTCCCGATTACGAGCGCGTGCTGAAGAAATTCTCCGCGCTTCTCAAGCCCGGCGGCCGCGTGTTCCTCGACGGCAGCGCCTGGAAGA